>JAHWJP010000081.1 GCA_019348355.1 Actinomycetota bacterium
GGCGCACCTGGCCGCGAGCCGCGTCCTGCCGTGGGCGCCGCAATGGAGTCCCGGATGATCATCCGGGAAGACCCGCCGACAGCCTGCTGGAGTTCGACCTGCAGGGCCTACCGCAATGGAGTCCCGGATGATCATCCGGGAAGACGGTGCCCAACACCCAAGCGTCCGTGCCTTGCAGCACCACACCGCAATGGAGTCCCGGATGATCATCCGGGAAGACCGACTCGCCTTCCACCATCGTGTCCCGGCCGTCATCACCGCAATGGAGTCCCGGATGATCATCCGGGAAGACAGCTCTTGAATTCTGGCGGGCCTGACCTGCGGAAACAGAAGGAGATGCGAGCGCTGACCGGAGGAGGTCCCGCCGCAACCATATGATCTTGACAAATGACAGCCGCGAGCCGGCTGACCAGCGAACGAGCGCTCACGCTCACGGCCACGCGAACTCAGCCCTCGCATCAGACCACAAGTGAGCTGCCGCCAGGCAGCGGACGGTGTGTGCCCATGAACTCGAAGCAGAGGCTGCCCCACTCCCGTGCTTCACCCAAGTCGACTATGGCCACACTGTCCTCCCCATGGCTGATGATGCTGCCGAGGTGCAGGAGCATGGCGGGCTTCTCGACGCCGTCGAGATCGCAGAGGAAGACGGAGTACTGCAGGTGCTCTCCGTATCCCTTCATCGCCTTGAAGACCTGTCGCAGACGCGTCGGGTGCCGGATGTCATAGGCAACGAGGTATCGCCGGCGGGCCACGGCGTCAGCGGGTGGTGAACGCGGTGTAGGCGGGCACCTCATGCAGCAGGTGGGCGGCGAGCAGTCGAGCCTGGACATCCAGGGTCCGGCGATAGCTGACGCGGTAACCGAACACGGGATGTGTGACCTCCACCTCGAGTCGCCGCTCCCAGCCGGCGTGGACAGCCTTGCGTCCTTCTCTGGTCAGGCTGACACCCCGGCCCGGACGACGAAGTCTGCCGCACCGACCTCCCCATTGTTGATCAGGTTCAGCACCAGCGAGTCGGCGAGCAGCGGCCGGAACTCCTCGGCGAGGTCCAGGGCCAACGCAGGGCGGCCAAAGCGCGGGCGCTGGTAGAACCCGAAGTAGGGGTCGAACCCGACCGCCAGGCACGTTACGGTCAGTTCCTTCACCAGCAACGAGTAGGCGTAGGACAGGAGGCAGTTGATTGCGTCCAGGGGAGGTCGCCGGTTACGCCCGTCCCAGGCAAACGTCGCGCCGGGAAGCTGGTGCTCGGTCCGAAGCATGGCAGGCAACATCGAAAAATAAGTACGGGCAGCAGCGCCTTCGATCCCGAGCAGGGACCCGAACGAGGTTGCCGTCAAGGCAGCCACGGCGCCGGTGGCCAATCGCCTGAGCGCATCCGGCTGGCCCTCCCGGGCATTTCGGCGCAGGAGAGTCCGACTGTTCTTGATCTTGCCTGCCACCATCCGGCGGGCAATGTCCAAGCCGCCCTGCGCAGACATGATGACCTGCTGACGACGCAGTTCGACGTGCTTGGAGGGCAGGCCCTCAGCGATGCCGCTGAACCAGCCGCCGTAACTGAACCAGCAGGTCGGGATCTCCCGAACGAAGAGCTCCCGAAGCAGCTGGGTGCTGACCTGCACGTTGCCGAAGATGCAGAGCTGCGAGACATCCAGCAGCCTGACGGATGCGACCAGCTCCCCCTTGCGCTTGATCTCGAGACGGCCGCCATCCCGACCGACGACCGCGCCCTGTTCCGAGACGTAGACCGGCCGGGCGCTGGGGTCGTGGGGCATCAGTCGTCGTAGCGGTAGCTCCTGCCGCCCCGCCAAGGCGTTGGTCTCGTCCGGCAGGCAGATGCCGACCAGCGAGCAACGCGGGCACTTGGGACTGTCCAGTAATGGAGCTGGCGGCTCGTCCCGTCCAGCGGTGTGACGCAGTTCAGCCAGCAAGCACAGCGTCCGGTCGACGAGCGCGTCGTCGAAGCGCACGAGGACACGCTCCCTGGACTCCGCGAACACGAGAAGACCTTCGTCGCAGACGTAACCCGCAACCCTGAGCAACAGTCCTTGTCCGCACAGTTGCACCCTCTCAGGTTCCCAGGACCGCTCCGGATTGTCGGGGGCGGTACCGCGCTTGCGCTCGATCGGTCTTACGAGGCCGCCTGCACCTTCAAGCAGGTCAACTTTCGCCACCAGCCCCAACCTGTCCGAGGAAAGACTGACTGAGCGGGCTGCCTTGAGGTCGCCCTCCTCGGGGAGCGGCGCCGCTCCTCCCGGCTTGTCGACGTAGCGGTGGACGTACTGCCCGTCTGCCGTGTCGTCGCTACCGGCCCATCGGGCCTAAACCCACTCCAGAAAGAACAATCTCGGGCAGTACGTGAACTCGTTGACCATGCGGACCGGCACCAGGTCCGGGACCGGCGAAGTCATCGGATAGGGCGAAACAGGCCCAGCCCGAAGTGACTGAGTGCGCCCAACGCCAGCGGTCCTGCGGTCGGCTCGCTGAGGGTCAGTTCGACACCGAAGCCCCGCAACTCTGGATCCCGCAGCTCTCGACGACGGCGAAAGCTCAGCCAGGGACCGGCTGTCAACTGGACCTCCGAAGCGGGAGGCAGGCCTCGCGTCATCAGCTCGCGACCCACCTCCGCAGTCAAGAAGTCCGAGGTGAGTTGGCGCTTCTGCGGGTGGCGGTAGGGGGCGAAGGGCGTGACACTGCGCCATCGCCGAGCCGGCCCGACCCACTCAGGGGGCAGGAGGTCCGACGTTGATCCGCTGGACTCGACCGCCAACCGCAACGGCCTGAAACCGGGCTCGCCGAAGCGCAGCTGCCGGATGCTCATCAAAGCCGCCACATCGATGTCGCCCAACTCTTCGCGCGCCCAGACCACCGCGGAATCGAGCAGCCCATCGCCGTTCTCGTCGAGGAAGAGATAGTGGGCATGAGCATGATCGTCTCTGCGGATGCCTTCGGTGGTACGACCGGACAGCGTTGCCGAGTCCGGAGCATGGTGCAGCGCCGCCCGTCGAAGCGCATGTCCGTAAAGCACAGCCTGGTGGTGCGTCGGTCGGACCGGTCCCGTCAGGGCGAAACGGACGGCCGTCACCGCCGTACGTCGGGGCAACTCCCGGCGAGCCGCGGGCGGCCGCGCCGGTATCGCTGCGGGATAGGAGAGCCAGCGCGCCCCAGGAGGGGTGGTCCGACCGCCGCGGCGAACAGCGGTCGTCGTCGCAAGCAGCGCCGCCAGGTTCAGCGGCAGAACGGGAGCGAGCACGCGGGTCGCCGGTCGCTCGAGGCTCCCGAGGTCGCCGGGGTCGCACCATCCGTCACTCGGTAGCCTTTCGGTTTCCTCGATGGTGAGGAGTCGAGCCTGACAGAGCGAGTCGGCCCTGCCCAGATGCGGCAGCAACCTGCTGAGCCGCGCGATGACGGCCCGGCTCTGTTCGTCGAGCGAGGTGGGCCAGCGCAGCACCAGCTCGGCGACAGGATCGAGCACGGCGAAGGGGTCGAAGACCTTGTCCGTGCCGTAGGCGGCATCGGGGTAGTAGTGACGCGTGTGGGCCTCGGCATGTCGGGGCAGCCGGAACGACGGCGCTTGGGCGAGCGCCCCCAGCGCAGTTTCGACTGCGGTGCCGTCGATGTCAGAGGCGCGGCACTGCCAGGTTGCGTAGAGCGCCCGCAGCAGTCGCCAGGGGGAGGGTGGCCACTCGATCGCAGCCTCGTTGACCGCTCGCCCCCACGGTGTGGCGTGGTAGCGCCCGGTCGGGAAGCGCAACGCGAGCGCGGTGCTCATGTCGCCGCCTTCTTGGGCTTGGCCTTTCCGCCGTCCCACGTCACCACCATCGGCTCCCCACCGGCCAGGAGGTCTCCGCATCTGCCCACCAGGGTGGACAGCTCGTCCGTCAACTGCTCCAGCGGCGGGAGCACAGCGTCGACGGATGCGGTGTCCACGACCGTGAGATCACATGCGGTGCGCGGCCGGAATCCTCCGTCCAGCAGCCGCCGCACCTCCCACCGCGCTGCAGCAGCGAGCAGCGCCGTGGCCGGTTCGGGCAGGCCGTAGGACGCCAGCTGGTCCAGATCGAGCGCGAACGAAGCGACGATGTCGCGGGCGACGTACTCCGTGCGATGAAACGGTACGAAGCCGTAACCCTCCTTGGCGCCACCGGTGTCTGCGACGCTGTGCCGGACGTCGTCGCGCTTGACGCCACCGGAGACCGCGGGGCGGACGTCATGCGCCTCCACGAAAGCGGTCAGTGCCCTGGCCACCTTCGGCTGACCGGGCCACACCTTGGCGCTCTCGGCGAAGAAGACGCCGTGCACCAGGCACATCGGGTCGAGGGCGAAGACGGCGAGCGCGATGTCGCGGGGCGCGCGGGGGGAGTCATCGCGCAAACCGAGCCTCTCCTTGATGACGTTCCTCATGTTGACGCCGTTGAGTGCGGAGTCCTTGACGAAGCCGGCGGCCAGCCGATGCGGCTCGGTACGGCTGGACGTGAGGTAACCGCCGTCCGTCCCGACCACCCGGACGTACGGCAGGTCCGCGAACGCGGACACCGGCGCGTGCACACCTTCATCCCAGGAGGTGGCCTCGAGATGGTTGGCCATCGACTGGGCCGATTCGAGGAGAAGGCAGTCCTGCCAGTCGTGTTCCCCCACCGGCCGCTGGAAGAGCGCCGGACCCACGTCGGGGAACCCGGTCGGCTGGAAGCGCGCACCGGCCAACGGTTGCAGGCGGACGTCGAGGTGCTGGCGGTCAGGCACGGGGATCTCCTTGGGCTACTGAGGTGGTGGGAAGGGTCGGGCCTCGGGCCCGGTGCCGGACGAGAGGTCGGAGTCGGGGCAGACCTGGCGTAAGAGCGCGATCCGGTCGCGGGACGAGAGCCGACAGAGCAACGCCGCCGAGAGGCGCGGACCCCCTCCAGCTGCCAGCCCAGCCGCCATCCGTGCGGCGTTCCGCGGGACGGGCTCGAGGCCAGCGATTCGCAGTCGACGGACCGCGGCAGCCAAGACCGGCTGCAGGCGATCCGCCGCGAGCAAGGCCGGCCAGGCGGCCCCGGGTCGCAGCGCAACGCGGCGGAGCCGCTCGTGCCAACTGTCATCCGATGAGACCGATGAGGTGGCCGGCTGGAAAGCGAAGAATGGCCCGAGCACGGCCAACGACGGCGGGACGGCAGCACCGGCCCGGGTCGACGCGCCGACGCTGTCCGCGTTGGAGGGCCAGTCGAGGAGCAGGCAGGCGGCGAGCGCCTCTCCCAGCCGGCACTCGTCGATGCGTCCCGATGCCAGATCGGCGACGTCAGCCAGAACCGCCGGTCGAGCTACCCGGAAGTGGGTGGAAATGCCCAGCTGGTCGGGATGTCCGGCCAGCCGCTGCTCCTGCATCAGCTCCACCACACGCCGGGAGTGCGCGTCTGCGAGAACTACGGGGACAGGCCGCCGTCCGAGGCCGTCCACCGGCGCCGGGGCATCGGTCCACGCCAGCCGGCCGCGCGGATCGACCTTGATCGGCCGGAGCAGAAGACGTAGGGCCCCTGGGCCGCCCCGTGCTGTCGCGCCTGCGAGCTGATCGCGCCCGGACGCAAGGCATGCCGCGAGGCGGACCTCCGGTCCCAGGTCCTGCTCGTCCAGCGCATGCATCCACCGCTGGGCATCGAGACCACGCAGCGGCAGCAGCCCGGCCTTGTCGCGGAACGACGTGGATCGCCCGACCGCGGCCTCCAGACGGGCCGCCTCGATGAGCACGCGAAGCAGCCGGTCGCCGCCTCCCTCGGCGGCAAGCTCGAAGCTGGCCCGGTCGACGGCGCGCAGACCGGCACTCACGGCCGCGGGCGGGTTGCCACCTCGGCGCACCCGGTCCAGCCAGCCGTCCAGCTCGGCCAGTGGAGCCACTGCCGACCGATCACGCACGGCGACCCGGCCGACGGCGACGGCGACGGTGGACAGGCCGAAGCGTTCGACGAAGGCGTGCCGGGAGAAGGCCTCGATACCCCGGTCGACCCCGAGGCTGGCGGCCGCCTTGGCCAGGTCGAGGCCGCTCCGGGCGTGGCCCTGACGCCAGTCCGCGCGGCCCTCGGCGAACAGGCGGCGTATCTCGCTGACCCCGGCGGGCCGGGACCACAGGGGTGCCCACAGTTCACCTCGTGTCCCTTCCGCGTCGGAGGCACTGGCGTAGCCACCAGCGGATGCGTCGACGGTGAAGGGGGCGGCCGCCCGGCCGGAGGCACCAGCAGCCAGTCGGCGCGCGCTTCCGCTCGCCAGGAGCAACGACCCTTCGAGCAACAGCACCCAGTCCCACGGGTTGAGGACGCTCTCCGCAGCACCGCCGGGTGCGGAGTTGACGCCGCCGGCCGCTCCCGGGTCGAACTGGCCCGGCGAACGCCCACGCAACCCGGAGCTGCGGTCGAGATCGTGCAGAGCGTCGTCCAACCAGGCTGCGCAGTCGTGGCCCCTCGACGTCGTGAGGCCGAGAACGTCGAGCACGCGCTGATGGAAGTTGCGCGAGAACTCGAGCCGGCCGTCGTTGCCGCCGGTGCCGAGAAGCGGCGGGAAGACCGGCCGGCCGTCGGTCAGCACGGCCGCCGCATCCAGCCAGGCCACACAGGCGTCGGGCATCCGGGACCGGCACTCGGCAAGGAGCTCTTCCTTGGATCGGCCACCGCCCGGGTCGTCGGCGAGCAGTTCGCGGGCGACCGTGATGGCCTCGCGATAGGGCTGGAGCCGCGGGTCGGTCGACGCCTCGATCACGGCCAGCTCGCCGGCGCCCTCCGGGCCGAAGCCGCTGCTGGAGTTCCACGGGCTGAGCAGCGGAGTCGGCCGGTAGGCGTCGAGGAAGAACCGGGCCAGCGCCTCGTCGTCCATCGTGCTGCTGAGCACGAAGCCGTCGGAAGCCCACCGGCCGGAGGCACCCGGGTCTGCTTGCTCGGCCACCAGCCGCAGGACACCGAGCGCCTTGAGGTAGGAGCCGAGCGGTTCGGGTCGGCAGCCCGCCAACCGGTGCTCGTAGTCGGTCATGTCTGCACCTCTGCCGCCGCGCTGGCCCGCCAGTCGGCCAGCCGCACGATCGCTTCGAGGTAGGACAGGCGGAACGGCCCGAGATCCTCGTGAGCGAGCAGGGCCAGCGCTCGCTCGGCCCAGGACGGTGCCCCGTCGGCGGCCCGGCCCAGCTGCACCGGCGTGAGCGACAGTCGACAGGGGGGCAGCTCTCCGCCGGGGATCCGCACCGCCGGGAGCACGTCACCATCGGCGATCCCCAGCACGCGGCCGGTCTGTTCCTCCTCCGGCACCGACCGGATTGCGAGCCTGATCCGACCGTGGTGCGCAGCCACCAGGTAGACCACCAGCTCGGGCTCCGCCACGCCACGGAGCGCGTCGGCCCCGTCGCCGAGCAGGGCTAGCGCGGAGGCCAGCTCGTGCCGGAAGAACCGCGGGGAGTGGCGGGGCCGGTGTGGTCCACCACTCTTGGCCCAGGGGGCGCCAGCCGCTCTGCCAGGACGATCCGGCTCCGGCGCAGAGCGCTCCATGGTGCTCTGGAAGACCCGGTGAGCCTTGCCGACATCGTGCAGCCGGCCGGCCACGGCGGCGGCCTCCATCTGGCCGGCCCCGAGACCGGGCGGACCGAGGACCTTAAGAATCGCTCTCACCTCGGCCTCGACGTCGCGAAGATGGTCCTGCAGCGTCACCCAGGTCCCGGTGGCGTAGCTCAGTCGGTCATCGGGCAACGTCTCATCAGGAATCACCGGGCCGGGCTGACTGTCTGCACCCACCAAGGGCACCGGCCCCCGCAAGGCTGGGTCCCATCCCTGCGCCGGCGAGTATCCGCCGGCCTGGGAATCCGCGAGGACGACGATGCCGGCGCGCACGTCGCGCGCGGCCAGCCGGACCCAGGTGTGCTCGCCCCGCGCCAAGTGATCGAGCCGCCAGAGCATCGCCTTGGTGGCCAGTTCACGCAGCTCCTTGCCGGCGGGAACAGGACAGAGCTCTGCGGCCGCCGGTGTCGGCTCGTGCGGACCTGGTCGCGTCCCGTCTAGCGGCCGCCAGGCCACCTGCAGGTCCAGCTCGTCGCTCACCCGGATGAAGGGTGTGATGTCGATGTCGTTACCGGACAGGTCAGGAGCGGTGTCGAACAACCCCAGAAGGTCAGTACGGCGCAGCACGGCATGGACCTGCCGGACGACGGGGACGTCCAGCGCGCGCAAGCTAGTGGCCGTGCAGGACACGCCCTCCAGCTTCATCAGAGCGAGGGTCGTCGCGGCCACATCCACCGCGTCATAAGGAGCGCTCGTCTTCAAGCCCTCGGCCCAGAGCAGGACCGCGTCGTCAGCCAGGCCGTCGCGGTTGCAGCGGCCCGCCCGCTGCACGATCGACGGCCACGGAGCGGCCTCGGTGAGCAGCGTGGCAGCGGACAGGTCGACGCCTGCCTCGACGACCTGGGTCGAGACCACCACGCGACCGGGACCTGCCGGGTCCAGGTCTGCGAGAACCTCCTCCACCCGCTCGCGACGATCACCCGGTCGAAACCTGCTGTGCAGGAGCGTAACCGGTACCCCCGGGAGTTGGCGAATGACCTCGGCGTGAACGTCGCGGGCGGTGCGGACCGTGTTCAGCACCGCCAGGCTGAGCGTGCCGGGACGGTGACGGACGACCAGCTCCCGAGCGAGTGCCGCCGGGCGCCTCTTGTCGGTCGGATCGACTGACACCTGCCGCACGGTCTTGGTCGCGCCCAGGCGCACGGCTAGCCGGGCGTCGGCGCGGTCCTCGTCGGTGAGCGCGACCACGCTGTCAACGGTGAGGTTGTCCACGGTGCGCAGCGCCGGCCGATCCACGGTCGCCGACATCCAGGTCGAGGATGTCGGTAGCGCCGTCTGCAGGTCGCCACGCAGGCCCTGGAGCTGGCGACCGGTCGCCAGCGCCGGTCCGAGCAGCTGCACCTCGTCGAAGATCCAGTGGGTCCCGTTGTTGAACAGCCCGTAGTCGATCGGCCAGCTGAAGCGGCTGGCGCCATAGCCGCGATTCAGTGCGCGGCTGACCAGCATGTCGACCGTGCCCAGCACGATCGCGTCTCGCTCCGGATGGAGACGCCAAGGATCCCGGGCGTCCTCACGGCCACCCATCGCGACGTGGAGCGGCACGGCCTCCGTGAGGTCGAGCCGGCGGAGCCAGCCACTGACCTCCGCCTCCACCTGCTCGACCAGAACGCGCAGCGGCAGGCAGAACACCAGCCAGTGGGGGGTGGCTCCGCGTACGGCGGGGTCGGGGTGAAGCCGCCGGCGCCACAGCCATGGCAGGACCACGCCTGCTGTCTTGCCGGCACCGGTCTCGACGGCCAGGAGCTCGGGTAGGCCGTCCACAGCCACCCGCCCCTGCCAGCGGTAGGGCTCGTGACCGCTTGCGGTCCGAGCCATCTGCTGGAAGCTGGTCACGGGCACCTCTGGCTACTCGGTCGGGGACGTGTCCTTGCTATCGGAGGAGTACGACAGAAAGGGTTCGGCCACCACCAACGGGCCCTGACCGCAAAGGAGCCTCCGATTGCAAGGACCGTAAGTGGTAGGCACCGATTCGGCAAGGCCTCCACGCCACGCGTACTCTGCTTGTGTGACACTCCGTCCCCTGCGTGGCCGCCGGAGCGAGCTTGCCCGCCTACAGAAGGCTGTCGACCACGGAGCCAACGGCCGCCCGCAGCTGGTTGTCGTGGCCGGTGCCAGACGGGTCGGGAAGACCTTCCTCCTGCACCACCTGCTCGACAAGGTCCCCGACGGCGTGACACCGATCTACTTCGAAGCGACGCAGGGCGGCGAGCGCGACCAGCTGCGTCGCTTCGGTGAGGCGATGAGCGCCGCCCTCGGCGCCGATGCTCCGCCGCTCGGCACCGCGTCCACCTGGGAGCGGGCGATCGCCTCCTGCGCCTACATAGCCCGCCGGCGGCCCCTGGTCGTGGTCCTCGACGAGGCGACCTACCTTATGAGTTCGACCCCCGGCTTCACCAGCATGGTCAAGAGCGAGTGGGACCGACTCGTCGTGACCGCCGAGAACGTGGCACTGACGCTGATCCTGACCGGGTCCGCGGTGGGCCTGATCGAGGACGCCCTCGACCACAAGGGCCCGCTCTACGGCCGCCCGACCGATGTGCTTCGTCTCAAGCCGTTCGCGGCTGCCGAGGCCAGTGTGTTCTGTGGACACCCCGACCCGGTGGCACTGTTCGAGGCCTATGCCGCCTGCGGCGGTTATCCGCTCCACCTCGACGCCTGGGACTTCGAGCAGAGCACCGAGGACAACATGCTGCGCCTGGCAGGCCAGCCGGGCGGGGTCCTGCTCGAGGATGCTGACTTGCTGCTCGCCACGCTGCCCGAGGCTCACCGCCGAGTCCTGATCGCGGTCGGTCAGGGTCGCGCCCGCCGCAGCGAGATTCTGAACGAAACAGGGCAGCGGATCGATCGTCCGCTGGAGGCGCTGCTGCGGGCGCGCTTCGTCCGTGCGGCCACGCCCCTGGGTGCTCCGCTGAAGGCGCGCCCCGAGTACCGCGTCGACGATGCCTACCTGCGCTTCTGGTTCCGGGTCCTGTCCAACGGCGTTCAGCGGATCGAGGCAGGGCAGGGCGCCGCCGTACTGCAGCACACCGCAGGCGAGTGGCAGGTCCACCTGGGTTGGACGTTTGAACAGGCCGCCCGCGAGCACGCAGCGCATCTCGTGGCGAGCGGGGAGCTGCCGGCCGGCGCCCAGGTCGACGAATGGTGGACCTCGACCGGGGAGCCGTGTCAGATCGACGTGCTCGGACTGCTCGGACACCGCACGGTGCTCGCTGGTGAGGCGAAATGGCAGCGCCAGCCGCTCGGTGCCGCCGTCCTTGACGATCTGGCCCGCAAACTCCGCCAGGCACCCAACCCCGTCCCGCAGCCCGGGCTCCTGCTCTGGGGCAGGGGAGGTGTCCGGCCCGAGATCCAGGTCGGGGCGGTACGCGGCTTCGGCCCGACGGAGATGCTCCGGCGCTGAGGCTCAGCGGTTGCGTTCGTGAACCAAGCGCAACCCGTGCAGCGTCAGGTCCGGTTCGTGGTGGTCGAGGGTTTCGCAGACATTGAACATCAGGTGGGACAGGCCTCCGGTCGCCAGCACGACCGGCTGCCCGCCGAGCTCGTCGGAGATGCGGCGTACGAGACCGTCCACCTGTCCGGCGAAGCCGTAGAGCAGTCCCGACTGCAGCGACTCGCTGGTGTTCTTGCCGATGACCGAGCGGGGCTCGACCAGCTCGACCTTGAACAGCCGGGCCGCTCGGGCCGCGAGCGCATCGACGCTGATCTCGATCCCCGGCGCGAGTGCGCCGCCGAGGAACTCCCCGCGCGCCGACACGACATCGAAATTGGTCGAGGTGCCGAAGTCGACGACAACCGCCGGGCCGCCGTAGAGCGTGTGCGCGGCCAGGGTGTTCACGATCCGGTCCGGCCCGACCTCGCGCGGGTTGTCGGTGAGGATCGGCACGCCGGTCTTCACCCCCGGGCCGACCACGATGGTCGGGACGTCGGCGAAGTAGCGGT
>JAHWJP010000082.1:0-5476 GCA_019348355.1 Actinomycetota bacterium
AGGCCGTCGTGCTGTCGACGTGCAACCGGGTCGAGGTCTACGCCGACACCGAGGGATTCCACGCCGGCGTCGACGCGGTCAGCGACCTCTTGGCCCGGTTGTCCGACGTGCCGCTGGACGACCTCAAGCGCCACCTGTACGTCCACTGGGAGGGCCAGGCGGTCCTGCACCTGTTCGAGGTCGCCTGCGGCCTGGACTCCATGGTGGTCGGGGAGTCCCAGATCCTCGGCCAGCTGCGCCGGGCCTACGCGGCGGCCAACAGCGCAGCCACCGGACCGACCCTGCACGAGCTGTTCCAGACGGCGCTGCGGGTGGGCAAGCGGGCGCACAGCGAGACCGGCATCGACGCCGCCGGTCGCTCGCTCGTCACGGTCGGGCTGGAGCGCGCGGTCGCCGCTGTCGGTCCGCTCGAAGGCCGACGGGTGCTGGTCATCGGTGCCGGCTCGATGGGCGCGCTGGCCGGCGCCACCCTGCGCCGGGCGGGCGCCGGCGAGATCGTCGTGGCGAACCGTACGGCCGACAACGCCAAGCGGCTGGCCGTCGGCCTGGACGGCACCGGCATCGGCCTGGACGAGCTGGAGTCTGCGCTGCGCCACGCCGACGTCGTCGTGTCCTCGACCGGCGCCACCGGACTGGTCGTCGGGCGCGACCTGGTCGTCCGGGTGATGGCCGAGCGGGCCGGCCGGCCGCTGGCGCTGCTCGACCTCGCCCTTCCCCGCGACATCGAGGCGGGCGTGCGGGACCTGCCCGGGGTGACTCTCGTCGACCTCGCGTCGCTGCAGGAGCAGCTCGCCGCGACCGAGGCCGGCGCCGACGTCCAGGCCGTCCGCGCCCTCGTCACCGCAGAGGTCGGCGACTTCCTGGCCTGGCAACGCGCCGCGCGGGTCGCCCCCACCGTGGTCGCGCTGCGCAGCCGGGCCGACCAGGTCGTCGAGGCCGAGCTGGTCCGGCTCGCGGCGCGGCTGCCGGCGCTCGACGAGCAGACCCGCGGTGAGGTGCAGGCGGCGGTCCGGCGGGTCGTCTCCACCCTGCTGCACACCCCGACCGTGCGGGTGAAGGAGCTCACCGAGGCACCTGCCGGGCTGTCCTACGCCGACGCCCTGCGCGAGCTGTTCTGCCTCGACCGTGCGGCGCCCGCCGCCGTGACGGCGAGCCCGGTGACGACGGTGCTCGCCGACGGGCCGCTCGACGGGACCTCGCGGTGACCCGACGCCACCTGCGCCTCGGCACCCGGGGCAGCGCACTCGCCCTGGCCCAGTCGCAGGACGTGGCCGCGACGCTGACCGACCAGCTCGGCTGCGACGTCGAGCTGGTCCGGGTGCAGACCGCCGGCGACGCCTCGAGCGCGGCCATCGAGCAGATCGGCGGCACCGGCGTGTTCGTCACGGCGCTGCGCGAGGCCCTGGCGGCCGGGGAGATCGAGCTCGCGGTGCACTCCTACAAGGACCTTCCGACGGCACCCACCGACGAGCTGGTCGTCGCCGCCGTCCCGCTGCGCGAGGACCCGCGCGACGCGCTGGTCGCGCGCGACCGGCTGACGATCGGTGAGCTGCCGGCCGGGGCGCGGATCGGGACCGGTTCACCACGGCGTACGGCGCAGCTGCTCGGCCTCGGGCTCGGGCTCGAGGTGGTGGGCGTGCGCGGCAACGTCGACACCCGCATCGCCAAGGTCGCCGCCGGGAAGCTCGACGCGGTCGTGCTCGCCCGCGCCGGCCTCGCCCGACTGGACCGGCTCGGCGAGGCGAGCGAGGTGATCGACCCGCTCACGATGTTGCCCGCTCCGGCGCAGGGTGCGCTCGCGATCGAGTGCCGAGCCGGCGACGCCGAGCTGGTGGCGCTGCTCGCGACTCTCGAGGACGCCGACAGCCGTACCGCCGTCACGGCCGAACGAGCCCTGCTGTCGGCGCTCGAGGGCGGCTGCACCGCGCCGGTCGCAGCGCTCGCTGTCGTTGCCGAGGGCAGTGACCCCGGCGACGGACCTGAGCTCTACCTGCGCGGCCTGGTGGCCGCCGTCGACGGAACAGACGCGGTCCGCCTCTCGGCGACCGGTCCGACGTCCGAGGCCGTGGAGGTGGGACGCCGGCTCGCCGCCGAGCTGCTCGACCTCGGCGCCGCGGACCTGATGGGAGGGACCCGCACATGAGCCCCAGAGCGAAGGCAAAGAAGGCCCCCGGCCAGGTTGCGCTCGTCGGTGCCGGCACCGGTGAACCGGCGCTGCTCGCCGTCCGCGCCGCCGCGCTGATCGCCGCCGCCGACCTGGTGATCGCCGACGTGCGCTGCGGCGAGGCGGTCCTGTCCGGCGTACGCGAAGACGCCAAGATCGTCCGCACCCAACCCGGCGAGCTGCAGGGCGCCGCCCTCGTGGCCGCGGGCAAGGACGGGCTGACCGTCGTCCGGCTGCTGCCCGGGGATCCGTTCGTGGAGCCGGAGGGGGCGCGCGAGGCCGAGGTCGTGCTACGGGCCAAGCAGCGCCTCGATGTCGTCCCCGGGCTGCCGCTCGCCGTGGCGGTGCCCGGCTACGCCGGTGTCGCCGTCGGCCTGCCGCGCACCGTCGCGCGGATCGAGGACAACACCAACTGGCGTGCGTTGGCCGGCTCGGCCGGCACGCTGGTGCTGATCGGCAGCGCCGGCGACGTGGCGAAGGCCGCTGCCGCCCTGCTCGAACACGGGCGACGGGCGGGCGAGGCCGTCGCCGTCACCACCAACGGCACCACCCCCGACCAGCGCACGGTGGTCTCGACCCTGGATGGCGTCGAGGCCGTCGCGGCCGCTGCCGAGCTGTCCGGCGACGTCGTGATCGTGGTGGGCGACCCGGTCAAGAAGGCCGAGAAGCTCTCCTGGTACGAGGGCCGGCCGCTCTACGGCTGGCGTGTGCTCGTGCCCCGCACCCGCGACCAGGCCGGCGCCTTGTCCGCCCAGCTCCGGTCGTACGGCGCGGTGCCCGTCGAGGTGCCGACCATCGCGGTCGAGCCGCCGCGCACATCCGCCCCGATGGAGCGGGCGGTCAAGGGGCTGGTCGACGGCCGCTACAGCTGGGTCGCCTTCACCTCCGCCAACGCCGTCAAGGCGGTGCGCGAGAAGCTCGAGGAGTTCGGGCTGGACGCCCGGGCGTTCGCCGGCGTGCGGGTCGCGGCGGTCGGTGACGCGACTGCGCGCTCGCTGCTCGACTTCGGCATCCGGCCCGACCTGGTGCCGACCGGCCAGCAGTCCGGTGAGGGTCTGCTCGCCGAGTGGGACGCCTGCGACGACCCGCTGGACCGGGTCTTCCTGCCGCGGGCCGACATCGCCACCGACAGCCTCGTCGCCGGTCTGAAGGAGCTCGGCTGGCAGGTCGACGACGTCACGGCCTACCGGACGGTGCGCGCGGCCCCGCCGCCGGCCGAGACCCGGGAGGCGCTCAAGGGCGGCGGGTTCGACGCGGTGCTGTTCACCTCGTCCTCGACGGTGCGCAACCTGGTCGGCATCGCCGGCAAGCCGCACGACACCACCGTGCTCGCCTGCATCGGGCCGGTCACCGACGCCACCGCCCGGGAGCTGGGGCTGCGCGTCGACGTGCTGTCACCGCAGCCGGACGTGGCCACGCTGGTCGAGGCGCTGGCCGCGTTCGCCGCCGAGCGTCGGACGGCAGCGCTGCCGGACGTGGCCCCGCTGCCGAGCGCGGCGCATCGCCGCAAGGTGGCGCGGGCGGCGGCCGTCAAACGGTGACCGGCTTTCCGGCCGCGCGTGCCCGCCGGCTGCGCCGCACTCCGGCCCTGCGCCGGCTGGTCGCCGAGGTGCGGGTGCGACCGGCGGACCTCGTTCTGCCGCTGTTCGTCAAGCAGAGCCTGACCTCCCCCCAGCCGATTCCCTCGATGCCCGGCGTCGTCCAGCACACTCGGGACTCGTTGAAGAAGGCTGCCCACGAGGCGGTCTCGGCAAGGCTTGGCGGGCTGATCCTGTTCGGGATCCCGGCTGAAAAGGACGCCCGCGGCAGTGGCGCCGACGACCCGGCCGGCATCGTGCAGCTCGCGCTCGCCGACGTCGTGGCCGAGGTCGGCGACGACTTGGTGGTGATGACCGACCTGTGCCTGGATGAGTACACCGACCACGGCCACTGCGGGCTGCTGACCGAGACCGGCGAGGTCGACAACGATGCGACGCTGGAGCGCTATGCCGCCGCAGCCGTCGCGCAGGCCCGCGCCGGCACATCGGTGGTGGCGCCGAGCGGGATGATGGACGGCCAGGTCGCGGCCATCCGAGCGGCGCTCGACGCGGACGGCTTCGCCGACCTGCCGATCCTGGCCTACAGCGCGAAGTACGCCTCGGCGTTCTACGGGCCGTTCCGTGACGCGGCAGAGTGCGCGCCGTCCTTCGGGGACCGCTCGGCCTACCAGCAGGATCCGGCACGGTCGACCGCCGAAGGTGTACGCGAGGCGCTGCTCGACATCGCCGAGGGCGCCGACGCGGTGATGGTCAAGCCGGCCGGCCCTTACCTCGACGTCGTCCGGGCCGTCACCGAGGCGGTCGACGTCCCCGTCGCGGCCTACCAGGTCTCCGGGGAGTACGCGATGGTCGAGGCGGCCGCGGCGCACGGCTGGATCGACCGTCGGCGCATCATCCTCGAACAGCTGACCGGGATCCGTCGGGCCGGCGCCGGGATGGTGCTGACCTATTGGGCGACCGAGGCGGCCGGCTGGCTCGAGCAGCAGTGATCGTGATCGACCCACCGTGATCGGTCCGCTGGCGGCCGGGGTCGCCGCCCTCGCGGTGTTGCTCGGCGTGGCCGGTCTCGCGCTCGCGGCCCTGGACCGCCGGCCCGGAAAGCCCCTGCTGCAGGGCATCCTCCTGCTTCAGCTGCTGCTGCTCGCGCAGGCCGCCATCGCGATCACGCGGCTGCTGCAGGGTGACCGGCCGGACGACGTCGGCGCCTTCGTGGGCTATCTCATCGTGTCGGCACTGCTCGTACCCGGTGGGGCGATCTGGTCGCTGGAGGAGAAGAGCCGGTACGGCACGCTGATCCTTGCGGCCGTCTGCCTCGTGGTCGCCGTGTTGCAGCAGCGGCTGGTCGGGCTGTGGGCGTCCGTTGAGTGAGCCCGTATCGGGGGAGCCGGTGGCGGCCGGGCCGGGCCGGCTGCTCGTCGCGGTCTACGGGATCTTCGCGGTCGCCGCGTCGTCGCGGGCCGGGCTGCAGCTCGCGACGCGGTTCGACGAGGCGCCGGTCGCCTACTTGCTCTCGGCCCTCGCCGCCGCCGTCTACGTCGTCGCCACCGTGGCGCTGGCCCGCTCGCAGCGCCGGCTCGCGGTGGCCGCCTGCGGGTTCGAGCTCGCCGGCGTGCTGGTCGTCGGCCTGCTCTCGCTGGTGCTGCCGGACGCCTTCCCGGACGAGACGGTGTGGTCGGCGTTCGGCGCGGGTTACGGCTTCATCCCGCTGGTACTGCCGGTGCTCGGCCTGCTCCGCCTGCGCCGCACCCGCTGAGGCTCGATCGCTGGGCTCGCA
>JAHWJP010000082.1:5576-11500 GCA_019348355.1 Actinomycetota bacterium
CTGGTGTCCAGCAGCGCCGGTCGAGACGTCACGGCTCGAGGTCGTCGGTGGTTTCTCCGGCGAGAGTCGCAAGATCCTTACGTAACCCGGGATCGGCCTGGCCGGTCGTCATGACCGCGATCAGATCGGCCTTCGTCAGGAACTGCCTGCGTGCCGATCGGACCGGGCTGATCTCGGCCACCGGCAGACCGTTCACGGTGATCGTGACGGTGGTGCCGCCCGAGACCTGGCGCAGGACGTCGGCCGTGTGGTTGCGCAGGTCCCGTGCTGCGACAGTGCTCATGTGCGCGACTGTAGCCATCTGCCACACCCCGCCAGGGACGCTCAGCGCGGCCGGTGGTGCTGCAACCGGACGGTGTCCTCGAGCGGCAGCGGCACCCAGAACGTCGTCAGCGGGACCACCCGCTGGCAGCCCTTGCACAGCAGGCGGCCCCCGAACACCAGCACCCACACGGCCATCGGCAGCAACACGCTGCCTGGGTGCTGCCGCCACGGGAGCACCTGCACCTGACCGGTCATCCGACCATTGTGCTCCACCCGGGCACAGTGGCGCAGCGAGGGAAGGGAAGGATGCAGGCCATGACCTACCCGTACGACGCGCCGGCCAGCGACGCACTGTTCGCCCGCGCGCAGGCGGTCATCCCCGGCGGGGTCAACAGTCCGGTCCGGGCCTTCTCGGCGGTCGGCGGCACGCCGCGGTTCATGGTGAGCGGCATCGGCCCGTATCTTCGGGACGCCGACGGTCGCGACTACGTCGACCTGGTCTGCTCGTGGGGGCCGATCATCCTCGGCCACGCCCATCCCGCGGTCGTCGAGGCGCTGCGGACCGCGGCCGGCAAGGGCACCAGCTTCGGCACCCCGAGCGAGGGCGAGGTGGAGCTCGCCGAGCTTCTGGTCGACCGCGTGGCACCGGTGGAGCAGGTACGGCTGGTCAACTCCGGGACCGAGGCCACCATGAGTGCGATCCGCCTCGCCCGGGGCTTCACCGGGCGTACCAAGGTCGTGAAGTTCGCCGGCTGCTATCACGGCCACGTCGACGCGCTGCTCGCCAGCGCCGGCAGCGGCCTTGCCACCCTGGGTCTGCCGGACAGCCCCGGGGTCACCGGAGCGACGACCGCCGACACGATCGTGCTGCCCTACAACGACCTGGACGCGGTGCGGACGGCCTTCGAGCTGCACGACGACTCGATCGCCGTCGTCATCACCGAGGCGGCGGCCGCGAACATGGGGGTCGTCCCGCCGCTGCCTGGTTTCAACGCGGGGCTCGCGGCGCTCTGCCGTGAGTACGGCGCGCTGCTCGTGCTCGACGAGGTGATGACCGGCTTCCGGGTGAGCCGGTCCGGCTGGTACGGGCTGGAGGGCGCCGGCGAGGGCTGGGCGCCCGACCTGTTCACCTTCGGCAAGGTGATGGGGGGTGGCCTACCGGCTGCGGCGTTCGGCGGGCGCGCCGACGTCATGGCCCGGCTCGCCCCGAAAGGCCCCGTCTACCAGGCCGGGACGCTGTCCGGGAATCCGCTCGCGGTCGCTGCCGGCCGGGCGACGCTGGAGCTGTGCACCGACGAGGTCTACGCCGCTGTCGACGCCACCGCAGCGACCGTCGCGCGCCTGACTGCCGAGGCGCTGAACGCCGAGGGGGTCGAGCACCGGATCAACGGCGCCGGCAGCCTGTTCAGCGTCTTCTTCTGCGACCACGCGGTCGTCGACTACGCGACGGCCAGCCAGCAGAATATCCTGCGCTACAAGGCTTTCTTCCACGAGATGCTGAGCCGCGGGGTCTACCTGCCACCGAGTGCGTACGAAGCGTGGTTCGTCGGCGCCGCGCACGACGACCCGGCGCTCGCCCGCGTGGCCGAGGCCCTGCCGTACGCCGCCCGCGCCGCGGCCGCCGTGCGCGCCCCCGAGCTGATCGCCCCACCGAGCGCAAAGGACCGCACATGACCCGCACCACCGTCCACCTGCTGCGACACGGCGAGGTGCACAACCCGGGTGCCGTCCTCTACGGCCGGCTGCCGGGCTTCGGCCTGTCCGAGGACGGTCACACGATGGCGCGCGACGCCGCCGAGGCGCTGCAGGACCGCAACATCACCGTGGTGATCGCCTCACCGCTGCAGCGGGCGCAGGAGACCGCGACGCCGATCGCCGAGATGCTCGGTGTCCCGATCGGCACCGACGAGCGGCTGCTCGAGAGCGAGAACGTCTTCGAGGGCAAGCCGTTCGGCGTCGGCGACGGTGCCCTGCGCCGGCCGCAGCACTGGCCGCACCTGCGCAACCCGTTCGTGCCGAGCTGGGGTGAGCCGTACGCCGTGATCGCCGAGCGGATGCTGGCTGCGGCGCAGAGCGCGCGCGATCAGGCGCGCGGCACCGAGGCCGTCTGCGTCAGCCACCAGCTGCCGATCTGGACGGTGCGCCGCTACGTCGAGGGCCGCAAGCTCTGGCACCGGCCGGACCGGCGGCAGTGTGGCCTGGCCTCGCTCACGAGCATCACCTGGGAGGACGACCGGGTCGTCACGGTCGCCTACAGCGAGCCGGCCGGCGCGGCTGCGCGCCGTCCGGGAGCCGGCGCCTAGCCGCGGTGCTCGCCCGCCCCGCACGATCTCGGTGCCAGGTCGGCGTACTGCCCGGGCGGGTGTGGCACCAAGATCGAGTCAGGGCTTCCCGTCGTCCCGAGGATCACGGGCACGCCGGCGGTGGTCGTCGGCACGGCGACGAAGCTCACGCAGGAAGTCCTCGTCGTCGTCCGGCGCACCGCGCTCGGGGGCGGCCGCCCGGCGGGTCGCGCCGCGGCGGGGACGGCCGGCGAACAGCCAGGCAAGCGGTCCCAGCACCGGCAGCAGGACCAGGACCGCGAACCACACCGCTTTGGGCAGCGAGCGCACTGAGGCCGCCGGGGTGGACATCACGTCCAGCGTGCAGTAGACGAGCAGCACCAGACCTATCGCGTATGCCACGAACACCAGCCCACCTCCTCCTTCCCCAGCCTAAGCGTGATGCCGCTTGACGGCCTGGCGTCGCGTCCACTCAGGCGTCGGAACCGGCCTCGCGGGCGCGCCGCTCCTGCTCGGCCTTCTTGCGCTGGTCCTCGGCGCGGTCCTTCAGGCGGCGCAGAAACGCCTCGTCGTCGTCGGGGGAGTAGGCCGTCGCGCGCCCCGGACGGTCGTACTCCGCCGGAATCCGTCCGCCCCCTCCGCGCTGCGCCGAAACCTGCGGTCGGCCGGCGACGAGCCAGGCGATGCCGCCGACCATCGGGAACAGCAGCACCAGGAACCGCCAGAGCAGCTTGGGCGGATTGCGGACCTCGGCCTCCGGCGTCGTGATGACGTTCGAAGACGCAGTAGACGACCAGGCACAACTCGAAGGCGGACAGCACCCGCCGCCGTACAGCACGGGCAGCCCCCTCCGCTGGTCCCGGGCGCACGATAGCGCCCGGCAGGGGTCTGGTCAGATCAGACAGATGCGTGAGTGTGGTCGCTCTGTGGCTGGGCCGGGATCTGCTCGGTCGAGGCCGTACTACGGCCGCCGTCGAGCAGCGCGCGGATCTCGGACTCGCGGAAGCGTCGGTGGCCACCGGGGGTGCGGATGCTGCTGATGCGACCAGCGGCCGCCCAGCGGGTCACCGTCTTGGGGTCGACGCGGAACATCAGGGCGACCTCCCCCGGTGTGAGCAGCCGCCCCTTTTCAGCATGCACATCGTTCATTGATCACCCCGCGGCTCGTCGCGACCGGCGTTTCGGGCGCTGCACCCATCAACGATGCAAGGACCCATGGGTGACGCACCGGACAGTCGATCCGTCGAGCGGACACCGCGGGGCACCGAGGTGCATCGAAGTGCCAGCAGACCGGCCCCGAGCCCACTTTCTGGGCCGGAGATAGCCCAAAAGAACCATGGTCAAGGCGAAGTCGGACCTCAATGCTTCGGACAGACACGAGCCTTCGTGCACCCTTTCTCCCTGGAGCTACCTATGCGTGCCTCGCCCCTGTTGTCCGCCGCGGCGGCCACTGCCCTTCTTGCCGCCCTCGCCGCACCGGCCACCGCAGCGGCCCCAGCGGCCCCCGTCCCGGGTCTCGGGACGGCTCTTTCCTCCGGTTCGCTCGCCAAGCTGTCAGGGGCGGGCAAGTCGCTGGAGGCGCTGCGGCTGCAGCTCCCGACCGGCACCCTCGACGGGACCACCGCCCTGGTGAAGATCATCCCGCTGCTGTCCGACGATGTCCCGGTCGGCAGCCCGATCGAGGTCGGCGCGGGGCAGGAGAAGAGCTTCCCGTCCCGGAGCCAGGGAGTTCCGGGGGTGCTGTCGCTGACCAGCCCCAGCGGGAGCCTGTCCGCACTCGTGGGCCCGGACGGCCCGGTGGCCAAGGCCACAGCCGGGCTCGGCAACGTCAACCTGATCGGAATGAACCTTCTCGGGAACGGGTCGCTGGCCGCCAACTCGCAGGTCGGCAAGACCGGCTCGGCCGCGACCAAGCAGCTGAACCTCGCGGGCCTGGAGCTGCCGGCCCTGCTTGACCTTCTCGGCGTTCTCGGCTTGGACCTCGAGGCGCTTCCGGTCGGTACCTTGCCGGACCTGCTCGACGGTCTGGACCTGATCAGCGCGCCCGAACTGGCTCAGCTCGAGTCGCTCATCGACCTGCTAGACCTTGACACGGTGTCGGACCTGCTCAACGCGGACGACGCACTCGCACTGCTGGATGTCAGCCAGCTTGACGCTGCGCAGATTGATGCACTCCAGGCTGTCGTTGGCTCAGCGACCGAGGACGCCGCGGTGGACGAGCTTCAGAAGCAGGTCGCCGCCGCTGAGGCCGCCGCTCCTGCCCCGGCCGGGTCGGCCAGCGCTCAGGCGGTGCCGGGGCTTGACTCGGGCGCCCTCGACGGTGCCCTCGGCGGAGTGCTCGATCAGGTGACCGTTGACAACCTGGTCGGCCAGGTGGACGCCCTTGACGGCCTGACGGGTGACCCGCTCACGACGGCGCTCGACACGCTGATCACTGACCTGGAGGCGGCGCTGGATGGGCTGCTGGGACAGCTGGACCTGCCGGCGATCGGCGGCCTCCCGCTACCCGACCTGCTGAACCTGCTCGACGTCCCCCTGCTCGAGCTGGGTGCGCTCGACGTCAAGACGCTCGCAAGCAGCGGAGCCACCGACAACGCTGATGTGACCGGCAAGGTTGAGGGGCTCAACGTGCTCGGCACCGACCTGCTCGGATCGGGTCCGCTCGACATCGCGTCGCTGCTCGGTGGCGGCGGACTTGGCCAGGTGCAAAGCACTGCGGATGGTCTGCTGAAGACGGTCACCGACACTTTCGCTGTCGGCGGACTCGTCCTGCCGCTGCCGAAGATCGAGATTCTCCGCGTGGTCGAGGAGAACCTGTCCGAGGCGAACGGCACCAAGACCTCCCGGGCCGGTGTCGAGGCGCTGTCCCTGACCTGGGCGCTCGACACACTCAACATCCCCGCCAACCTGTCGCTGACCGACGGCCTCATCAAGGGTGGCCTGCCAGTTGCTCTGCCCGCTGGCGGGATTCAGGCCGCGGCATTGCCGACCGGGGTGCTGCCTGCTGGTCAGTTGACCAGCCTGTTGTCCGAGCCGCTGTCCCTGGTGCTCGGTGACCTGACCGACACGGCCGTGTTCAAGGCCAACGCCGCCACGCCGTCGACCGTCGTCCCCGTGGGCGGCACGCCGGCGGCAGCGGCACCCGGGGCGCAGTTGCCCCGCACCGGCGCGAGTGCGGCCGTCGCCGTCCTCGGTGTCGTCCTGATGGGGGCGGCGGTCATCGCCCGCCGTCGCCACGGCTCGATCGGTGACCCGATCGGCTGAGTTGATCTGCCACGCCTGTCGTGGCACCGCTGAAGACGGGCGCCGTGCTTTCCCCACGGGGGAGCCCGGCGCCCGTCGCTGTGCTCAGCGCAGCCAGAGGTAGGGGTTGTCGAG
>JAHWJP010000002.1 GCA_019348355.1 Actinomycetota bacterium
TGCGCCCGAGCTCGCTCAGGGCATCACCGCGGCGCAGGCCGTCGAGCAGCGCGCGTTGTGCCTGAACGTGCAGGGCGTCGGTGGTGTCTGGCTCGCTCACCCTGTGATCATCGCCGGTCGGTGATCCTGGCGGTCAGCCGGAGGTCATCCCGGCCAGGTAGGCCGCGACGGCGTGCGCGGCGTGCCGGTCCAGGTTCGCCCGGGCCATGTCGTAGCGGGTGGTGGTACGGGCGTCGGCGTGCCGCATCGCGTACTGCATGTCGCGCAGCGGCACCCCGGCGATCAGCCCGGCGGTGCAGAACGTCCGCCGCAGCCCGTGCGGGCTGACCGGTGTCGTCAGGCCGGCGGTGTTGGCCAGTCGGGTGATCCGGGCTGCGACGCTGGCCCGCCGGAACCGGTCGCCGTTGCGGTTGAGCAGCAGCGGGCCGCTGTGGCGCTCACCGGCGGCTTCGCGAACCGATCGCAGGACGGGGATCGGCAGCGGGATCACCGCGGGTTTGTTGCCTTTGCCGATGACGCTGACCAGCTCGTAACCGGACTGCTGCCGCAGGTCGGTAATGTTGATCCGGCAGACCTCGCCGACCCGTATCCCGATCATCTCTAGCAGGGCGACCAGGGCGTGGGAGTGCGGACCGTCGCGGCGGGCCGCGGTCAGCAGCGCGGCGAACTCCAGCGGGTGCAAGACTGTGCGCCGCTGTCCCTCCCACTGCACCGCCGGCCTGGTCACCGCCACGGTCGGGTCGACCATCAGGTGGCCGTCGATGACCGCGTAGCGGTAGAACCCGGCGACGGTGGCGAACCGGCGTCCGATCGTTGCCTTGACTGGCCGATCGTGCGCACCGCGCACACTGGCCCTCAGGACCTTGACTGCCGGGCTCATCGCCTACGCGACGCTAGCTCGCTCCATGAACGGCGTCACTGATGACGACCTGGATGCTACGGAGCAGCGGCTGGGCGTCGTGTTCCCGTCGGACTACCGGGCGCTGATGCGCAGTCAGGACGGCTTCACCGAAGACGGCGCCGGCGCCACGCTGATGGTGAATCCGTTGAAGACACTGGTGGAGACCAACGAGGAAGTTGCCCAGCACGTGCCTGAGTTGCGTCCGGGCGCGAACTTCTTCGGTAGCGACGGTAGCCGCGAGAGCCTGGTGTGGGATCTGAGGCAGACAGAGCCACCCGTCTACCTCGTGGACATCACGAACGCCGGGTGGCATGAGGCGCTACTGCAGGCGTCGAACCTCACTGCCTTTGTTGAACAGTTCCGAGCCGAGGGCGGCTTCCGCTGGAGCTAGCGGCCCGGCAGCAGGCGACGACGAGGAAGGGCCAGTCGGCGGCGCGCCAGGTCGGGGCGACGTGTGTCCTCGCCGAGCGCGCTGCTCGTTGCACCCGCTGCCGTACATCGCTGAGCGTCGTATTGGCCAGCATGACCTCACACCCCGGCGAGCCGGCGCCCCGACGGGCGCAGGTAGACCACCCAGGTGAGGGCGAAGCAGGCTCCGTAGAAGACCAGGAAGGCGATGTAGGCGGCGTTGCCGGCACCTGTCTCCAGAAAGCTCTGGCGAAAGGCGACGTTGACCAGCACGCCGCCGAATGCTCCGATGGCACCGGCGATCCCGATGAGTGCGCCGGACAGGCGCCGCGCCTCGCGATCGGAGATGGTCCGGTCGGCGCCGCCCACGATGAGGGCAGCCGACTTGGCCCGGAAGATGGCCGGGATCATCTTGTACGTCGAACCGTTGCCGATCCCGCTGAAGACGAACAGTGCCGTGAAACCGACCACGAAAAGCGCGAGCGACTCCTGCAGCGAGGCAATCAGCACGACCAGTGCACCGGCGGCCATCGCGACGAAGTTCCAGAACGTGACCCGGGCGCCTCCCCACGTGTCAGCCATGACGCCGCCGACCGGGCGGATCAGCGAGCCGAGAAGCGGGCCGAGGAAGGTGAGGTACGCGGCGTCGAGCGGCGTGGGGAAGTCGGCCGAAAACTGCACCTGAAGGACCTGTCCGAAGGCGAAACCGAAGCCGATGAACGAGCCGAAGGTGCCGATGTAGAGAAACGACATCACCCACGTGTTCGGGTCACGGCAGACGTCCCGCATCGCCCGTTTGTCATTCTTGGCCGAGCTGAGGTTGTCCATCTTCCGCCAGGCCATGAAGGCGGCGCCGAGCACGAGCGGGATGTACGCGCCGATGAGCACCCGCGGGTGTGCCGCACCCACCGTTGCCAGCACCAGCAGGGCGGCGAGCTGAACAACGGGCACACCGAGGTTGCCGCCGCCGGCGTTGAGCCCGAGCGCTCGGCCCTTGAACCGGTCGGGATAGAAGGTGTTGATGTTGGCCATCGAGGAGGCGAAGTTGCCACCACCCACACCCGCCACCGCCGACACGACCAGCAACGTTGACAGCGACACGCCCGGCTCCAGCACGAACAGCGCGAACACCAGCGGCACGATCAGCAGCAGCGCGCTGGACACCGTCCAGTTGCGGCCCCCGAACTTCGCCACCGCGAAGGTGTAGGGCAGGCGCAACGTCGAACCGACCAACGCCGGGACAATGGTGAGAAGGAACTTGTCCTCAGGAGCGAACCCGTAGGCAGGTCCGAGGAACAACACGAGCACCGACCACATGGTCCAGACCGAGAACCCGATGTGTTCGGACAGGATGGAGAAGATCAGGTTGCGCTTGGCGACCTTGTCACCACCGTCGGCCCAGAACCGCTCGTCCTCCGGACGCCAGTCGTCGATCCAGTGCGATCGCGCTGACGCGGACGCCGGTGCGTCGCCGGTGGTGTCGATCAGGGTTGTCATGCAAGGCCTCCGCTGTCGGGGTGTGGCACGGACGCTAGGGAGGCGGTGTTCCGGGACGGTCGCGCCGGGAAGGACGGCAGGTCACCTTGTGCTCACAGGACGCGACAGCACCTGTGCGGTCAAGAGTCCGATGCCGCCAGGCGATAGCCGCGCTTGACGACCGTCTGCACGACCGCGCTGGCCGGGCCGAGGGCGGTGCGCAGCCGGGCGACTGTCATCTCGACGGCGTGCTCGTCGGCCGGCTCGTCGCGCCAGGCCGCCTTGAGCAGCTCCGGTCGTGACAGGACGCGACCTCCGCAGTCGACCAAGGCGGTCAGCACGCCGGTCTGGCGCACGGTGAGCTCGACCGTACGTCCGTCGACCAGCACGTTGTGGCCACGCAGCTCGAGCCGGTGCCCGGCTGCGTCGACGCGTCTGGTGCGCCGGGGCGGGAGCTCCTCGACAACGGTACGGACGAGCGCCCCGAGCCGGGCGCGCGCCGGCTGAACGGTGCAGACCCCCAGCCGCTCGAGCGGTGCGGCTGTCACCGGCCCCACGCAGGCGGCCAGGACGTCACCGGCGAGCGCCTCGATCAGCGGCTGACCCCGGCCTTCCTCACGCGCGACGGTGAGGATGCTGGCGACGGCTGGGGCACTGGTGAAGGTGACGCAGTCGACCTGGCCGGCGGCGACCTGCTCGACCAGCCGCCGCAGCGGGCGGATGTCCTCGGCCGGAACCCATCGATACACGGGGATCTCGACAACCTCGGCGCCCGCCGCGCGCAGCGCGCCGGTCAACTCGGTCAGCGGCTCCCCGTGCAGCTGGATGGCGACCCGACGGCCGGCGACGCCCTGCTCGAGCAGCCGGGCGAGCACCTCGTCACTGGCCTCGCTGTCGGGTGACCATGCCTCGGCCAGGCCGGCGGCCCGGACCGCCCCTTTCGCTTTGGGTCCGCGGGTCAGCAGTTCGGAGCCGGTGAAGCGGGCGCGCAGCTGTTCACCCAGACCCCAGCCGTCCGCGGCCTCCATCCAGCCGCGAAAGCCGATACCGGTCGTCGCCACGACCACGTCTGGCGGGTCGGCGACGCAGGCCCGGGTGGCGGCGAGCAGCTCCTCGTCGTCCTGTGTCGACACGATGCGGATGGCCGGCGCCTCGATCACCCGTGCGCCGCGCCGGGTCAGCAGTGCGCTGAGTTCCTCGCGACGGCGGGCGGCGGTGACCGCCACGGTGAAGCCCGACAGTGGCTCCGGATCGGTCATGGCACAGCCTCCGTCGGGCGCGAGGGGTCGAAGACTCGGGATGTCATGCACTGGTCACTGTGAGGGCGGCACGTTGCGTTCCTGTTTCCAGAGAGTGTCTCGTGGCCCTGCACGGCGTGAAGTCCGCAACATGAGCACCTCGTCACACGTCCGGAACACGGGGGACACGGTCGCGGCATGGGCCGCCCGCACTGTGGTCGGCGTGCCCACCCTGTTGCCCACCCCGAGATCCCCTGACGACCTGCGGACCTCGCCGCTCACGCAAGCCGTGGCCACGCACTGCCCGTACTGCGCGCTGCAGTGCTCGATGACCCTCACGCCCTCCGCGTCGACCGCCGTCGTCGAGGCCGGGGTCGGGGGGCTTTGCAGCAAGGGATGGAGCTCAGCGGCGCTACTCGACTCGCCCCGCCGCCTGACCTCACCGCTGGTGCGGGACGGTCGGCACGGTCGGCTGCGTGAGGCCGGCTGGGACGAGGCGCTCGACGTGGCAGCGGCCGGCTTCCGGTGGGCCCGGCAGCAGGCCGGACCGGACGCCGTGGGCGTGTTCGGTGGCGGCGGGCTGACCAACGAGAAGGCCTATCTGTTAGGCAAGTTCGCGCGCGTCGCGCTGCGCACCAGTCAGATCGACTACAACGGCCGCTTCTGCATGAGCTCGGCCGCCGCCGGGGCGATGCGTACCTTCGGCCTGGACCGCGGCCTGCCCTTCCCGCTGGCCGACATCGGTGACGCGGGCTGCGTGCTCCTGGTCGGCAGCAACCTCGCCGAGACGATGCCGCCGGTGATGCAGCACCTGAGCCGGCAGCGCGAGTCCGGCGGGGCGCTGATCGTGGTGGACCCGCGCCGCACGCCCACCGCGGCCGCCGCCACGCTGCACCTGCAGGTGCAGCCGGGCACCGACCTCGCGCTCGCCAACGGCCTGCTGTTCCTCGCGCTGGAGCTCGGTCACGTCGACGAGGACTACATCGAAGCGCGCACCACCGGCTGGCCGGACGTACGCCGCGCCGTCTCGGCGTCCTGGCCCGCACAGGTGGAACTGACCACCGGAGTGTCCGAGCCGGACCTGCGCGAAGCCGTGCGCATGTTGGCGGCGACGGACCGCGCGGTTATTCTCACCGCCCGCGGCGCCGAGCAGCACGCCCACGGCGTCGACACCGTCTCGTCCTTTCTCAACCTCGCGCTGGCGCTCGGGCTCGCCGGGCGACCCGGTTCAGGCTGGGGCTGCCTGACCGGTCAGGGCAACGGCCAGGGCGGCCGGGAGCACGGCCAGAAGGCCGACCAGCTGCCCGGCTACCGCAAGCTGGACGACCCGGCCGCCCGCGCACATGTCGCCGCCGTGTGGGGCATCGACCCGACCGACCTGCCCGCCCCCGGCCGGTCGGCGTACGAACTGCTCGACGCGCTCGGCGAGGACGGCGGACCGAGCGCCCTGCTGCTCATGGGCAGCAACCCGGTGGTGAGCGCCCCCCGGGCCCGGCACGTGCAGGCGCGGCTGGCCGCCCTGGACTGCCTGGTCGTCGCAGACGTGGTGCTGTCCGAGACCGCAGTCATGGCCGACGTCGTGCTGCCGGTCGCCCAGTGGGCCGAGGAGGACGGCACCACCACCGACCTGCAGGGCCGGGTGCTGCTGCGTCGCCGGGCGCTCGACCCGCCGGCCGGTGTACGTACCGACCTGCACGTGCTCGCCGGGCTCGCCAACCGGCTCGACGTCCCGACCGGCTTCCCGAGCGAGCCGGAGGCGGTCTTCGACGAGCTGCGGCGGGCCAGCGCGGGTGGCGCCGCCGACTACGCGGGTATCAGCTACGACCGGCTCGCGGCCGGCGAGAAACTGCACTGGCCATGTCCGTACGAAGGGCACCCCGGCACCCCTCGACTGTTCCTCGACCGCTTCGCGACCCCCAACGGCCGGGCCAACTTCGTCGCCGTGCACCCGCCCGAGCAGGTCGAGCCGGTCGACGCCGAGTTCCCGCTGCTGCTCACGACGGGCCGGGTCGCCGCCCACTACCAGAGCGGCGCGCAGACCCGGCGCATCGACGTGTTGACCGACGCGGCGCCCACGGCCTTTGTCGAGCTGCACCCGTTCCTCGCGGAGCGCCTGGAGGTCGCCGACGGCGAGCGGGTCCGGGTCAGCACCCGGCGGGGCGAGGCCTTCCTGCGCACCCGCCTGACCGACACGATCCGCCCCGACACGGTGTTCGTGCCGTTCCACTGGGCCGGGCGGCAACGGGCCAATTCGCTCACCAGCGATGCGCTCGACCCCGTCTCGAAGATGCCGTCTTTCAAGCTCTGCGCGGCACGCATCGACCGCGTTGCGGAGGCCGTGCGTTGAGGCGCGTCGTGGTGGTCGGCAACGGTATGGCCGGCGCGCGCTTCGTCGACGAGCTGTGCAAGCGCGACCCGGCGACCCTGGTGACCGTGTTCGGCGCGGAGGATCGCCCTGCCTACAACCGGATCCTGCTGTCCGACGTGCTCGCCGGCAAGCGCAGGCACGACGAGATCGCCTTGACCGAGGCGCCCGGTCGGGTGATCCAGCGGCTCGGCACGGCGGTCCGCAGCATCGATCTGACGGCTCGCACGGTCCTTGCGGCTGACGGCGCCACGACGCCGTACGACGCGCTCGTGCTCGCCACCGGCTCCACTGCGCTGATCCCTCCGGTGCAGGGCATCGCGGGCTCTGACGGCCTGTTGCTGGGTGGGGTTCACGTCTTCCGTACGCTCGACGACTGCGAGGCCATCAGTGCCGCAGCCGGCAAGGCGAAGGTCGCCGCCGTCGTCGGAGGCGGGCTGCTCGGTCTCGAGGCGGCGCGTGGCCTGCTGCAGCACGGACTGCAGGTCGAGGTCGTGCACGGCATGGGGCACCTGATGGAGACCCAGCTCGATCCCACCGGAGGGGCAGTGCTCCGCCGGGCGGTCGAGGCGCTCGGCGTCGGGGTGCATCTGGGTTCGTTCGCCTCGGGAGTCACCGGCGGCCGGTCGGTCACCGGCGTCCGGCTCGCCGACGGTCGGCACGTCGCCGCCGACCTGGTCGTGCTGGCCTGCGGCATCCGTCCCCAGGTCGACCTGGCCCGCGCGGCCGGGCTGGGCGTCGGGCGCGCGATCCTCGTCGACGACGCGCTGCGCACCGACGACCCGCACGTGTTCGCGATCGGCGAGTGCGCGCAGCACCGCGACCAGGTCTACGGCCTGGTCGCGCCCGCCTGGGAGCAGGCAGCGGTGCTCGCCGACCTGCTCACCGGTCGGGTCGCGACCTACACCGGCTCCCGGCGGGTCACCCGGCTCAAGGCGATGGACCTCGAGGTCGCCGCGATGGGTGACACGACCCCGGAGCTCGCCGACTGCGGGGGCGAGGTCGAGGTGCTGTCCTACGCCGATCCGGTGCGCCACGTCTACAAGAAGCTCGTCGTGCGCAACGGCGTCGTCACCGGAGCGATCCTGCTCGGCGACCTGTCGACGGCGGGTCCGGTGACGCAGGCCTTCGACCGCGCGACGCCGCTGCCGGCGGAGCGGTTGCACCTGCTGTTCTCGGGCCTCGGCACCGTCGCCCCGGTCGACCCGGCGACCCTCGCCGACGACGCCCTGGTCTGCACCTGCAATCAGGTTACGGCCGGCGCGATCCGCGAGAGCGGCTGCCGCACCGTCGCCGAGGTCGCGCTCGCCACCCGCGCCTCGACCGGTTGCGGCGGCTGCCGTGGCCTGGTGGAAGGGCTGCTCGCCTGCACCGCTCCACCCCGCCGGTCACGGCCAGAACCTGAGCGGAGAAGCGCATGACACGCAAGACTCTGGTTGTCATCGGCCACGGCATGGTCGGTCACCGGCTCGTCGAGCTGGCCGTCGAGCGGGGCCTGGTCGACGCGGAGGACCCGGGCGGCTGGGACGTCGTCGTGCACGCCGCCGAGTCGGTGCCCGCCTACGACCGGGTCGGCCTGTCGTCCTGGTTCCGTGGCACGACCGCCGAGGAGCTGTGCCTGGTTCCTGACGGCTTCTTCGACCACCCGGCACTCGACCTGCGCCTGTCCGACCCGGTCGTCGCCGTCGACGTCGCTGCCCGCACCGTCACGTCGTCGTGCGGGACCGTCACGCCGTACGACGCGCTCGTGCTCGCCACCGGCTCGACGGCCTTCGTGCCGCCCGTCCCGGGAGCCACCGGGCCGGGCCGCTTCGTCTACCGCACCCTCGACGATCTCGAGCAGATCCGGGCCGCCGCGCAGGGCGCCCGCTCCGGTGCCGTCATCGGCGGTGGCCTGCTCGGTCTGGAGGCCGCGGACGCGCTGCGCTCGCTGGGTCTGGACACGACCGTGGTGGAGTTCGCCCCCCGGCTCATGCCGGTGCAGGTGGACGAGGCCGGCGGCCAGGCGCTGCGCCGGCTCGTCGAGGACCTCGGCGTCTGGGTCCGCACCTCGGCGGCGACGCAGGTGATCGAGCAGACGGACGCCGGCCTGCGCATGGTGTTCGCCGAGGGCGACCCGCTCGACGTCGACCTCGTGGTGTTCTCCGCCGGCATCCGCCCCGACGACGCGCTCGCCCGGCGGACCGGTCTGATGACCGCCGAGCGCGGCGGCGTCCTCGTTGACGAAGCCTGCCTAGCAAGCGCTCCCGATGTCTACGCGGTCGGCGAGTGCGCCAGCGCCGCCGGTCGCTGCTGGGGCTTGGTGGCACCCGGCTACGCCCAGGCCGAGATCGTCGTGGACCGCCTGCTCGGTGGTGAACGAACGTTCACGGGCGCCGACCTGTCGACCAGGCTGAAGCTGATGGGCATCGACGTCGCGAGCTTCGGCGACGCGCACGCACTCACCCCCGGCGCCCTCGAGCTGGTCTACGCCGACCCGGTGGCCGGGGTCTACGCCAAGCTGGTCGTCACCGACGACGCCCGCCACCTGCTCGGCGGCATCCTCGTCGGCGACGCCTCGGCCTACCCGGTCCTGCGCCCGCTAACCGGCACCGACGTCGTCCTGCCCGGGAGCCCTGCCGACCTGCTGCTGCCCCGGCGCGACGGCGCGCCCGCAGGCCTGGGGGCGTCGACGCTGCCGGCCACCGCGCAGGTCTGCTCCTGCCGGGCCGTGAGCAAGGCCGAGATCTGCACCGCCGTAAGCGATGGTGGCTGCCGCGACGTCGCCGGAGTCAAGGCGTGCACCGGCGCCGGCACGGTCTGCGGCTCGTGCGTCGGACTGGTCAAGGACCTCGTCAAGGACGAGCTGGCCGGGCTCGGCGTCGCCATGAGCACGGCGCTGTGCGAACACTTCGAGCTCAGCCGCGCCGGGATGTTCGAGGTCGTCCGGGTCAAGGGCATCCGCACCTGGTCGCAGCTGCTGGCAGAGCACGGCCGGGGGCGGGGCTGCGACATCTGCAAGCCCACCGCCGCGTCCATCCTTGCCAGCCTCGACAGCGGCTACGTCCTCGACGGCGAGCGCGGCGGGTTGCAGGACACCAACGACCACATGCTCGCCAACCTGCAGAAGGACGGCACGTACTCCGTCGTGCCGCGCATCCCGGGCGGCGAGGTCACCCCGGAGCACCTCATCGTGATCGGCGAGGTGGCCCGCGACTTCTCGCTCTACACGAAGATCACCGGCGGTCAGCGGATCGACCTGTTCGGGGCCCGCGTTGAGCAACTCCCGCTGATCTGGCGGCGACTGGTCGACGCCGGCATGGAGAGCGGCCACGCCTACGGGAAATCGTTGCGCACGGTGAAGTCGTGCGTCGGTCAGACCTGGTGCCGGTTCGGCGTGCAGGACTCGACGTCGCTCGCCATCGAGCTGGAGCTGCGCTACCGCGGCCTGCGCAGTCCGCACAAGGTGAAGATGGGCGTCAGCGGCTGCGCGCGCGAGTGCGCCGAAGCACGCAGCAAGGACTTCGGCGTCATTGCGACGGAAAGCGGCTGGAACCTCTACGTCGGCGGCAACGGCGGCTTCCGGCCGCGGCATGCAGACCTGTTCCTGCAGGACGTCGACACCGCGACGCTGGTCCGCACCATCGACCGGGTGCTCATGCTCTACGTGTTCACCGCCGACCGCCTGCAGCGCACCGCCCCGTGGATCGAGGCGATGGAGGGCGGGCTGGACCACCTGCGCGCCGTGGTCTTGGACGACAGCCTCGGCCTGTGCGCCGAGCTCGACGCGGCCATGACGCGGCACGTCGCGACCTACAGCGACGAGTGGGCGGACACCCTCGCCGACCCCGACCGGCTGGCCCGCTTCACCTCCTTCGTCAACGCCCCCGACGAGCCCGACCCGAGCATCGCGTTCGTGCGGGAGCGGGGGCAGATCCGACCGGCCCGATCCGATGAGAAGGGTCCGGCCCTCGTGGCCGGACCGGTCCTGGAAGTGGTGCGCGCATGAGCCAGTGGGCAAGCATCTGTCCCGCCGCCCGGCTGCCGGTCGAGCGAGGGGTCGCCGCGCTGCTCGACGGCGAGCAGGTGGCGGTCTTCCGTACCGCCGACAACCGGTTCCACGCCGTCTCGAACTTCGACCCGTTCAGCGGGGCGATGGTCATCTCGCGCGGCATCGTCGGCAGCCGCGGCGATCGGCCGACCGTCGCGAGCCCGATCTACAAGCAGGTCTTCGACCTCGAGACCGGGCAGTGCCTCGACGACTCGGCGGTCCGGCTCGAGGTGCACCCGGTGCGCGTCCTGGACGGGATGGTGCAGGTTGCTCTGGGCGCGCAGGCCCTGTCCGCGTGACACGTAGCATCGGGGGATGAGGGCGCCCCTTGTCGACGGCTTCGGCCGGGTCCACACCGACCTCCGGCTGTCCCTGACCGACCGCTGCAACCTGCGGTGCACCTACTGCATGCCGGCCGAGGGCCTGGACTGGCTGCCGACTCCCGAACTGCTGACCGACGACGAGCTCGTACGCCTTGTCGGCGTCTTCGCCTCGATGGGCGTCCGGACGGTGCGCCTGACCGGCGGGGAGCCGCTGCTGCGCCGCGGGCTGCCGGGCCTGGTGGCCCGGCTGTCCGAGCTGGGCCTGCGGTCGTCACTGACCACCAACGGGCTGGGGCTGGCCCGACAGGCGCAGGCGCTGCGTGATGCCGGGCTGAACCGGGTCAACGTGAGCCTGGACACCCTGCGGCCGGAGCGCTTCCTCGAGCTCACCCGGCGCGACCGCTTCGCCGACGTGGTCGAGGGTCTACGCGCCGCGAAGCTGGCCGGCCTCGATCCGGTCAAGGTCAACACCGTCCTGATGCGCGGGGTCAACGACGACGAGGCGGCCGACCTGCTCGCCTGGGCGCTCGAGCACGGCTACGCCCTGCGCTTCATCGAGCAGATGCCACTGGACCCGCAGCACGGCTGGGACCGTGCCACGATGGTGCCGGCGGACGAGATCCTCGAGGTGCTCGGCCGCCACGTTGCGCTGACACCTGTCGAGCACCGCGGCAGCGCGCCGGCGGAGGAGTTCCTCGTCGACGGCGGGCCCGCCACCGTCGGCGTCGTCGGGTCGGTCACCCGGCCGTTCTGCGCGAGCTGCGACCGGCTCCGGCTGACCGCGGACGGCCAGGTGCGCAACTGCCTGTTCGCCCGCGACGAATCCGACCTGCGCGCGCCGCTGCGGGAAGGGGCGAGCGACGACGAGCTGGCCGAGCGGCTGCGGGTCGCGGTGGCCGGCAAGAAGGCCGGCCACGGGATCGGCGAGCCGGGGTTCGTGCAGCCCGACCGGCCCATGTCGGCCATCGGCGGCTGACCCCGCGGTCGTTCACCGCAGCCGCGCCTGCAGCCCGGCGCGAACGTCCGGCCACTCCCTGGCCAGGATCGAGAAGTACGTCGTGTCGCGCACCGACCCGTCGTTGCGCAGCTTGGCGTGCCGCAGGGTGCCGTCCTCGCGGGCGCCCAGCCGGGTGATGGCCGAGCGGGACCGAGCGTTGCGCGCATCGGTCTTCAGCGTGACCCGGGCGGCGCCGAGGTCGTCGAAGGCATGGCCGAGCAGCACCAGCTTGCACTCGGGGTTGACCCGGCCCCCCCACGCCGACCTCGCATACCAGGTCCAGCCGATCTCGAGCCCGCCGACGTCGAGGTCGACATCGAGATAGGAGCTCGAACCGACCGCCCGCCCGTCGACGATCACCGCCCAGGCCGGCGCGCCGGGGTGGTCGCGCACCATCCTGCGTACGTCCTGCTTGCGCTCCGGACGGTGGACCGGCAGCCAACGCCAGATGGCGTCGTCCTGCGCCGCTTCGAACAGGTCGGCCACGTGGGCCGGTGCCAGCGGCTCCAGCCGAACGCTGTCACCGGTCAGCACAATCGGCTTCGGAAGGCGCAGGGTCAGCAGATCCCGCGCAGGAACCGGTAGGGGTTGACCGAACCGCCGCCACCAGGCTGCATCTCGAAGTGCACGTGCGGTGCGCTGCCCGAGGCGTTGCCGCTGCTGCCGACCCTCGCGATGAGCTGCCCGGCCTGCACCCGCTCGCCGCTGCGGGCGACGTTGGAGGAGTTGTGGGCGTAGTAGAAGACGTCGCCGTTGGTGGCCCGAAGGTAGATCGCGAGCCCGCCGGCGCCGCCTGAGCTGGTCCGGACGACACCGTTCGCGACGGCATAGACCGGGGCGCCGGCTGACGCCATCAGGTCGGTACCCTTGTGACTGCGTCCGCCGGAGCGGGGCGCGCCCCAGGTGTCGGTGAAGCGCGCGGACGGCACCGGGCAGGTCCTGGACGACACGACCTTGGCGAGCGCGGGCTTGGCCTTGGGAACCAGTGCGGGCGGGGGAGGGGGCGGTGGGAGGGGCGGCGGCGGAGGGGGCGGCGGCGGAGGGGGCGGCGGTGGGGGCGGCGGCGGTGGGACCTCTGCAGCCGGCGCAGGTGGGGCGGCGACGACTTGCTCCGGGCCCGGCGCGACCTCGGCCGCGGCCTCGACCGATCGCGACCGGGAGGCGCGCTGCCCGGGGTTCGTGCCGAGGCCATCCACGACAGTGTTCGCCGTCGGGGCGGCCAGCAGCGTGGGAGCCGCGCCGGCTGACTGGGTGGCCAGTCCGGCGAGGGCCCCGCCGGCAAGGGTCAGGAGCAGGGCCGGCAGCGTGGTGTGGCGCGCATCCCGACGGGCGGCATGCGGGCGTCGATGGGCGGGCGGCACGAACAAACCTCCACAAAGGCGACCGGGTGTTCGCGGGACGGTACCGGACAGGTGCACCTAGCGGGGACGGCGACCCGCGCCACCGCGGAAGTTCTCCCGCACACTGCATGCCATGGCCCTACGCCGCGGACCCTCCGAACCCCCCGCACCGGTCCCGCCGATCCCGCTTCCGCCCGGCTGCGCCGTCCTCGTGCCCGGCCGGGGTGAGTTCTTCCTGCGCGACAGCGGGGGAGAGGGCCAGCCGGTGCTGCTCGTGCACGGCTGGATGTTCCCGAGCGACCTCAACTGGCTGCACACCTACCGGCCGCTGCGTCAAGCCGGCTACCGAGTCCTCGCCATGGATCTGCGGGGGCACGGTCGCGGCTTGCGCTCAGGGGCGCACTTCCGGCTCGCCGACTGCGCCGACGACGCGGCCGGTGTGCTGACCGCGCTGGGATTGCCCCCGGCTCTGGTCGTCGGCTACTCGATGGGCGGCACGGTCGCCCAGTTGCTCGCGCGGCGCCATCCTGACCGGGTTGCCGGCCTGGTGCTCTGCGCGACGGCGCTCGACTGGAGCGACCCCCGGATGAAGGTCTTCTGGCGGATGATGGGCGGGCTGCGCCTGCTGCTCGGGCTGTTCCCGCGCGGCTCGTGGAGCGCCGGCATGCGGATGTCCGGAGCGCCCTCCCGGGAGAGCAACTGGGTCGCCTCCGAGCTGTCCCGGGGCAGCGCCCGTGACCTGGCCGAGGCAGGGCGCGAGCTCGGCCGGTTCGACAGCAGCGGCTGGGTCGGCAACCTGCCTCAACCGGCAGCGGTGCTGGTCATGACGTCGGACCGTCTCGTCCCCCCGCGCAAGCAACTGGCGCTGGCGCAGCGGCTCGGCGTCGAACCGCTGCTGCTCGACGCCGATCACGACGCCTGCTCGAACCGGCCGGCCGCCTTCGTCTCGGCTCTGCTGACGGCACTACGGACGGTAAGCCTGGCCAGCCGGCTCACGGCAGCGGATCGACCCGCCTGAGAAAGCTTCGTAGGTCGAGGTATTCGGACAGGGAGGAGCGATGGTCCTCGCAGGCCACCCAGGTCTTCTCGCGGCCCGGAGTGTGCAGCTTAGGGTTGTTCCACACCAGCACCGACGATGCGGCGTTGCGGCAGCCCTTGGCCGAGCAGATGACCTCGTCGTCGCTTGTCGCTCCGCTCATCGGTCGATCGCCGCGACGCCGACGAGCCAGCAGGTGTGCCCGTCGTCGGCCCAGGCCACCACCCGGTCGCCCGGGCCGAGCGCCCGCCGGACGTCGCGCAGCAGCCGGGACAGCCGCATCCCGTACGGCGGCAGGGGCGTGCGCCACTGGTCCGCGCCGCGATGCGCCCGATGCCATCGACGCTCCAGCCGCGGGACGTGCAGGGTCCGGACCTCGGCGCCGGCCAGGTCGTAGGGCTCGCCCTCCACCACGTCGACCACGTCGTACGGCTGGCTGGCGCGCACGGTGGCCCGCCCCGCGTGCACCGAGCGCACCGACCGCAGCACCAGCAGGTCACACCGCCCGGCGGGCGACGCGGCCTGCTTGGCCGCGCTCAGCGCCGCACCGAGACCCGCCACGTCGTCGGAGCTCACGCGTACGGCCTGCGACGTCCCCAGCGGCCGGAGCAGGACGTGCTCGCTGCGGCGCAGCGGACCGAGACTTCGCCCGCCGTCGAGCAGGACGGCGCCGACCGGCAGCCGCACCCCCGCCCGGGCGCAGCGCGTGAGCAGGTGCCCCTCGGCGTCGACGGCGGGCGGCAGCGGGCTGCCCAGGCGGATCAGGTCGGTCGCGGGCGGTCGCAGGCGGCGGCTCATGGTCCGACGCTAACGCCGGGGGTCACCACGTACCGTCTTGGCGCGTGGATCTCAGGCAGCGACGGACCGCCCTTCACTGGCAGACGGCGGAGCTGCGCCAGCGCACATGGGCGAAGTGGTCGCTGCGCAAGGTCAGCAAGGTCGGTGCCAGGGCGGTCGTGCTCGGCAGTCCGACGGTGGACGCGACCGACCTCGAGGTGGGGGAGAGCTTCAAGATCTGGTCGGGCCACCGCAAGACCCTCATCAGCGGGTGGGGGCGGATCCGCCTCGGCGACCGGGTGTTCGTGAACTGCGGCACAGTGATCATCGCGGTGCGGGAGATCGTCGTCGGCGACGACGTGGCCTTCGCCAACGAGGTCTACGTGGTGGACAGCAACAGCCATGGCGTCGAGGGGCGGGCGCACGTCGATGCCCCGGTGCACATCGGGGACGGGACCTGGCTCGGCAGCCGGGCGATGATCCTGCCAGGTGTGACGATCGGCAAGCGGGTCGTGGTCGCGGCGGGCGCGGTCGTGACGCACGATGTGCCCGACGACACCCTCGTCGCCGGGAACCCGGCGCGGGTCATGCGCACGCTGGACTACCCGCCCGGCTGTCGACGTGCCTGGCATGACGAATGGGGCTGTCATTGTGCGAAACTCATCGCCGACCGCGGAGTCGAGACGGCTTGACCGGCTGCACCAGGCGTCGACGGTCCGCCCAAGCTCCGCCAGCAGCAAGGGGCGGTCGTCGGGCGGCTGTCACACTCAACGGCGGCAGTCGAGCACGAGCTTGCCGTGCGAGGCTCGGCTGAGCAGGTCCTCGTGGGCCCGGTGCGCCTCGCGAAGCGGGTAGGTGCCGCCGACCACCGGCCGCAGCGTGCCGGCCTCGACCATCGACAGCAACTCGGCCATCGGCGGCTGCAGCATCTCCGGGCGGGCGAACGCGTGCGCGAGCCAGAAGCCGATGACCGCACGACTGTGCGACATCAGTGCCCCGGACGTGATCGGCGTGGGCGGCTGACGGGAAGCCATGCCGAAGGCGGCGAGGCGGCCGAAGGGCGCCATCGCAGCGAGGGAGGCGTCGAGTGTCGCCCCGCCGACCATCTCGAGCACCACGTCCACCTTCCGGCCGTCGTTCGCCTGCTCCAACGCGGCTTTCAGGTCGGGTTCATTGGCGTCCACGGTGACATCCGCGCCGAGAGAGGCTGCCAGAGCGCGCTTCTCTGCGGTGGAGGCGACGCCGATGACGGTGCCCGCCCCCCACGCCTTGGCGAGCTGCACGGCGAGCGTCCCGACGCCACCGGCCGCGGCATGCACCACGACGCTTTCGCCGGCCGCCAGACGGGTCGAGGTGCGGAGCAGGTGCCAGGCGGTCAGACCCTGGACCAGCAGGGCCAGCGCCTGACCGTCGCTGACGCCCTCCGGCACGGCGAAGCTCATGCCCGGGTGGACGAGCGCCCGTTCGGCGTAACCACCGCCGAGCGTGAACGAGGCGACGCGCGCGCCGTCGGGTCGCCGGCCGACGACCTCGCTGCCGGGGATGAACGGCAGCGTCTGCGGGGACAGGTAGTCGTTGGCGGCGGCGTGGGTGTCGGCGTAGTTGATCCCCGCCGAGGACACGTCCAGCAGTTCCTGTCCGCGTTCAGGCACCGGTTCCGGAACATCGTCTCGGACCTGCAGGACCTCGGGACCCCCGAACGTCTCGATCACGATCGCTCTCATGCCAGGCACGATCCCATGGTGAGCCGATCGACTGACCCGAGGCGACATCAGGAGGTGTTGACGTGCCCCCCCGGCTCGAAGACCCGGTAACAGCCCTTCCCGGCCCGCTTGGCGAGGTACATCGCGAAGTCTGCCTGACGGAGCAGGTCGTCGGGGTTGTCGGTGAGGGGTCCGCCGTGGGAGATGCCGATGCTGGCCCCGAGCTGGATCCGTTCGCCGTTGATCAGCACCGGCTGCCGCAGTCGCTCACACAGCTCGTCCGCTGTCCGTGCGGCCGAGTGCACGTCGATGTCCTCGAGCAGCACCGCGAACTCGTCCCCACCGAGCCGAGCGACGGTGTCGGTCGCGCGTACGCAGCGGGTGAGTCTGCGGGACACCTCGGTCAGGACCGCGTCACCGGCCGCGTGCCCGCGACTGTCGTTGACGTCTTTGAAACCGTCGAGATCGAGGAACAAGACGGCAATCTCGGTGAGTTCGCGCCTTGTCCGGGTGAGCGCGTGCATGGTGCGATCGGCAAACAGGGCTCGATTCGCGAGGCCGGTGAGATCGTCGTGAAAGGCCTGATGATGCAAAGTGGCCTCCAGGCGCTGACGTTCAGCGACGTTGCGATCCAGGGCGTCGACCAGCGCGTTGAAGGCCAGCGCAGTTTCACCGAGTTCGTCGTCGGAGTCGACCGGCAATTGGCAGTTCCTGACGTGCAGCAAGGACCAGTCACCCGCCTCTGTTGCGGTGCGCACGATCTCGTCGACTCGTCGCATCCGGCCGGCCAAGCGCCGTAGCCGCCGACCGACGACGAACCGGGCCAGGAGGTAGTTGATCCCGCCGAGCAGGATGCCCGCTGTCAGGCAGGCGAGCCGGGACCGGATGGAACCGGCCTGCTCCGGAGCAGCGATGTCCATCGCGTCCAGGAAGAATGGGAAGACGAGACCGATGAGCATCCCGAGGCCGACCATGCATGCACCCAGCAGACGCAAGGTGCTCGGACGCCACCGCGGGGCTCGGCCCCCGACAGCGGTCACCAGCCCGGTCCGTCAGTGAGCTTCACCTGGCAGGCATCGACAGCTCCGGATGCGGACTGAACCCAACCGGGCATTCGCCGCGGAAGTACCGGAGCAGCGTCGCCCGCCCGGGCCAGGCGGCCTAGCGCAGGCGCCTGGCTCGCAACACCAGGTCGTCTCTGTGGTGCGACCCGGCACCGGAAAGGACCTCGCGCGCTCGCCTCTCGTCGACCTCGAGTTGCCAGTTGTCGTCGAGCAGGGCGGCGACGTCCGAGGGGCTCACGAAGTCGGCCGGGTCGAACCCGTGGTCCTCGGCATGCTTCACGTCGTTGTCGGCATGGTGCACCACGAGCAAGGTGCCGCCGGGCGCTACAGCAGCCAGGAGCGAACGTTCGGCATCAGCACCGGGCGTGCAAGGCAGCCCGCTCCAGCGCCACGGAAGAGACGTCCAGTGCCGTGACCTCCCAGCCCTGGCCAGCCAAACCAGACCGCGTCCGCGCCTTCGCCGCAACCGACGCCGAGCGCCTGGCCTGGCGCAAGTGCGGTCACCTCGGTGACGAGGGCGCCGTTGGGCTGGCCGCTCCACACCTGCTCCGCGCTGGCGTAGCGCTCGTCCCACTCGGCGTGGCCGTGAGGGACTGCCGCGGCGTGACGGTGCTGGTGAAAAGGGGGTGTCATGAGAGCAACATCGCTCACGACTTGCCTGACGCCAAGGCGCCTTGCTGTTCTGGCAACCTCGACCTCGAGCAGCAGCCATGTTCCGCGGCAGCGCAGGGCTCGCTCGATCGGCGGCCAGAGTCCACAATTCACAGAATGCGGCCTCGCCAGGGGTCAGGAGCCGGAGCTGATGACGATGGCCAAGCGTGGGCACAAGGCGAGCACGGACAAGGCCGAGCGCGGCCGGTGGGAGCGCGTCATGTTCTCCGTCATGGGCCCGCCGCAGGTCGGTGACATCAACGCGCCGATCAGGGACCTCCCGCCGCGTCCGGTGGAGCTCTGCGGCACGTGCGGGCAGCCGTACGAGGAACACACGATCGTTCGGGACCCCGGCCTGACCTACAGCCGCTGTCCGGCTCCTCGAGGCTGAGCCGCCCTTCTGCGTCGGCACCTCAGTCCTGAGCTCGGTGCCGAGCCCACACAGCGAGCGGGCACGTGTCGCCTGCCCTGGCTCCAGATGTCCGCGGACGCCGGCAAGGTTGGGATGCCATACTCCGCAGGCTCCTCGAGCGAGAACTCTTCCGCGAAGCTCCGGTAGTACGCCCACAAGTGGGGAGTCGCCTGCGCAAGGATCTCCGGCCCGGCAACCCGAAAGTTGCGCACGGCCTCCTCGAACGCGTCACGCATCTCAGGGGTGAACTCGCCATCGAAGAGGTCGGCCTCCTCGCGAGCCGATCAAGACGACTCTTCAGGGTTGCGAGCAAAGGGGACTGATTGTGCATCGACGGCGCCGCGCCATCGGCCTCTCGTCCGCGTGACGTGCTTCGACGCCACCGCATGACTGGAGGGTAGCGCCGGCCATGGCCCCGAGCGTTGCCTTATCGGCCGGATGACGGCAAGAGACGTCAGGCGGTGGTGGCTGGGCGCCGGCGCTGCGCCTCGCTCACGTGACCTGCGGCGGCGACGGCGACAGCCATCACCGCGAGCGCGACGAGCACACCCGGCAGGCTGGTGGGACCGGCGGGGCTGGAGCTGATAGGCAGGACGTTCTGCGCGACGGCGGGCTGCGGCGAGACGCCGGGCAGCGCGAGGGTCGGGGAGAAGTCGGTCGTCGCCGGGGCGAGCGGGGGCAGACCCGCGGCCATTCCGCGGGCGAGGCCGCCGAGCGGGCTGAAGGCCAGCGGCGCTGCGCTGTCGCCCGCGTCCGCCCGGGAGCCGAGCTCGATGGCCGCCGCGGTCAGCGCGTTGCCACGAACCTCAGCGGGAGCGGCCGCTGCGGGAGCCTGGGCGACCGGCGCCGCGACTGAAGCGACAGTGGCGGAAGGGCCGGCCTGTCCGGGGACCGGGGCCTGCGGAGCAGGGGCCTTGGGAGCCGCGGCGATTTTGTCGATCTGCTTGACGACCACGTCCACGATGGCCGTGATGGGGTCGGTGACCGCGGCGGGCCTGGGGGCCGGGGCCGGGGCCGGCGCCGGCGCGGTCACCGCGGGTGCGGCGGCCTTGACGACCGGCTCCACCACGGGCGCGACAGCGTTCTGCGCAGGCTCCAGCGGCGCGCTCAGCTGAGCGGGGGGGTTGTCCACCGTCGAGACGGGGTCGATGGCGAAGGCCGGTCCGGCAACCACGACCAGCACCAGAGCCCCCAGGCCGACAGCAGCACTGCGGCGGGAGAAGTGAAGCTGGGACACGAGGCCTCCGGCTGGTTCGCGCGGCTACGACGGGAGTCGTGACGCTATGTCTCGTTCGGCACAACGAGCCGCAAGGGACAAGGTGACTGGGCCGAACGGTCTAATTCTCCCGGGTCGCCCGAGGCGCGGTCAAGCACCGCAACGGGGAGGATGAGCCGGTGACCTACGAGGGCATCGACGACCGCCCTTGCCCGGGCCCGCCCGTCGATGCGCTGCTGCTGGTCTCCTTCGGGGGTCCCGAAGGACCGGCCGACGTGGAACCCTTCCTGCGCAACGTGATTCGCGGAAGAGACGTCCCCGCCGCCAGGCTGGAGGAGGTCAGCCGTCACTACCTCGAGATCTTCGGGGGCGTCTCGCCCATCAACGCGCAGGCCCGTGCTCTGAAGGCGGCGCTGGAAGCCCAATTGGCAGCTCACGGCCCGCAACTGCCGGTCTACTGGGGCAACCGCAACTGGCAGCCCTACCTCGTCGAGGCCGTGCGGCAGATGCGCGACGACGGCGTACGACACGCCCTCGCCGTCGTCACCAGCGCGTTCCCCTCCTACAGCGGCTGCCGGCAGTACCGCGAGGACTGGTGGCGCGCCCGCCACGAGGTCGGTGACGACGCACCCCTCGTCAGCAAGCTGCGGCACTACTGGGCCGAGGACGGCTTCCTCGAGCCGATGGCGGCCAACGTCGCGGCCACGCTGCCGTCCCCGGGCGCGCGGCTGGTCTTCACCGCCCACTCCATCCCCGTCTCCATGGCCGCGACCAGTGGGCCGACGGGCGGGGCGTACGTCCAGACGTTGCGCTCGGCGGCCGCCGCAGTGGTGGCAAGACTGGACCGGCCGTACGCGTGGGAGTTGGTCTTCCAGTCGCGCAGCGGCCCGCCGCAGGTCCCCTGGCTGGAGCCGGACGTGGGGGACCACCTGGTCGCCCTGCACGCCGAGGGGGTGACCGAGGCGGTGCTCGTCCCGATCGGTTTCACCAGCGACCACGTCGAGGTGCTCTACGACCTCGATGTGCAGGCACAGCAGCGGGTCTCGCAACTCGAGGGATTCACCCTCGAGCGGGCTGCCACGGTGGGGACCCACCCGGATTTCGTGGCCATGCTGCGCAGCCTGGTGGTCGAGCGGCTGGCCGGCGAGGAGCAGCCGTCGCATGGCGCGACCGCCACGTACGACCGGTGTCCGGTGGGCTGCTGCCCCCCGGCCCGCCCGCGCTAGCTGCCCCGCACCACCCCCCTGCCGCAGCTCGTGAAGATCATCCGCACGATCGCCGTCCTAGCAGCGGAAGGCTCCGGCTGAGCACGGCGATGCTGCGGATGATCAACCGTGAGGTGGCGGGTCGACGGCGTCGGCTGCGTCCGCTGCGTCGGCGGCCTCGACCTCCTCGCGCGGGATGCCCAGCAGGAACAGCACGGCGTCGAGGAACGGCACCGACAGGGCGGCGTCGGCCGCTGCCCGCACGACGGGCTTGGCGTTGAAGGCGATCCCGAGCCCGGCTGCCGCGAGCATGTCGAGGTCGTTGGCCCCGTCGCCGATCGCCACCGTCTGCGCCATCGAGACCCGCTGCAGGGCGGCGAACTCGCGCAGCGCCTCGGCCTTGCGCGCCCGGTCGACGACCGGTCCGACGAGCCCACCTGTCAGGCGCCCGTCGACGACCTCGAGGGTGTTGGCGAGCGCGTGGTCCAGACCGAGGTCAGCGACGAGATCGTCTGTGATGGAGGTGAACCCGCCGCTGACGATGCCGACCGCATAGCCGAGCCGGTGGAGCGTGCGCACGAGCGTACGACCGCCCGGGGTGATGCGGACCTGCGCCCGGACCGCGTCGACGGCGGCGACCGGCAGCCCCTGCAGCAGGGCGACCCGCGTGCGCAGGGAGGTCTCGAAGTCGAGCTTCCCGGCCATCGCGCAGGCGGTGATGCGGGCCACCTCCGCCGTGCAGCCCGCCTCCGCCGCGAGCATCTCGATGACCTCGCCCTGCACCAGGGTCGAGTCGACGTCCATGACCACGAGCCGACGGGCGCGGCGCCACAGGGTCGCGGCCTCCACGGCGATGTCGATCTCCTGCGCCACCGCCTCGGCGGCCAGCTCGGTGCGCAGCCGGGCGGTGTCGCCGCCGAACACGAGCAGGTCGTAAGCCGCGAGCGGGAAGCTCGACAGCCGCAGGACCCGCTCGATGTTGACCCCGCAGCCGGCCAGCCGGCGGGCGACGCCCGCGAACGCGGCCGGCAGCAGGGGAGCTGCGAGCACGATGACGTGGTGGCGGAGGCCGGCTTCGTCGCGCGCGGAGCCCGGCAGCGCAGTGCACTCCACCTCGACACCGAGCTCGACCGCCCGCGCGGCGACCGCAGTCACCAGCGCCGGCTCGTCCTCGTACCCGTGTACCGCGACGCCGAGCAGCAGCCGGTCGTGGACGACGACCTGCTCGACATCGCTCACCTGCGCCCGGTGTGCGGCGAGCACGTCGAACAGCGCCGCAGTCACCCCCGGGTGGTCCGGGCCGGTGACGGTGAGCAGCAGGCTCACGGGGCCAGCCCGTAGGCGTTGTAGCCCGCGACCCGCGCGCGTCGCACCAGCCGGGCCAGCTCACGCAGGGCCATCTCCCTGCCGAGGGACTCGCGGGTGTCGAGCGCGCCGCCGTCGTCCTCCCCGGCGAGAACGAGGACCCCGGCGAGCTGGCGGGCCCGGACGAGCAGCTGCCGGGCCCGCTGCGGGTAGCCGCCCGGCAACTCCTCGTCGTCGATGCCACCTCGCGCCTCGCGACGCAGGTCGGCCAGGGCGTCCGTCAGCTCCGGGCGCCAGCGGGCGACGTCGAGGGTGCGTAGGACACCCGCACACTCGAGCAGCCCCCGGCGCAGGTCGTGCTCGGCGTCGTGCAGGAAAGGTCCCGGGTCGGGGCCGGGCGCCACCACGTCGTAGGCCGTCCAGGTCACCGTCGTCACGGTCCCGTCGAAGGGCGAGCCGTGGACCGTGAGTGTCGGCACGAGGCCGCTGCCGCTGCCGTCCGCGCGCAGCGCCAGCACGCCCTCGCTGGCCTCCAGCGCCGCCGCCGTGAACGGTCCCGGCCGGGGCAGACCGAGCGCGTCGCCCGGGGCGGGCAGCACGAGCCGCAGCCGAGCCACCCCGTCCGCGCGCAGCCGCGCGACGGCGCGCTCCAGCGGCAGGCTCCCGGCCGTCAGCCCCTGCACGAGATGTCCACCGTCATAGGCGCTCACCCGTGCGACGAGCTCGGGAAGCGCGGCGTCGCCAGCCAGCCAGGCGTTGCCCCATGCGGCCAGCAGCGCGCTGCGGGGAGGGTTGCCCGCGACGGTCGACACGAGCCCCGAGGCTACCGGGGAAGGTCGCACGCAACGTCTAGCGTCTGGATGTGCGCAGCCACTCCTACGACCCGTCGAGCCTGACCGCCCGTGGGTCCAGGCGCGTTCCTCCGACGGTGCCGGCCGACGCCGGGCTTGTGCTGGAGGAGGTGACGACCGGCTGGTGCGGCGCTGTGGTCGAGGTCGACCGGGAGCGCGTCAGCCTCGAGGACCGCCACGGGAAGGTGCGTGTCTTTCCCTTACAGACAGCGGGATTCCTGCTCGAGGGCCAGCCGGTGACGCTTTCCCGACCGGTACGGGCGGTCGCCGGCGCTCCCCGGCGTACCGCCTCGGGGTCGGTCCCGGTCTCCGGTCGCCCGGCGCAGGTCGCGAAGGCCAGTCGGATCTGGGTGGAGGGCACCCACGACGCCGAGCTGGTCGAGCGGGTCTGGGGGGACGACCTGCGGGTGGAGGGCGTCGTCGTCGAGCCGCTCGACGGGGTGGACGACCTGGCCTCGCACGTCGCCGCGTTCCGCCCCGCCCGAGAACGGCGGCTCGGCGTGCTCGTCGACCACCTGGTGCCGGGCAGCAAGGAGAGCCGCATCGTGGCGAGGGTGAGCGACCCGCACGTGCTGGTGACCGGCCACCCTTACGTCGACGTCTGGCAGGCCGTGAAGCCGGCCGCCGTCGGCATCGCCGCCTGGCCGGTGGTGCCACGGGACCGACCGTGGAAAGAGGGTGTCTGCGCCGCCCTCGGCTGGGGCGAGAGCTGGCAGGGCTGGCGCCGGGTGCTGGCCGCGGTCGAGGACTACACCGACCTCGAGGTGCCGCTGCTGCGTTCGGTCGAGATGCTGATCGACTTCGTCACGGCCGACTGAGGTGACCTCTCCCGCCGCCTCGCGCGCCGACGACGCGGCCGCCGCGGAGCGCGAGCCGGTCGCGGCGGGCGACCTGTCCTGGCGAGCCGCGGGAGATCTGCGCCGCGAGATTCACAGCCTGGTAGGCCAGCTCGCGGCGCGTACCGGCGTGAAGCACGGCATCGTGCATGGGCGGGTGTGCACGGCCGTGCCCGGTCCGCCGTCCGCGGCGGCTCCGGTCGATGTGCTCAGCGCTCGGCGCGACTGGCTGCTCGAGCAGACCGGCGGCTGAGGGTGGAGCTCACTTCGCGTCGTCCATGATCTTACCGGTGAATCCGAGCACGATGCCGGCGATGCCCGCGATGACGCCGACCACGGCCAGCGGGAGGTTCTGGAACACCATCGCGAAGCCCAGCAGCACGCTGGACAGGACCAGGGTCAGCACGGTGACCCACGAGCGCGTCTGGTGCTTGTGGGAGGTGTGGGCCATGGAGGTGTCGCCGAGATCGGCCATCGGGTTCCTTCGCGTGCGTGGGATGTGACGGCGCCCAGCCTAGCGGCGCGGTGCTCACCAGGCCTGGGCCACCAGCTCGGCCAGCAGCTGGTCGGGGTCGCGGTCCCAGCCTCGGGACCGAAACCACGCGCAGGCGTTGCGGCAGTCCCTCGCCAGGAAGTTCAGCCCCTGCGGGTTGGCCACGATGTCGACGGCCTGCGGCACGTCGATGATCACGAGCCGGTCGTCGGCAGCGAGCAGGTTGTACGCCGAGAGGTCGCCGTGGGTGACGCCCATGCCGGCCATGACCGCCATGGCGTGCGTGAGCTGCTCCCAGTACGACGCGAGGCGGGCCGGATCGGGCCGGGTCTGCGCCAGCCGCGGTGCCGCGGTCCCGTCCGCCAGCGTGATCAGCTCCAGCAAGAGCTCGGTGCCGTCCAGCTGGACCGGATAGGGGACGGACAGCCCCGCGCTCCACAGCCGTCCGAGGTGCTCGAACTCCGCGATCGCCCACTGCTGGGCCTCTACCGCGCGGCCCCATCGGGTGCCCTTCGCGGCCGCCCGCCGTCGCGACTGTTGCGCATCCGGCGCCCCTCCTGGTAACCCGAGTCGCGGTGGAAGAGCCGGTGGTCGTGGCCGCGGTAACGCTTGGCGGCCAGCGCGCAGGACTGCTCGGCGGTACCGCGTTCGAGCAGGAAGACGTCCGCCTCCTTGCCGGTCTTGAGGATCCCCAGCTCGGTGTCGACCGCTGTATCGGCCGTGATCACCCAGTCCGGCCAGGGCTGCGGGCCGGCCAGCACCCCGATGTCGTCCCAGGTGGACCAGCGCTGCCCGGGCAGCAGGGGGGCGGGTGCTACGAGCCCGGGCTGGCCGGTGCCGGGTTCGACGCCGGCAGCGGAGGTGCTGAACGACGCGGGACATAGTGGGTCTGGTGCGGAGCGGTTCGACATGAGAGGTGGGATCTCCTGGAGCGAGAGGGACGTGCGAACGGTGGCGACAGCCAGGGCGCGTAGGACATGTCAGCTCCCTCCGGTGGGCCAGGCCTCCCGGTGAGACCCCTCGGCGGGCAGGTTCCACCCGATTCGGTGCGCCGGGCAAACCCTTTTCGGACTTCTCTGTGACCTTCGAGCAGGTCGCCGACCCCGCCGACCCCCGGGTTGCCGACTTCGTCGGGCTCACCGACGGCGCCCGGCGGATGCGCCACGAGGCGGGCGCCGGCTTCTTCATCGCCGAGGGCGAGAAGGTGATCGCCCGGACGGCCGCTGCCGGCTATCCCGCGCGGTCGCTGCTGCTGTCCCCGCAACGGCTCGCCGACCTGACCCCGGCCGTTGCCGCGCTGACCTGCCCCGTCTACGTCGCGTCGTACGACGTCCTGCAGGCCGTCACCGGCTTCCACGTGCACCGGGGGGCGCTGGCCTCCTTCGGCCGCCTGCCGCTGCGCACCGCCGCCGACGTGCTCGCCGGCGCCCGCCGGGTGGTGGTGATGGAGGCGGTGACCAACCACACCAACCTCGGTGCGGTCTTCCGCAGCGCTGCCGCGCTGGGCATGGACGCCGTCCTGCTCAGCCCTACCTCATGCGACCCCCTCTACCGGCGGACCGTGAGAGTCTCCATGGGGCAGGTGTTCTCAGTCCCCTACGCCTATCTCGAGCGGTGGCCCGAGGGCATCGAGGACGTACGGTCGGCCGGCTTCCGTGTCCTGGCCCTCACCCCCGACGCGGACGCGACCGACCTGGGCGCGGTCCGGCCGGGGCCGCACGAGAAGCTCGCGCTGGTGTTCGGGGCGGAGGGTCCGGGCCTGAGCGAGTCGGTGTTGGCCGCCAGTGACGAGCGGGTGCGCATCCCCATGGCGGCCGGCGTCGACTCGCTGAACGTCGGCGCGGCGGCGGCAGTCGCCTGCTGGGTGCTCGGACGGCGACCATGATGGCGCTGGATCACCGGACACGGCAGGATGCGCGCATGAACCGACTGCTGCTCGTGCTTTCCGCGCTCGCGCTCGTCCTGTCGGCGTGCGGCGGCGACCCCAAGAAGGAGTTCATCGAGGACGCCACCGCGATCTGCCGGCAGGCCCGCACCGACGTCGCGGCGATACCGGCGCCGACGAGCGCGGCCGGCTTCGCCTCGTTCGCCGAGCAGCTCGTGACCATCGGGACCAAGGCTCAGGAGGATCTGGCCGCCCTCACCCCACCCGAGGAAGACCGAGCCGAGCTGCAGACCAGGGTGCTGGACCCCTTCGCCGTACTGATCGAGGAGGGGCGGGTCTTCACCGACAAGCTCAAAGCTGCCGGCTCCGACGGCGCCAAGATCTCGGCCTTGATCGCAGAACGTCCCACGACCGGCGACATCGACCTGGAGTACCTGCGGAACTACGGTCTGTCTGACTGCGCCGACGCGCTCGACTTCGGCTGAGCCCGCGCCGCACGCTGGATCACCCGGCTGCGAGGGGCACGAGCAGGCCGAGCACCGGCAGGGCGAGCACCAGCCCGGTCGCGAGCACCACCGTTGCCCGCCCCGTGCCGCCGAGGGTCGCCGCCGGCTGGACGAGCCGCTGCGCACGCAGCAGCACGCCGTCCCCGGTCCCGGTCGCGCCGAACCCCCCCTCCGGCACCTGCGCGGCCCCCACCCGGTAGAGCGCCCGCGCGAGCACCTCCCGCGGATGGCGGCGGACCGCCCGATCGTCGGCGAGCATCTCGATCAGCAGCGCCACCTCCCCCTTCGCCACCAGCACACCGGGCAGCCGCGGGAAGGTCGCCCCGAGAGCGAGGAAGGGCAGCACCACGAGATCGTGCCGCTGCTCGACATGAGCCTGCTCGTGCGCGAGCACGGCCCGGACCTCGTCCTCGCGCAGCAGGTCGAGCACTCCACGGGACAGCACGACCCGCGGCCGCAGCCCGGGCAGGCAGTAGGCCAGCGGCACCTCGTGGTCCACCACGCTGGTGCGCGCCAGCAGCGGGTTACGGGTGGCGACGAGGTCGACGAGGACGCGGTTGCGGTGGCGGGCGCGCAGCGTGCGTACGGTCGACAGCACCAGCACCGACAGCAGGCGGAGCAGCAGCGCGAGCGCGACGAGACCGGCGGCGAGCGACCACCAGGGCAGGGCAGCTCTGGAGCTCAGCGAGCGCAGCGCCTCGACATGGGTACCGCCCGCCGGCGCCAGCGCCACCGTCACGGAGGTCTCGATCGCCATCACGCCACCGGCGAGCCCCAGCGACTGCCAGAGCAACAGGGCGTACGCCGGCGCGCGTTGCGGCCAGGTGGCCCGGGCCAGTCGGGCGGGGACCACCCCGGCGAGCAGCACCAGGCACAGGCCGAGGGCTGCCGCCGCCACGAGCACGGACTACTCCAGGTCTTCGAGCGCCCGGCGCAGGGCCTGCGCCTCGGTCGGGCTCACCGACCGGGCGAAGTGCTGCAGAGCTGCCTCCCGGTCCTGGGCCTGGCCCAGAGCCTGCCGCATCAGCACCGCGATGTGGTCCTCCCGGGAGGCGACCGCGGTGTAGGTGTATGCCCGGCCGTGCCGGTCGCGTCGCAACAGGCCCTTGCGCTCCAGCCTCGTCAGCACGGTCAGCCAGGTCGTGTAGGCCAGGCCGCGGTCGGCCAGCCGCTCGGCCACCTGCCGGCCGGTGACCGGCCCACTCTCCCAGGCGACCTGCATCGCGGCGCGCTCGAGATCGCCTAGTGAGGTCACGGTCGGCATACTACCCTCGGTAGAAGTTCTACGTCTTGTAGGAGATGATGGGGCCGAGCCCGTCGCGGCTCGACGACTCGAGGAGGGACCGTGCCCGACCTGCTCGGCACCGCTCGCCCTCCCGGCGCCCAGGTCTGGCGCTGGGACTGGCAGCTCGCCGCCCGCTGCCGTGGGCGCGACGAGCTGTTCTTCCATCCACACGGGGAGCGCGAACCGCTGCGCAGCGAGCGGGAGGCCGCCGCCAAGCAGGTCTGCGCCTCCTGCCCGGTGCGGCGCGAGTGCCAGCAGCACGCACTCGAAGCGCAGGAGCCGTACGGACTCTGGGGTGGACTGTCCGAAGCCGAGCGCGAGGTGCTGGTGCACGGCCCTCGTCCGCCCCGCAAGCGCTGAGCACGCCGCCCCGTGCCGGTTTGACCGCGCGGGGTTGACTGACCGGGTGGACGACATCTCACTGCTCGGCTACCCGGTGCGGCTCGGAGCGCTGCAACAGCAGCGCCAGGACGAGATCGTTCGCGAGTTCCAGCTCCTCGCGATGAGCATCCCGGAGTCGAGGACGCAGGTGCCCGGCCGGCTGCTCGAGCTCGTCGGCGTGCTGACCTCGCAGTTCGCTGCCGAGATGGTCGAACCGCAGCGACTGCGCGAGCAGGCCGCGGCGTCCGGTGTGGCGCAGGTCGATTTGAGCTATCCGGTCCGGCCCGGGATGCGGGAGGCCGTGCTCGCCTGGGAGACGATGATGCGCGAGGTCGACGACTACTGCCGCCGCGGCACGCTGCTCGCGCTCGCGGCACCGGCCGAGGTGGTCGCCCTGCGGGAATGGACGTTGGGTGAGTTCCTGCGGCAGCTCGACGGCGCGCAGCCCGCCCGCTGGTCAGGTCCGGTCTGAACTCACGGGGCCTTCACCCGGTCGGTGGCATGGTGACCGGGGCAGTGGCGGTGCAGGAGCGGAAACGGAGATCGACGTGACGAGCAGCCTCGAGGATGCCGGCATCCAACTCGAGCGGGCCTTGTTCGAGGTGAAGAAGGTCGTCGTCGGCCAGGACCGCATGGTCGAGCGCATGCTCGTGGCCCTGCTGGCCCGTGGGCACTGCCTGCTCGAAGGGGTGCCGGGCGTCGCCAAGAGCCTCGCGGTCGAGACCCTCGCGACCGTGGTCGGCGGTTCGTCGGTCCGCCTGCAGTTCACCCCCGACCTGGTGCCCAGCGACATCGTCGGCACCCGGATCTACCGCGCCTCGCAGGAGGCGTTCGACGTCGAGCTCGGTCCGGTCTTCGCCAACCTGGTGCTCGCCGACGAGATCAACCGCGCCCCCGCAAAGGTGCAGAGCGCCCTGCTCGAGGTGATGGCCGAGCGGCAGGTCTCGATCGGCGGCACCACCTATCCGTTGCCGACGCCGTTCCTGGTGCTGGCCACCCAGAACCCGATCGAGTCCGAAGGCGTCTACCCGCTGCCGGAAGCGCAACGGGACCGTTTCCTCATGAAGATCGAGGTCGGCCATCCTTCGATGTCGGAGGAGATGGAGATCGTCCGGCGGATGGCGGTCCACCCGCCGCACGCCGAGCAGGTCCTGTCCCTCGAGGAGCTGGTGGCGCTCCAGGCCGCCGTCGACACCGTCTTCCTGCACCACGCCGTGGGGGAGTACGCCGTCCGCCTCGTCATGGCGACCCGGGAGCCGGAGCGCTGGGGCCTGCCCGCACTGCGCCCGCTGATGGCGCACGGCGCCTCCCCGCGCGGCAGCCTCGGCCTCGTGCGGGGCGCGAAGGCACTCGCGGTCCTGCGCGGCCGCGACTACGTCCTGCCGGTCGACGTGGCCGACCTCGCCGTCGACGTGCTCGCCCATCGCCTGGTCCTCACCTACGAGGCGCTTGCTGACGAGGTGCCGGCCGGTTGGGTCGTCTCCCAGGTGCTGGAGAAGATCGAGCCGCCACAGGTCGCCCCGTCGCAGCACTTCTCGCAGCGCCCGACCGCGGACACGCCACGCTTCGCCAAACCCGACATCGGCAGCTCGGGCGCCGGCAAGGGCGTGGCGTGAAGCGCGAACCGCTGATGACGCTCCCGGCAGCGCCGGCTGCGCCCGCAGCGTCCGTGCGGCGGCTGCAGCTCGAGGTCGCCGCCCGGTTGGACGGGCTGCTGCACGGCGATCACCTCGGTTACCTGCCCGGTCCGGGCACCGAGCCGGCCGAGGCCCGCCTTTACGCACCGGGCAACGACGTGCGCCGGATGGACTGGGCGGTCACAGCGCGCACCGGCGACCCGCACGTGCGGGACGCCGTCGCCGAGCGTGAGCTCGAGACGACGCTGCTCGTCGACCTGACCGCCTCGATGAGCTTCGGCACCGCGCGTTCGGAGAAGCGCGAGGTCGCTGTCGCACTGGCCGCCGCGGTGGCCCACCTCGCGGCCGGCCCCGGTGACCGGCTCGCGGCGGTCGTGCTGTCCGACGGCGTACGCCGGCTGCCGGCTTGTCCGGGCCGCCAGGCCGCGCTGGCCATGCTGCACGTGTTGCACACCACCCGACCGGGGGACGGCACCGGACCTTCGCTCGCCGACGGCCTGGCCGCGGTCGCGAACCCGCCGCGCCGGCGCGGCTTGGTCGTGGTCGTGTCCGACCTGCTCGACGGGGCCTCCGGTGGCGCTCCAGGCTCCTGGGCTTCGCCGCTGCGCCTGCTCGCCCGGCGACACGACGTGGTCGTCGTGGAGGTTCTCGACCCGCGCGAGCTCGAGCTGCCGGCCCTGGGCGTCCTGCGGCTCGTCGACCCGGAGTCCGGGCGCCACCTCGAGGTGCAGACGTCCGACCGGCGCGTCCGCGACCGCTATGCCGAGGCGGCCCGGATCCGTCGCGCCGGTCACGCCGACGCTGTCCGGCAGGCCGGCGCCGGGCACCTCGTCCTGCGCACCGACCGGGACTGGCTGCCCGAACTCGCCGGTTTCCTGGCCCGCCGCCGCCGGCTGCGCGCGGCCGGCCGACGGGCCGGTCGCTGATGTCCTTCCTCGCGCCGCAACGGCTGTGGCTCCTGCTGCTCGTCGTAGCGCTGGCAGTCACCTACGTCGTGCTGCAGCGGCGCAAGCCGGCGTACGCGGTCCGCTTCACCGAGCTGGACCTGCTGGCGTCGGTGGTGCGGCGCAGCCCGAGCTGGCGGCGGCACCTGCCGGCGGCGGTCCTGCTGCTGGCGCTCGTCGCGCTGACCGCCGCGTTCGCCCGGCCCGAGGCCGCGGTCGAGGTGCCGCGCGAGCGGGCGACGATCATCGTCGCGCTCGACACCTCCATCTCGATGCGGGCCACCGACGTCTCCCCGGACCGCATCGTGGCCGCCCAGGTCGCCGCGACGGACTTCATCGAGGGCCTGCCCGACCGGTTCAACGTCGGGCTGGTCTCCTTCAGCGGGTCGGCGGCGGTCGTGGTGCCGCCGACCCAGGACCACGAGACGGTGACCGCGGCGGTCCAGTCGCTCCAGCTCGGCCCGAGCACGGCGATCGGGGAGGCGGTGTTCGCCAGCCTCGGGGCGATCCGATCCGTGCCCGGCGAAGCGGATCAGGCCCCGCCACCGGCCCGGATCGTCCTGCTCAGCGATGGCACCAACACCGTCGGCCGCACGCCGGCGGTGGCCGCCGAGGCCGCCCAGGAGGCCGGAGTGCCGATCTCGACGATCGCCTTCGGCACCCCCGAGGGTGTCGTCGTCGTGCAGGGCGAGCGCATCGAGGTGCCGGTCGACGGGCCGTCCCTCGATCGCCTCGCACGGTCCACCGGGGGTTCCTCCTTCACCGCCGAGAGTGGAGCCGAGCTCAGCGACGTCTACGAGGACATCGGCAGCCAGGTCGGCACCACCACCGAGCGCCAGGAGGTGACAGCCGCGGTCACCGGCGTCGGGCTGGGGCTCGCGCTGCTGGCCGCTGCGGGCTCGCTGCTCTGGGGCTCGCGACTGCCCTGACCCAGCCGCCTCTGACAGGCTGAGCCGTGCACATCTCGGCGAAGGCAGACTACGCGGTCCGCGCCGCCATCCACCTGGCCTCGGTGTCCCAGGGTCCGACCAAGAGCGACGCCATCGCAGCCGCGCAGGAGATCCCGGCCAAGTTCCTGGAAGCGATCATGACCAGCCTCAAGGCGGGTGGGATCGTCCGCAGCCAACTCGGCCCGTCCGGCGGCTACTGGCTTCGTCGCCCCGCCGACGCCATCACCGTCGCGGACGTCATCCGCGCCGTCGACGGCCCGCTCGCCTCGGTGCGGGGCCAGCGCCCCGAGCTCGTGAGCTACACCGGCAGTGCCGAGCCGCTGAAATCGGTCTGGCTGGCCGTGCGCTCGAGCCTGCGCGAGGTGCTCGAGCACGTCACCCTGGCCGACCTCGCGACCGACCAGCTGCCGGCCGAGGTCGTCCGCCGAGCGGCGCAGCCCGACGTCTGGCACACGGCTGAGGGGCCCATCTCCTAGTGCTCGACTAGGAAAACGCCGACGTCTGTGGCAGGCTTGCCGCTGTGACCGCACACGACCTCATGCTGGACCCGTTCTGGGTCGGTCGTCGCGCGGACGCCTTCGACGAGACCTGTTGACCCTGCCGCGTCTTTGACGCCCCCCGGTCGCCGTCCCGTCGTCCTCAGGAGAAGCACGCCCCGTGAGCCGCTCTACCCGTACGACCGCGGTCGTGCTTGCGCTGGTCGCCCTCACCACCGGCTGCGCCACCACCGGCACCCGAAGCGCCGCCGTGGTCGCGATCCCCACCACCGGCGGTACGCCGGCTGCCGAGCTGCGGCTCGGCTACTTCCCGAACCTCACCCATGCCACCGCCGTCTACGGCGCAGCGGCAGGCGTCTTCGAGCAGGCGCTCGGCAGCACGACGTTCACCGCGTCGAGCTTTCCCGCCGGCCCGGCAGCCGTGGAGGCCCTTTTCGCCGGCGCGCTCGACGCGGCCTACCTCGGACCGAATCCCACCATCAACGCTTTCGTGAAGAGCCAGGGCCAGGCGGTACGCATCGTTGCCGGAGCGACCAGTGGCGGGGCCTCCCTGGTCGTGCAGCCCGGTATCGCCGATGTGCCAGCCCTCGCCGGTAAGCGGATCGCCACGCCCCAGACCGGCGGCACGCAGGACATCGCCCTGCGGCACCACCTGTCGCAGAACGGCCTCGCCGTCGACACATCCGGCGCGGGCGACGTCACGGTCCTCGCGCAGGACAACGCGGTGACGCTGAGCGCCTTCCGAGCCGGGCAGGTCGACGGCGCGTGGGTCCCCGAGCCGTGGGCCTCGCGCCTGGTGCTGGAGGGCGGCGGCACGGTGCTGCTCGACGAGCGCGACCTCTGGCCGGGCGGCGAGTTCGTCACGACCCAGCTGGTCGTGCGCACCGACTACCTGCGCGCGCATCCCCAGACGGTGCGCCGGCTCGTCGCCGGCTCGGTCGAGATCAACCGCCAGATCGACGCCGACCCGGAAAACGCCAAGCGGGTGCTCAATGCCGCGCTGGACACGTTGACCGGGGAACCGCTGGCGCCGCAGGTACTGGACCGGGCCTTCGCCCAGCTCCGCCCGACCGACGACCCGATCGCCACCTCGCTGGCCACCTCGGCGCAGCACGCCTTCGACACCGGCCTGGTGAAGCAGGCCGACCTGTCGGGAATCTACGACCTGGGCCTGCTGCGCGAGGTGCTGGGCCGCGACATCGACGCCGCCGGACTGGGAGCACTTCGATGACCCTGCACGCCCTCGAGACCCGCCCGACGACCGGGACGGCGGCCGTACGCCTGGCAGGTGTCAGCAAGCGCTTCGGCAACGGGCCGACCGTTCTCGACGACGTGAGCCTGACCGTGCGACCCGGTGAGTTCGTCTGCCTGCTCGGCGCTTCCGGCTGCGGCAAGTCGACGCTGCTCAACCTCGTCGCGGGTTTGGACGCACCGAGTGCGGGGACCGTCGAGCTGCCGGAGGGGCGTGCCGCGCTGATGTTCCAGGAGGCGGCGCTGCTGCCCTGGCTGACCGCGGCGCAGAACGTCGAGCTGGCCCTTCGCCTGCGCGGGATCGGCAAGCGCGAGCGACGGGCGCGGGCCGCCGAGCTGCTCGAGCTGGTCCGGCTGCGCGACGCCGGAGGCAAGCGCGTGCATGAGCTGTCCGGCGGCATGCGCCAGCGGGTCGCGATGGCCCGGGCGCTCGCGCAGGAGACCGGCGTGCTGCTGATGGACGAGCCGTTCGCGGCGCTGGACGCCATCACCCGCGACGTCCTGCACGAGGAGCTCGTGCGCCTGCGCGCCTCGCAGCGCCTCACCGTCCTGTTCGTGACCCACAACGTGCGTGAGGCCGTACGTCTCGGCGATCGCGTCATCCTGCTGTCCTCGCGGCCGGGCCGGATCGCGCGGGAGTACGCCGTGGACATCCCCCAGCCACGCCGGATCGAGTCGCCCGACGTGGCAAAGCTGTCGGTCGCCATCACCGAGGACCTGCGCGCCGAGATCCGCCGGCACGGGGGCCAGTCGTGACGGTGCTGCAGAACGACGACCTGGCCTCGCTCGAGGCCGGCCTCGACGCGCTCGAGACCTCCGACGTCGCGCGGACCCCGGGTTGGCGCCGGGTCCTGTCCGCTGCCTGGCCGCCCGCCGTCGCGCTCGGGCTGCTCCTGCTGGTGTGGGAGCTGGTCTACCGCGCGGAAGTTCAGCCGGCGTACGCCCTGCCCTCACCCGCCGATGTCGGGCTCGTGCTGCTCGAGCAACTGCGCGACGGGACCCTTGTCGAGGCGATCGGCACCAGTGTCGAGCGCGGCGGGTTGGCCTTCGTCGTCGCCGTCGCGGTCGGCACGCCACTGGGGCTACTGGTCGGGCGGGTCCGCGCCGTACGCCGCGGCATCGGGCCGCTGCTGTCCGGTCTGCAGAGCCTGCCCTCCATCGCCTGGGTGCCGGCGGCCATCATCTTCTTCGGCCTCGGCGAGGCGGCGATCTACGCGGTGGTGCTGCTCGGTGCGGTCCCGTCCATCGCCAACGGCATGGTGTCGGGCATCGACCAGGTGCCGCCGCTGTTCCTGCGGGTCGGTCGGGTCCTGGGCGCTCGGGGCCTCGCGTCCGCGCGGCATGTCCTGCTGCCCGCGGTGCTGCCCGCCTATCTCGGCGGGCTGCGGCAGGGCTGGGCGTTCTCGTGGCGATCGCTCATGGCCGCAGAGCTGATCGTGCGCTCGCCCGAGCTCGGTGTCGGGCTCGGCCAGCTGCTCGACCAGGGCCGGCTGCTCAGCGACATGAGCCTGGTCTTCGCCGGCATTCTCGGCATCCTGGTCGTCGGCATCGCCGTGGAGCTCTGCGTGTTCGCCCCGCTGGAACGCCGCGTCCTGCGGCGCCGCGGCCTGCTCGGGACCTCGTGATGACCGCCCCCCGTGATCAACGCCGGACTCGGGACGTTTCGCGGCCGGGGATTCCGACCGAAGTGCGGCGTTGATCAACCGATAGCGTGACGCCATGTGCGACGGACCTGCGGGGGCAGCGGAGGCTGCGGCCGGTGCACCGCGACCGGCCGAGGGGCCGGCGGTCGACCCGATCGCCCTCGAACCGGTCGACGAGGTCGTCATCACCACGCTCGTCGACAACGTCTACGACGCGCTGCTGACCGGGGACGAGCGCATCACGCGGACACCTTTCGGCGCTGGCCTGGCCCGGGCCCCGCAGTTCGAGTCGGGTGCCACCTCGGTCGGCCTGATGGCCGAGCAAGGCTTCTCGGCGCTGGTGTCGGTACGGCGCGCCGGCCGTACGTCCACGGTGCTGTTCGACGCCGGCCTGTCCCCGGAGGCGATGCTCACCAACGCCGATCGGCTCGGTGTCGACCTCGACGCAGTGCAAGGCGTGGTGCTGAGCCACGGGCACTTCGACCACGCCGGCGGTCTGGCAGCGCTCGCCGCCAGACGCGGACGGGCCGGCCTGGCGATGACGGTGCACCCGCTGGTCTGGACCCGGCGCCGGCTCGCACCGCCCGGAGCCGACGCCGTCGAGCTGCCGACCTTGAGCAAGACGTCGCTGGAGGGCGAGGGGTTCGAGGTCGTCGAGCGGCGGGTGCCGTCGCTGTTGCTGGACGGGAGCGTGCTGATCACCGGCGAGATCGACCGCACCACCGACTTCGAGCGGGGGATGCCGCCACCGCATCAGGCGTTCGACGGCGCGCGCTGGGAGCACGACCCGCTGGTGCTCGACGACCAGGCCCTGGTCGTTCATGTACGCGGTAAGGGCCTGGTCGTGCTGACCGGCTGCGGCCACGGCGGAGCGGTCAACATCGCCCGCCATGCACAGCGCCTCACCGGCGTCGACCGGCTGTACGCGCTGCTGGGCGGCCTGCACCTCGCCGGGCCGGTTTTCGAGCCGATCATCGCTCCGACCGTCGACGCGATGCGCACCCTTGCGCCGGACCTGCTCGTGCCGGGGCACTGCACCGGCTGGCGAGCGCAGCACGCCTTCGCCGCTGCGCTGCCCGATGCCTGGGTGCAGGGCAGCACCGGATCGAGCTACCTCCTGGCCGCAGCCTGAGGTCCTGTCCGGCCCTGCTCGGTCAGACTCTTGCGTAGATCTGCTTGGGCGACGGGCCGTACTGGTTGTCCGGCGAGCTGTCCATGACGAAGAAGACCAGCAGCGCGATTCCGCCGAAGGGCACGAAGGCCAGCAGGTAGAACCAGCCCGACTTGCCGGTGTCGTGCAGGCGGCGCACTCCGACGGCGATCGACGGCAGCAACACGGCTAGGAACGCCAGCGCGTAGAAGGCCGGGAAGGTCCCGATCACGAGGTCGACCACCGTGGCGAGGACGATGATGAGGAAGACGGCCAGTGAGAACCACCAGTACTCCGAGCGGCGCGCGCGCCCGCTGAAACCGGCGTACTGCGAGAACGCACTCTGAACTGCGTCGGCGAATCCCATTGCTTGTCCCTCCCTTGCACGGCTGGTGCTGTCGGGCGCACCGTAGCCCGCTCCGGGGCGCCGCGCGGAGGAATGGCGCAAACTCGTGAAGAAGCCCGACGACCTGCACCTACCGACGGGTCAGCACAATTCGGGCGAGTGGCCGGTCCTACACGTCGATGATGTCGAGCCGGCGGACGACGCCTGCGGCAAGCGCCTCGAAATGGGAGCGGTTGCTCGTGACGACGGCGTCGTGCCGACGCAGTGCTCCTTCGCACACCGTGGCATCCGTGGCTTCGACGGCCACGGCGCACCGAGCGAGCAACCGTCCGGCTGCACGGGCGTTTGCCTCGTCCAACGGCTCGATCACACAGCCGTCGAGGGCTCTTTCCATGTCGACCTCGCCGCGCCAGGATTCGACCAGAGCCGCGGCCGGCACGTTCGGTGGCCCACCGCGCTCGAGCGTCCGCCGGTGCAGCGCCCACATCCGCCGGTGCCCGTGGGGGGCCGGCAGCTCAGCCGTTCGTCTGGGCGATGTTCACCATCCACCCGATGCCGAACTGGTCGACGCACATGCCGAACTCGTCATCCCACATCTGCATCTCCAGCGGAACCGAGACCGTCCCGCTGTCGGACAGCTTGGCCCAGTAGCCGCGCAGTTCCTCGGCGTCATACCCGCTGAGGCTCACCGCGATGTTGTTGCCTGGCTGGTGCTCCATCCTTGGCGGCGTGTCCGCGGCCATGAGCGTGAAACCGCTGTCGGTCTCGAGCATGCTGTGCATGATGTTGTCCGCGTCGGGGCCGGCGGGCGCGCCGGACTCCCCGAAGGTGTTGACCGTGAGGGTCCCACCGAGGACGGACCGGTAGGACTCCATCGCCTGCCGGGCGTTGTCCGCGAAGGTGATGTAGGGGTTCAGTCGTGAGGCCATCGGACGTTCCTGATCTGCGGGACGGTGTCGGCGTCCGCAGCGTAGGGGCTGGTCGGAGGCTCGACCAGTCCGCGGACCTATCGCACCAACAGTGGTCCTGCTCGCCTGACCTGGAGGTGTCCGAGGGGGGAGTTGAACCCCCACGTCCTTTCGGACACAGCGACCTCAACGCTGCGCGTCTGCCATTCCGCCACTCGGACGAGTGCGCCCGCTGACCTGCAGCGGACCGCAACGACTCTAGCGTGACCCCGCCCGGCGCTACCGTTCCGAGCAGGGCCCGAGACGGGAGCGCGCTGATGACACCGGTGGATCCACAGGACGAGGCCGTCGAGCTGTGCCGGGACCTCATCCGGTTCGCGAGCGTCAACGACGGCACGGGCCGCGGCAAGGGGGAGCGGGAGGCGGCGGAGTACGTCGCCGCGAAGCTCGGCGAGGTCGGCCTCGAACCGGAGATCTTCGAGTCGGCGACCAACCGCACCAGCGTCGTGGCCCGCGTCGAGGGCGAGGACCGCGCCCGTCCGGCCCTGCTCATCCATGGCCACCTCGATGTCGTGCCCGCCGAGCCCAAGCAGTGGACGTACGACCCGTTCGCCGGCGAGATCGCCGACGGTGCGCTGTGGGGCCGCGGCGCGATCGACATGCTCGACATGGACGCGATGACCCTCGCCGTCGTACGAGATCGGCTGGGGACGGGGCGAAAGCCCGCCCGCGACATCGTGCTCGCCTTCGTCGCGGACGAGGAGGCCGGCGGCGTCTTCGGGGCGCAGTGGCTCGTACGAAACCAGCCGCAGCTGTTCGAGGGGTGCACCGAGGCGATCAGCGAGGTGGGCGGCTTCTCGCTGTCGGTCAACGACGACCTGCGCCTCTACCTCATCGAGACCGCTCAGAAGGGCATGGCCTGGATGCGGCTCACCGCCAACGGCACCGCCGGCCACGGCTCGATGATCAGCACCGACAACGCCGTGACCAACCTCTGCGAAGCGGTCGCGCGCTTGGGTGCCCACGAGTTCCCCGTCCACGTGACCAAGACGGTACGAGCATTTCTCGACGAGATCGGCGGCGCTTTCGGCATCGAGCTCGACCCCGACGACCTCGCCGCCACGGTCGCGAAACTCGGCCCGTTGGCCCGCATCGTCGGCGCGACGCTGCGCAACACCGCCAACCCGACGATGCTCGACGCCGGCTACAAGCACAACGTCATCCCCGGGTCAGCGTCGGCGATGGTCGACGGGCGATACCTGCCGGGTTTCGCCGACGACTGGGAGCGCGAGCTCGACGAGGTGCTCGGCCCGGACATCGCGCGCGAATACGTCCACTACGACATCGCCCTCGAGACCGAGTTCGAGGGGGCGCTGGTCGAGGCGATGTCCCGCGTGCTGACGGCCGAGGACCCGGGCGCGCGAACCATCCCGTACATGCTCTCGGGTGGCACTGATGCCAAGAGCTTCAGCCGGCTGGGGATGCGCTGCTTCGGCTTCTCTCCGCTGAGACTGCCTGCCGGGCTGGACTTCTCCGGGATGTTCCACGGCGTCGACGAACGGGTGCCGCTGGAGTCGCTGAAGTTCGGCGTTCGGGTGCTCGACCGGTTTCTGGACGCCTGTTGACAACTCGCACAGGCCCTTCGATGACGAGAGGATGAGCGCCATGAAGACAATCGTGCTGGGCGAGCACAAGGAGGTCGCGGAGCTCATCGAGCGCCGCCGCTCCCTGGGGCTCGACGGCCACGACGAGGTCTGGGACGGGGTCTACGTCATGGCGCCTCGCGCGCACAGCAACCACGGGGTGCTGAAGGGCCAGCTGGTCTACGCCCTGGAGCCACGAGCCCGGCGAGCCGGCCTGCGCTCGGGTGATTGCTTCAACCTCGGCGAGAAGGACAACTTCCGGGTGCCGGACGCCGGCTACCACCGCGGAGTCCCCGGCGTGCTCTACGTGCCGACTGCCGCGCTGGTCCTCGAGGTGCTCTCACCCGATGACGAGACCTTCGCGAAGTGCGACTTCTACGCAGCGCACAGCGTGGACGAGCTGATGGTCGCCGACCCGGAGGCTCGCACCGTCCGCTGCTGGCACCTCGTCGACGGCGCCTACGTCGAGCAGCCGCGCAGCGCCCTGCTCGACGTGGAGATGGCGACCCTCGTCGCCGAGGTCGACTGGCCGTAGCGGTGGGCTGGTGCCCAGCCGTACGGCCCCGGTCGTCGGGGAGCAGACGCCGCGCTCAGCCGCGGTGGATGCTCCCCGGCCGGGCGGGGCGGCCGGCGTTGGGGAGCAAAGCCCGCGCCCAGCCCAACTCAGGTCGGCAGCGGAGGCAGCGGCTCGGCCCGCACCCGCCGGCGGACCGTGACCTGGCGCCGCCCGCCCGGCCAGATCTCGTGGCGGGCGAGCTCCCAGTCGCCGTACTCAGCATGGATCGCCAGCAGCTCGCGGGTCTGGTCCCGGTCGGCGTCCGGCGGGATGCGGACCGCGCGGTACTCGTACGGCATGCGGGTCAGTCTTCCAGGTCGTCCGACGACCAGCGAGGCATCGTCTCCGGATAGGCGTGGTCGATCGCCGACACGTCGTCGAGGGCGCCCCGGATCGCCGGCGGCAGCTCCACGTGCTCGGCGGCGAGCGAGGCCTGTAGCTGCGCGGCGGTGCGGGCGCCGACGATCGGCGCGACGACACCCGGCCGGTCCCGCACCCAGGCCAGGGCGACCGCGACCGGGGAGACGCCCAGCCCGTCGGCTGCCGTCAGGACCGCGTCGACGACCCACCGGGCGCGGTCGTCGAGATAGGGCTCGACGAACCCGGAGAAGTGCGCGGACGCCCCGCGGCTGTCGGCGGGCGGGCCGTTGCGGTATTTCCCGGTCAGCACGCCGCGGCCCAGCGGCGACCAGGGCAGCAGGCCGACCCCCGTCGCCATCGCTGCCGGCACGACCTCCCGCTCGATCCCGCGCTGCAGCAGGGAGTACTCCACCTGGTCCGAGACCAGCGGCGCGCGCCCGGGCCAGCTCCGCTGATGGGTCGCTGTCGCCGCAAGCTGCCAGCCGCAGTAGTTGGACACCCCCACGTAGCGGGCCCGACCGGAGCTGACCGCCGTGTCGAGGGCCGCCATCGCCTCCTCCCACGGCGTGACCGGGTCCCACGCGTGCAGCTGCCACAGGTCGACGTGGTCGGTCTGCAGCCGTGCGAGGGAGGCGTCGAGCGCCGACAGCAGGTGACCGCGCGAGGTCCCGCGCCCCATCGGCCCGGGACCGGTCTCGCCGTAGGCCTTGGTCGCCACCAGCACCTCGTCGCGTGGCACCACTTCGGTCAGCAGCCGGCCGAGCACCTGCTCGCTTGCCCCGCCGGCGTAGACGTCGGCGGTGTCGACCAGCGTGCCGCCAGCCTCGCGAAAGGCGATCAGCTGCGCGGCGGCGTCGTCCTCGTCGGTGTCCCCGCCCCAGGTCATCGTGCCGAGCGCGAGCCGGGACACGATCAGACCGCTGCGGCCCAGGTGACGCTGCTTCAACCGTCGCTCCTTGTTTGCCGCGACGCTAGCGGAGCGCAGGTGGCTACGCTGCCGCCACACCCAATCTCGAGGAGGCTGGACGTGAAGCTCGGCCTCAATCTGGGCTACTGGGGGGGCGGCAACGACGCTGACAACCTCCGGCTCGCGCAGACCGCGGACGAGCTCGGCTACGCCGTCGCCTGGGTGGCCGAGGCGTACGGCTCGGACGCACCGACGGTCCTGGCCTGGGTTGCCGCGCAGACGAAGCGGATCGACGTCGGCTCGGCCATCTTCCAGATCCCCGGCCGCACCCCGGCCAACTGCGCGATGACAGCCGCGACGCTCGACACCCTGTCGGGTGGGCGTTTTCGTCTCGGCCTCGGCGTCTCCGGACCGCAGGTGTCGGAGGGCTGGCACGGCGTGCGGTTCGACAAGCCGCTGGCCCGCACGAGGGAGTACAGCGACATCGTCAAGCTGGCGCTGCGCCGCGAGAAGGTGCAGTACGACGGCCAGCACTACGTCCTGCCGCTGCCCGACGGGCCGGGCAAGGCGCTGCGCCTCACCGTGTACCCGGTGCGCGAGACCATCCCGATGTACCTCGCCGCGGTGGGCCCGAAGAACCTCGAGTTGTCCGGCGAGCTGTTCGACGGGTGGCTCGCCATCTTCTTCTCCGCCGACCACGCGAGCGCGTCACTCGCCTCGATCGGGGCCGGCCGGGCCAAGGTCGGCAAGACGATGGCCGGCTTCGACGTGGTGCCGACCATGCCGATCGTCGTCGGCGACGACCCCCGCGCCTGCGCCGACCCGGTCCGCTGGTATGCCGCGCTCTACGTCGGCGGGATGGGCAGCCGCGAGAAGAACTTCTACAACCAGTTGGCGGTCCGCATGGGCTTCGAGGATGCGGCGAAGAGCATCCAGGACCACTACCTGACAAGGGAGTACGACGCGGCCGCCGCCGCCGTCCCGTACGACTTCCTCGACGCCACCTGCCTGCTCGGCAGCAAGGAGCGCATCGCCGAGCGGATGCAGGTGCTGGCCGCGAGCGGTGTCACGACCCTCACGCTGTCGCCCGGCTTCGACGGCTCGCCGGCGGAGCAGCAGGCCACGCTGCGCACCGCCGTCGAGGCGCTCGAGCTTGCGGGCGTGGGGGACTGAAGCTCTCTCAGGCGGCGGTTCTGGGGCTCGCGCAGGGCGTTGCCGAGGTCGTCCCGGTCTCCTCCTCGGCGCAGCTGGTCCTGCTGCCCTGGCTGCTCGGCTGGAAGCAGCCACCGGACCGGACGGCCTTCGCCGCCGGGCTGCATGCCGGCTCGTGCCTCGGCATCGCCGTCGTGCTGCGCCACGAGCTCTGCTCGCTCGACCGGCGGACGGTGGGGTTGCTGGCCGGCTCCTGCCTTCCGGCCGCTGTCGCCGGGACGTTCGCCGCCGACCGGGTCGAGGCGCGGCTCGGCCGGCCACCGCAGCTGGCCGTCCTGCTCGCCGGGGCGGGCGCGCTGCTCTGGCTGGCCGACCGGCGCGGCCCGCAGTCCGCCGCATCCGACCTCCAGCACCGCCCGCCCAAGATCATCAGGAGATCGCCGCGGGACACGCCAGGCGAGTCGGACGGCAAGCTCCTGATGATCAAGGAACAGGGGAGCGGGGAGCCCGGGGTCGGCCCTCGCGAGACCGCCTACGCCGCCCTCGCCCAGGTGGCCGCGCTCGCGCCGGGCGTCTCCCGCTCCGGCGCGACGCTGACCGCGCTTCGGGCCGCCGGGGTCGACCGCGCACCGGCCCAGCGGTTCTCGCTGCTCATGTCGTTGCCGGTCACCGCCGGCGCAGCGGTGCTCACCCTGGCGCGCTCGGACCGTACGACGCTGCGCGCGCTGTCCCCGTCGCTCGCGACAGGCGCCACCTGCGCCGGGCTCGCCGGCGCCGCGGCGGCCTGGACGCAGCAGCGGCGCCCCGGCCGCAGCGCCACCGGCCCGGCGCTCTACCGTCTGGGGCTTGCCGCCGTGGTCGCCCGACGCGTCCTTGCCGAACATCGATCGAGCCGGAAGGACCTGCTGTGAGCCTCGGGCTGCTCGACGCGGTGATCCTGGGCGTCGTTGAGGGGCTGACCGAGTTCCTGCCCGTGTCGAGCACCGGCCACCTGACGATCACCGAGGGGTTGCTCGGCCTCGAGGTCGACGACCCGTCGGTCACCGCGTTCACCGCGGTCATCCAGAGCGGCGCCATCCTCGCCGTACTGATCTTCTTCGCCAAGGACATCGCCCGCTTCGCCCGCGGCTTCTTCGCCGGCGTGCGCTCGGCCGCCGGACGCCAGACCGACGACTGGCGCTTCACCCTGGCCGTCGTGCTCGGCTCGCTGCCCATCGGCGTCGTGGGCCTGCTCTTTCGTGACGTCATCAAGGGGCCGGTGCTCCGCTCGCTCACCACGGTGGGGATCGCGCTCATCGCCTGGAGCGCCGTCATGGTGCTGGCCGAGCGGCGCGCCACCCAGGAGCGCGGCGAGCCCGAGGTGACGATCCGGGACGGACTGCTCATCGGCCTGGCCCAGTGCGTCGCGCTCGTCCCGGGGGTGTCCCGCTCGGGGGCGACGATCTCGGCCGGCCTGCTGCTCGGGATCGACCGGGTGACCGCCACCCGCATGTCGTTCTTCCTCGCCATCCCGGCGCTCACGGCCGCAGGGGCACTCGAACTGCCCTCTGCCCTCGACGGCAGCGTCGGCGCCAGCCCAGTGATCGTCGGGACGGTCGTGTCCTTCGTCGTGGCCTACGCCTCGATCGCCTTTTTGCTCAAGTTCGTGGCCAGCAACTCGATCGTGGCCTTCGTGCCCTACCGGGTGGCGCTCGGCGCCGTCGTGCTCGGGGTCCTCGCGTTCACCTGAGCGCACCTGGGACGCTTACCGCCATGAGCCTCGACCAGACGCAGCAGAACGCAGCGACAGCCTGCCGGGCGCAGAGCCCGACCGGTTGCCAGGCCCACACCCGGCTCTACCGGGCCGGTGAACTGGTGGCCGAGGGCTTCGAGGTGTGCGACATCAGCGACCACCTCGCCGAGCCCGACACGGTGGTCTGGTTGGACCTGTTGAAGCCGTCGGCGAGCGACATGGGGGTGGTCGTCGAGGAGTTCGGACTGCACCCGCTGGCCATCGAGGATGCCCTGCAGGAGCAACAGCGCCCCAAGATCGACCGCTACCCCGACCACGCTTTCCTCACGGCCTACGCGGTGTCGTGCGCGCCGGGCGACCTGCTGCTCCACACCGGGGAGATCGCGGCGTTCATCACCTCCCGGGCGCTGGTCACCGTGCGCAAGGACGATCTGCTGGAGCTGCAGCCCCTGCTCGACCGGTGGGACAGCACCCCGGAGCTGACGAAGTCGGGCGTCGCCTTCCTGGCCCACGGCCTGGTCGACCACCTCGTGGACGGGCAGAGCGCTGCTGTCTCGCTGCTCGACGACGAGGCCGAGGAGCTCGAGGACCTGCTGTTCGACGAGCAGCAGACCGGCGGCGACCTGCAGCGACGGTCCTTCGCCCTGCGCAAGTCTCTCACCCAGCTGCGCCGTGCCGTGCTGCCGATGCGCGACGTGCTCGCGACGATGCTACGGCCCGATCTCGGGCTGGCCGACGAGCGGATGGCGCCCTACCTGCGAGATGTGGACGACCACGTCCAGCGCTCGGCGGCTGACATCGACGGCTTGCGCGACCTGCTCGCCACCATCTTGGACACCAACCTGACGCTGGCGAGCAACCGGCTCAACGAGACCGTCTTCCGGCTGACCGCCTACGCGGCGATCCTCGCGGTCACCACTGCCTTCACCGGCTACTTCGGGCAGAACGTCCCCTTCCCCGGCTCCGAGCAGACCAGCGGCTTCGTGGCCTCGACGGTGCTGCTGGTCGGCTCGGTCGTCTTGCTGTTCACCTTCTTCAAGCGCAAGGGCTGGCTCTGAGCGCACCGCGACTAGGTTCTCCCCGTGACCACCGTCGTCCTCGTCCGGCACGGCCTGACACACCTGACGGGACCGGTGCTCGCCGGCTGGACCCCCGGCCTGCACCTCGACGAGCGCGGCGAGAAGCAGGCTGCCGCCGTCGCCGAGCGGCTGCGCCCGCTGCCACTCACCGCCGTCGTGTCGAGCCCGCTCGACCGCTGCCTCGACACCGCCGCGGCGATCCTCGCCGGCCGCGACGTCGAGCTGCAGGTCGATGATCGGCTGGGGGAGTGCCGCTACGGCGACTGGACCGGCCGGCCGCTCAAGGAGCTGGGCAAGGACCCGCTGTGGAAGGTGGTGCAGGCCCATCCGTCAGCGGTGGTGTTCCCGGGTCCGGAGGGAGAAGCCCTTCGGGACACGCAGGTACGGGCGGTCGCCGCCGTACGCGACTGGAACTCCCGACTCGGCCCCGACGCGACCTGGCTGGCCTGCTCGCACGGCGATGTCATCAAGGCGATCGTCGCGGACGCCATGGGGCTGCACCTCGACCAGTTCCAGCGGATCATGATCGACCCGTGTTCGGTCACGGTGATCCGCTACACCGAGCTGCGCCCGTTCGTGGTCCGCGTCAACGACACCGGCGGCGGCGTGACCGACCTGCTGCCCGCCCGCAAGAAGGGTCGGCGTCGCAAGGCCAGCTCGGACGCTCCCGTCGGCGGTGGCGCGGGCACCGGGTCGGACTAAGGTCGCGGTGTGCCCCGTCAGCTGTTCGTCTTCGACCCGCCCGAGCGCTTCGTCGCCGGCACGGTCGGTCAGCCCGGCGACCGGACGTTCTACCTGCAGGCCACCGGAGCCGGCCGTACCGTCTCGGTCGCGCTCGAGAAGGTGCAGGTCGTCGTGCTCGCCGAACGGCTCGGGGAGCTGCTCGAGGAGGTGCGCCGCCGCGGCGTCGGCGAGGTGCCCGCTGTCGCGCCGCCCGAGCTCGAGGACACCGCGCCGCTGGACGCCCCCGTCGAGGAGGAGTTCCGGGTCGGGACGATGGGCCTGGCGTGGGACGGCGAGACGGCCAAGGTGGTCGTCGAGGCGCTGGCGCCCGCCGAAGGCGAGGACACCCCGGAGGTCGAGCCGCTGACCGAGACCGAGGAGGGCCCGCCGGCGCTGCGGGTGCTGCTGACGGCCGAGATGGCCCGGGCCTTCATCCAGCGGGCGCAGCGCGTCGTCGCGGCGGGCCGTCCGCCCTGCCCGCTGTGCGCCCTGCCGCTCGATCCTGAAGGTCACATCTGCCCGCGCCAGAACGGGCACCGCCGCTGAGTGGCAGCGAGGCTGCGGCCGACGGTCCGCTGCCTGACACTGGTCCGGTGACCGCGACCCTCGAGCTCGACGAGGTGCTACGCCTGCTGCGGGAAGGCGAGCTGTCGGTCGAGGGGCGGCTGGTCGACGCGAGCAACGCCACGCTCTACTGCGTGGCCGAGCTCGGCGGCGTGAGTGCGGCCGTCGTCTACAAGCCGGTACGCGGCGAGCGCCCCCTCTGGGACTTCCCGGACGGCACGCTCGCCGGCCGCGAGGTGGCGGCCTACCTCGTCTCGCAGGCGACCGGTTGGGACGTCGTGCCGCCGACCGTGCTGCGGGAGGGGCCGTTCGGGACGGGGATGTGCCAACTGTGGGTGGACGTCGACGAGGGCATCGACTTGGGGGCGCTCTCACGCAGCGACCATCCGGATCTACGCCGCATGGCGGTCCTCGACGCAGTGATCAACAACGCCGACCGCAAGGGCGGCCACCTGCTGCCTCGCGCGGACGGCCGGGTGCAGGGGGTCGATCACGGCATCTGCTTCTCGACCGAGGACAAGCTGCGTACCCTGCTGTGGCAGTGGCGCGGCACGGCGCTGCCGGACGAGGCGGTCGCGACCCTCACCGCCTTGCGCGAAGACCTGCGGTGTGCGCTGGGTGAGGCTCTGCACCCGCTGCTGACCGTACGGGAAGTGCGGGCTACGGCGGCGCGCGTCGACCGGCTGCTCGCCAGCGGCTGCTTCCCGGAGCCGTCCTTGGACTGGCCGGCGATCCCCTGGCCGCCCTTCTGACCGTCGGTAGGCTGACCCGATGCAGTCCTGGCCCGCCGCTGCCGTACCCGTTCTCGGCGGCGCCGCCGACGAGGTGCCGCTACGCGTGCACGACACCGCGACCGGCGGGCGGCTCGAGGTCCGGCCCAGCGGCCCGACCGCCCGGCTCTACGTGTGCGGCATCACGCCGTACGACGCGACCCACCTGGGTCACGCCGCCACCTACCTGGCCTTCGACACGCTCGTTCGCGTCTGGCGCGACCGGGGCTTCGCCGTCGACTACGTCCAGAACGTCACTGACATCGACGACCCGCTTCTCGAGCGGGCAGCGCGGGACGGGGCCGACTGGACGCTCGTCGCACAGCGGGAGACCGAGCTGTTCCGGGCGGACATGACGGCCCTGCGGGTGCTGCCGCCGACCCACTACGTCGGTGCCGTCGAGGCGATGGACGAGATCGCCGCCTTCGTCGTGGCGTTGCTCGAGGCCGGCGCCGCCTACCGGGTGACGGCGCCGGCGGGGGGTGAGGACGTCTACTTCTCGGTCGACGCCGCGCCGCACTTCGGTTCGGTGGCGCGCCTGCCGGGCGACATGATGCTGACCCTGTTCGCGGAGCGCGGCGGTGACCCCGAGCGGACCGGCAAGAAGCACCCGCTCGATCCGCTGCTCTGGCTTGCGGCGCGTTCTGGCGAGCCCTCGTGGTCCTCCCCGCTCGGCCCCGGACGGCCGGGATGGCACGTCGAGTGTGCCGCCATTGCGCTGAACCGGCTGGGCCTGCGGCACGACGTCCAGGGGGGCGGGTCCGACCTTGCCTTCCCGCACCACGAGATGTCCGCGGCGCACGCCGAGATCGGCACCGGGACGTGGCCCTACGCCGGGGCGTACGTCCACGCCGGCATGGTCGGGCTCGACGGCGAGAAGATGAGCAAGTCGCGGGGCAACCTCGTGTTCGTGTCCCGGCTGTTGGCAGCCGGGGTCGAGGCCGGGGCGTTGCGGTTGGCCCTGCTGGGCGCCCACTACCGCAGCGACCGGGAATGGACCGACCGCGTGCTCGAGACCGGGCAGCAGCGGTTCGCCGCCTGGCGGGACGGGGTCTCGCGGGCCGCTGGCGCGTCCGGCACCGCTACCCTCGCCGCGATGCGCCGCGCGCTTGCCGACGACCTCGACACGCCCGCCGCGCTGGCGATCGTGGACCAGTGGTGCGCCGTTCCTGGCGACGACCCGGCCGCGCCGGCGCTCCTGCGGGACGCCATCGACACGCTGATGGGGGTGTCGATCGAGGTTGTCCACAGATCTGCGCCGACCTCCCCGCTCAGGGGTTCGGCTGTCTAGCGTCTGAGGGGTCGGCCGGAGCGGCCGCATCGTCAGCAGAGGGAGCGAGACATGAGCGGCATCAAGGTCACCCCGGAGCAGCTGCAGGCCCTGTCCGGACAGGTCTCGCGCGGGTCGGGCGAGATCGACGGGCAGCTGCGTGGGCTCGGCAACACCGTCGCCCCGCTGGTCGGCGGCGACTGGGCCGGTGCGGCGCAGCAGCGTTTCACCGCCCTGTGGGACGAATGGCAGCGCTCCGCCCAGGGGCTCAAGCACGCGCTGGACGGGATCAGCCAGCTGATGAACCAGGCGGGCACGGCCTACGCCGACGCCGAGATGCAGATCGCCGGCAGCTTCCGCTGAGGCCAGTACGAACGGCACGCGTCAGCCGGTCGGTTCGTCGCCGCCGCGCTTGAGGTAGCGCTCGAACTCCTTGGCGATCGCCTCACCGGAGGCCTCGGGCAGGTCCTCCTCCGGCTCGCGGTCCTCGAGCGAGGCGATGTAGTCCCGCACCTCGGTGTCATCGGCGGCGAGCTCGTCGACCGAGCGCTCCCAGGCGCGGGCCTGGTCCGGCAGCTCGCCCAGCGGCACCGGCAGGTCCAGCAGGTCCTCGACCTTGCGCAGCAGGGCCAGCGTGGCCTTCGGGCACGGCGGTGAGGACACGTAGTGCGGCACGGCGGCCCAGAAGCTGACGGCCGGCAGGCCGCTCTGGACGCAGTGGTCCTGAAAGACCCCGACGATGCCGGTCGGGCCCTCGTAGCGGCTTCGTTCCATCCCGAGGGCGTCCGTGGTCTGCGGGTCCGAGGCGGTGCCGCTCACGGGGACCGGTCGCGTGTGCGGGCTGTCTGCGAGCAGCGCGCCGAGCGTCACGACGAGCTCGGTGCCGAGCCCGTTGGCGAGTCCCAGCAGCTCCTGGCAGAAGCCGCGCCAGCGCATGTTCGGCTCCAGCCCGCGTACCAGCACGACATCCCGGCTCGCGCCGGGCGGGCTGCACACCGACAGCCGGGTGGTCGGCCAGCTGATCCGGCGGGTGACGCCGTCGACCAGCGACACCGTCGGCCGGTTGACCTGGAAGTCGTAGTAGTCGTCGGGGTCGAGCGCGGCGACCTTGTGGGCGTCCCAGGCCTGCTCCAGGTGCTCGACCGCCCCGGTCGCGGCGTCCCCCGCGTCGTTCCAGCCCTCGAAGGCCGCGATGAGCACCGGCCGGCGCAGGGGAGGGCGGTCGTGGCTGGTCATGCGGGGGTCCCTGCCCCGGGCGCGGCTGTCCGCACCTCGTCGACGGCGGCGCGGATCAGACCGGCGACCAGGGCGGGCCACTGCAGCGGTACGTCGTGAACCGCTCCCGCCCAGCGCAGCAGTCGGGGGCTGGCCAGCGAACCAGCCGCCCGGTCCAGCGCCGCCGCCTTCGCGACCGACCACTCGTCGACCCCTCCCACCGGCTCGCACGACACCAGCCAGGCCGGGCAGCGCACCGCGGCCAAACGGCCCTGCTCGTCGTCGTCGAGCAGGTCATCGACGATCGCCATGTGCGCCTCGAACGGCAGGCGCGCCCGCACCAGGCCGTCGGGGCCGGTGCCGAACAGCGGCAGGACAGCGGCTTCCACCGCCGGGCTCCACCACGACGCCAGAGCCCCGGCCCGCAGACGTTCGCGCAGCTCGGCCTCCGGGACCGCGAACTGCGGCGGGGTGAGCCGTTCCCGCGCCTGCTCGCGGGTGCCGCCCGCGCTGCGGGCTGTGCCGAGCCCCCCGTCGAGGGCGACGACGGCGAGGACCCGCTCCGGGGCCACAGCCGCGAGGCGCAGCGCGACGGAGGCGCCCCAGGAGTGGCCGGCGACCACGACGCGGGACAGCCCGAGCGCGTCCAGTGCCAGCAGCGCATCGGCCGAGACCGTGGCGCCGTCGTACGGCCCGACCGGGCGTTCGCTGTCACCGTGCCCGCGCTGGTCGAGCGCGATCACGGGCAGCCCGGCGAGGCCTGGGACGACCAGATCCCAGAACCGGCGCGAGGACGCGAGCCCGTGCAGGAGCAGGACGGGCGGTCCGGCCCCCGGCCAGCGGGTCGCCCGCAGGCGCACGTCACGTCCGGGCAGGTCGAGGTCCAGCCCGCCGGCGACCGGCGGGTGCGCCAGCAACGGCCCCATGCTCATCCCGCGCGCCTATGCAAACTGCCCCTGAGGTCAGGGGCAGTTTGCATAGGGACGCCGGTGACGCCTCTGGCCCTGGCCCTGGCCAACGCAGGGCCCGGACCGGCTCGTCCACTTCCCGGGGACACAGCGGGTGAGCTCACCTCTTCGCGCGCCCGGTGGTGTGGACGATGAGCACGTCACAGCTGGCCCGGTGGCTGATGTTGGCGGGCACCGATCCGAGCAGCCGGCCGGCGAGGCTGTTCAGCCCCCGGTTGCCCACCACGACCAGGTCGACGCCCCGCTGGTCGGCCACTCGCACCAGCTCGTCCACCGGATCGCCCTCGACGGCGACGGTCTCGATGTCGTCAAGCCCCGAGCTGCGGGCCCGGTCGGCGGCGTCACGCAGCACATCCTCAGCCGGTGTCGACCCCGAGACCTTGTAGGCCTCACCGCCGAGGACGTCCTGCGCGTCCTGCACCTCGCGGGCCGACATCGGCCGGTAGGCGCAGGCCAGCAGCAGCTTCGCCCCGGCGTCCCGGGCGACATCGGCCGCCCGGTCCACGGCCCGAAAGGACGACTCCGACCCGTCGGTGCCGGCAAGGACCGTGGTGTAGCCGCTCACGTGTGCTCCTCGTCGGGCCGACAGGTTGGCGCAACCTACCTTTTCGGGGCCGGTCCCGGACCGAGGTCGGCGATGCCGCCGGTAGGCTCCCCGCGTGTCAGCACCGTCGAGTGAACCCGCCGCACCGGTCCGTCCGGACCTGCTCGCGACCCTGCGCGAGCGGGTGGTCGTCACCGACGGCGCGATGGGCACGATGCTCCAGGAGCACGATCTGGGGCTCGAGGACTTCGAGGGCCACGAGGGCTGCAACGAGATCCTCAGCATCACCCGCCCGGACGTGGTCCGGGCCATTCACGACGCCTACTTCGAGGTCGGCTGCGACGTGGTCGAGACCAACACCTTCGGCAGCAACTACGCCAACCTCGCGGAGTACGGCATCGTCGACCGGATCGGCGAGACGGCCCTGGCCGGTGCGCGCCTCGCCCGGGAGTCGGCTGACGCCTGGGCGACTTCCGACCGGCCACGCTGGGTGCTCGGCAGCGTCGGACCGGGCACCAAGCTGCCGACGCTCGGCCATGCGCCGTACGCCCTGCTGCGCGACGCCTACCAGCAGCAGTGTGAGGCGATGATCGAGGGCGGCGTCGACGGCGTGCTCGTCGAGACCAGCCAGGACCTGCTCCAGACCAAGGCCGCCGTCGTCGGTGCGCGCCGGGCGATGAGCGCGACCGGTCGCCAGCTCGCCCTGCTCGCGCAGGTGACGGTCGAGCTGACCGGCACGATGCTGCTCGGTTCGGAGATCGGCGCGGCGCTGGCCGCACTCGAACCGCTCGGCATCGACGTGATCGGGATGAACTGCGCGACCGGCCCGGCCGAGATGGGCGAGCACCTGCGTTTCCTGAGCCAGCACGCGAGCGTGCCGATCTCGGTCATGCCCAACGCCGGTCTGCCCGAGCTGGGCCCGCGGGGCGCGGTCTATCCGCTGCAGCCCGTCGAGTTGGCCGACGCGCTCGAGCAGTTCGTGACGTCGTACGGCGTGGGGCTCGTCGGCGGCTGCTGCGGCACCACGCCCGAGCACCTTCGGCACGTGGTGGACCGGGTGCGCGGGCGGGAGGTGGCACCGCGTACGCCCGTGGTCGAGGCGTCCGCCGCCTCGCTGTACTCAGCGGTGCCCTTCCGCCAGGACGCCGGCGTGCTGATGATCGGCGAGCGCACCAACACCAACGGCTCCAAGGCTTTTCGTGAGGCGATGCTCGCGGGCGACTGGGAGAAGGTCGTCGACATCGGGCGCGAGGCGGTGCGTGAGGGCGCCCACCTGATCGACCTGTGCGTGGACTACGTCGGCCGCGACGGCGCGATCGACATGACCGCGGTGGCGTCCCGCCTCGCCACCGCCTCCACCTTGCCGATCATGCTGGACTCGACCGAACCGCCGGTGATCGAGGCCGGGCTCGAGTGCCTCGGGGGTCGGGCGGTCATCAACAGCGTCAACTTCGAGGACGGCGTGGGTCCGGACAGCCGGTGGGCCCGGATCCTGCCGATCGTCCGGGAGCACGGCGCCGCTGTCGTCGCCCTGACGATCGACGAACAGGGCCAGGCGCGCACCGCCGAGACGAAGGTGGCGGTGGCCGAGCGGCTCATCGACACCCTGGTGGGGGAGTGGGGGATGCGGGAGAGCGACCTGCTGGTCGACACCCTCACGTTCACCCTCGGCACCGGTCAGGAGGAGTCCCGGCGGGACGGCCTCGCCACGATCGAGGCGATCCGGGTGCTGTCCGAGAAGCGCCCGGACGTCGGGACGACGCTCGGGCTGTCCAACATCTCCTTCGGGCTCAAGCCGGCGATCCGCGTCGTGCTCAACTCGGTGTTCCTGCACGAGTGCCAGCAGGCCGGGCTGACCAGCGCGATCGTGCACGCCTCCAAGATCGTCCCGATGAACCGGATCCCCGACGAACAGCGCGAGTGCGCCCTTGACCTCATCTACGACCGCCGGCGTCCGGCGACCGCGGACAGTCCGGCGTACGACCCGTTGACCGCCCTGCTCGACATGTTCGAGGGCGTGGAAGCCGACACCGGCGGCAAGTCCCGGCACGAGATCCTGATGGAGCTGCCCCTCGACGAGCGGCTGGCCCGGCGGATCATCGACGGGGAGAAGAACGGTCTCGAGGCCGACCTCGACGCCGCGATGACGGCCGGCCGGGCGCCGCTCGCGATCGTCAACGACACCCTGCTCAGCGGGATGAAGGTGGTCGGTGAGCTGTTCGGCTCCGGCCAGATGCAGCTGCCGTTCGTGCTGCAGAGCGCGGAGGTGATGAAGGCCGCCGTCGCCCATCTCGAGCCCCACATGGAAAAGGTCGAGGGTCAGGTCGGCAAGGGCAAGATCGTGCTCGCCACGGTCAAGGGTGACGTGCACGACATCGGCAAGAACCTCGTCGACATCATCTTGTCCAACAACGGCTACACCGTGGTCAACCTCGGCATCAAGCAGCCGGTCACCGCGATCCTGGACGCCGCGGCGGAGCACTCGGTCGACGTCATCGGGATGTCTGGGCTGCTGGTCAAGTCGACCGTGATCATGAAGGAGAACCTGCTGGAGATGAACTCCCGCGGGATGGCCGGGCGGTTCCCGGTCATCCTCGGCGGGGCGGCGCTCACCCGGGCCTACGTGGAGCAGGACCTCGGCGAGATCTTCGACGGGCAGGTGACCTACGCCCGGGACGCCTTCGAGGGGCTGCGACTCATGGACTCGCTGATGGCCGTCAAGCGCGGCGAGGTGCCGGCCGCTCAGCTGGCCGCGGACGCCGCGAAGGACGCCGAGCGCAAGGCGCGGCACGCGCGCTCGAAGGCGATCAACGAGGCCCGCCGGGCGGCCGAGGGGACCGAGCCGGCGGTGCTCGGCCGCTCCGAGGTCGCGACCGACAACGCGGTGTCGGCGCCGCCGTTCTGGGGTTCGCGGGTCAGCAAGGGCATCCCGCTGGCCGACTACGTCTCCTGGCTGGACGAGCGGGCGCTGTTCCTCGGGCAGTGGGGGCTGCGCGGCGCCCGCGCCGGCGACGGCCCGACGTACGAGGAACTGGTCGAGAGCGAGGGACGGCCGCGCCTGCGCGAGCTGCTCTCCCAGGTCCAGTCGGACGGGATCATGCAGGCCGCCGTGGTGCACGGCTACTTCCCGGCGGTCTCCAAGGACGAGGATCTGATCATCCTCGACCCGGAGTCGGGCAACGAGCGCTGCCGCTTCACCTTCCCGCGCCAGCGCCGTGACCGGCGGCTGTGCCTCGCCGACTTCTTCCGCTCGCAGGAGGTGGGGGAGCCCGACGTGGTGGCGTTCCAGGTGGTGACGATGGGGGCGCATGTCTCGGAGGTGACCGCCGAGCTGTTCGCGCGCAACGCCTACCGCGACTACCTCGAGCTGCACGGGCTGTCGGTGCAGCTGACCGAGGCGCTGGCCGAGTTGTGGCACGCCCGGATCCGGGCCGAGCTCGGCTTCGGCGCCGAGGACTCGACCGACCTGCAGCTGATGCTGTCCAAGCAGGCCTATCGCGGTTCGCGCTACTCCTTCGGCTACCCGGCCTGCCCGGCCGTCGAGGACCAGGACAAGGTGCAGGACCTGCTGGAGTGGCAGCGGATCGGGGTGGTCCTGTCGGAGGAGTCGATGCTGGTGCCGGAGCAGTCGACGGCGGCGCTGGTCGTGCACCATCCCGAGGCCAAGTACTTCGCCGCGCGGTGACGCTGGAGGTGGCTACGTCCCGGCGGGCGAGCTCCAGAACGAGCGGATCCGCTCCGCCAGTCCGGTCCGCGGGGCCGCCACGCGGACGTTCACGTCCCGGATTTCAGTGAAGCGTTCCTCGAAGGCGACCCCGCCCTCGGTCCACTTCCCGTCGTTGCCGGACTCGACCTCGACTCCGGGAGCCCCGCTCACCGTCACCTGCACGCTGGCATCCCTGGCCAGCGGCTGCGGGACCAGGCGGAGCCGGTAGCTGCGTCCGTCGAGCGGTACGCGGTAGCGCAACTCCCACGTGGCGGACGCATTGCGGTCCAGCTCCGTGACCGTGCGGACGACTCTGGCGCCCAGCTCGCTCGAAACGCTGCCGGTTTGGGTCTGCCCGTCCTTGGTCAGGCTCTGCAGCTCGGCGTTGCCGTGCGCGTAAAGGCTGACCAGCTCGGTCACCCTGCCGGGCACGGTGAAGCCTGCGACGTACGGTCCGAGGCCTTCCGGGGCGGTGTTCGCCAGCTCCAGGCGCTGGGTGACATCGGCGGTGCCGTCCGGACCGAGAACGGTCGAGATGCTGAGCTTGCGGCGTACGTAGTAGTCGAGCTTGTTGCCCTCGCCCGGACCGCCGCCCTGCAGGTGCGCCGGACCGCCCAGGTTGTGCACCGTCACCATCGACACGTCCCCGCCCTCGGTGTCGACGACGCCGGCCGCGCCGGCCTCCACCAGGAGCGCCTGCTCGGCAGGGTTGGCCGACCACAGCGTCAGGTGGCGCCCCTCCACAGCCGCGGTCAGCTGGCGTACGAGGGCCTCGGGAGCGGATTCACCCGCGAGAACCCGACGCAGGGCGACGTCTGCCGCCGCCCGCAGCTCGCGCCGCCGCTCCAGTCCGGAGAACTCCAGGCCCTCGTAGCTGCGGACGTAGAGTTCGTCGGCCAGTTGCTCCGCCGTCAGCTGGGTCCCGTCCTCCAAGGCCACGCTCCCGAGAGTGGCGGCGATGCTGGTCATCGCCCGGACGTCGAGAGACAGCACCACGTCCACGTTGCGTCCCAATGAGCTGCTGGCCACCGCCGCGAGCACGGAGTTCGACGACGGACCGTCCGGCGACATGTTGGCGTTCTTCCACAGCGTGGTGTTCGCGAGGAACGGCCCGTACTGCTCGACGTACTCCGGACTAGCAGTGACCCGCTGCACCTCCTCGGGGGGGTCGGCAACGTCGATGACGTCCCGGAACGGCTCGAGCACCAGGGCACCCTGTTGAGCCGTCCCCACGGTGAAGGTGGAGATGAGGCCGCCGGTGCCCCGGAGCTCGGCGTTGTTCTGGAGCACCACGAGCACCGTGCGCGTCTGGTCGGCACCGAGAATCCCCGGAAGGGCTTCGGTCAGCGCAGCGGCCCTGGCGGCCTTGGCATCGGCACCGAGCAACTCACCCTGCGCCTCACGGACCCTGCGGGCGACGGGGCCAGGCAGCAACGTGGGGTCCACCTCGGCCAGCCGCTGCAACGGGGGGCCCATCGCGAGAGCGGCGGCGTCGAGAACCTGCTGAAACTCGCGGACGGCCTCAAGATCGAGCTTGCCGTCCCGCACCAGCTCCTTCTGGTCGAGCACCCGAGCGGCCGACCGTGCGCTGCCGATGGTGGCTGCGCCGCTTTCAGCGACGATGCGTGCGGCTCGGGTGGTCCTGCCTACGACGGGGAGAGCCTGGGACAGCAGGGGCCCGGGTTGGCGTAGCAAGCCCTCGGCGTGTTCGGCCAACCCCTCCGCCTGGGCCAGCGCCGCCAGGTCCGCCCGCCCCTGCGTGGTCGACAACAGGTCCCGCGCGCGGGAGAGGTCGCGAGCTGCCATCGCGCCTACGACCGCGGTCCAGGCCAGCACGACGCAGAGCACAGCGAGGGCTGCCGCCACGATTCGGCCGGCCAGCCGAGTGGTCATCGGCTCACTCTACGCGCAGCGTCGGTGCATGCACGGTGAGCGATCCGTCTCAATGTGAAGTAGTCGCGCGCCCATAATGCGCGGTATGTCCAGGTGTCATCTAAAATGGCCTCGATCCACTAGCGCCCGGGGGAGAACCCGCATCGGTGCTGACTCGTTGAGAGCGGTGACCAACGTAATGGGGGAGCGATCATGCGCGTCGGGGTCGTCGGCTGTGGCTACTGGGGGTCGAAGCACGTCCGGGTGCTCTCGACGAACCCGGCCGTCGAACAGGTCGTCGTCATCGACCCGCGCCACGAGCGTCGACAGGATCTGCTACGCGCCTTCCCCGGGGCCGCTTCCGCAGCCAGCCTCACGGAGGCGCTGCCCATGGTCGACGCACTGGTCATCGCGACACCGCCCGCCTCGCACGCTGACCTGGGCCTGCGGGCCATAGCAGCTGGGAAGCACGTACTGGTCGAGAAGCCCATGGCCACGACGGTGGCGGACGCACGGCGCCTGATAGAGGCCGCGCAGGCGGCCGGCGTGGTCCTCATGGCTGGCCACACCTTCGAGTACAACGCCGCCGTTTGGGCCCTGCGCGACGCTGTCCGCAGCGGCGATCTAGGCGAGGTCTACTACATGGACAGTGCGCGGCTCAACCTCGGTCTTTACCAGAGCGACATCAACGTCGTCTGGGATCTGGCACCTCACGACATCTCGATCTTCAACCACATCCTCGGCACGTCGCCCGACTCCGTCTCGGCGTGGGGCGGATCGCATGCTCACCGCTACCTGGAGGACGTGGCGTACGTGCGCCTCAGCTACAAGGAGTCCGATGTCGCCGCTCAACTGCACGTAAGCTGGCTCGATCCCTGCAAGGTCCGCCGGGTGACGGTGGTGGGGTCCCGGCAGATGGCCGTCTACAACGACATGTCGAGCGAGGAGAAACTCCGCATCTACGACAAGGGGGTCTCCTCAGGCGAAAAGGCTGCACAGCTGGCTTCCGGGGAGGCCATGCATGACATCCCGATCACATACCGTTACGGTGGTATTCACTCTCCGTATCTTCCCGTGCAGGAGCCACTCGCCGTGCAGAATCAGCACTTCACAGACTGCATCGCCGCGGCCCGCGTGCCGGACACGGACGGCAAGGCCGGCCTCGCCGTCGTGCAAGTGCTCACAGCAACCGATCTCTCGCTCCGCGAGCGTCGCCCGGTCTTGCTCGCCGAGGTAGAGCGTTGACCGTGTCGTTCCGTGTCGCCCCGACGAAAGGGGTCCGATGACCCCCGCCGTGCCGTTCCTCGACCTCTCGGCCGCTCACGAGCCGATCACCGAGGAGATCGTGCTCGCCTGGCGGCAGATCCTGACGACGTCCTCGTTCATCGGGGGCTCCTACGTCGAGGGCTTCGAGCAGGAGTGGGCGGCGTATTGCCAGGTGTCGTCCGCCGTCGGCGTCGCCAACGGGACCGACGCGCTCGTCCTCGCGCTGCGCGGTCTGGGCGTGGGTCCGGGCGACGAGGTCGTGCTGCCGGCCAACACCTTCGTGGCCACGGCGGAAGCGGTCGTTCTCGCCGGCGCCGTGCCGCGCTTCGTGGACGTTGACCCCCACACGCTCCTGCTGACCAAGACACAGGTTGAAGGCGCCGTGACCGATCGCACGGCCGCCGTCATCGCCGTTCACCTGTTCGGACAGATGTGCGACATGGATGCGCTGGCCGAGGTCTGCCGCCGCTCGGGGCTCGCCTTGATCGAGGACGCGGCCCAGGCCCACGGGGCGACGTGGCGCGGCCGCCGTGCCGGCTCGGCCGGCGACGTCGGATGCTTCAGTTTCTACCCCGGCAAGAACCTCGGCGCGCTGGGAGACGGTGGAGCGGTGGTGACCGACGACGCCGCTCTGGCCGAGCGGATCCGCTCACTCGCGGACCATGGCCGGCGGATAGGGGCGAAGTACGTCCATGACGTGGTCGGCACCAACAGCCGGCTCGACAACATGCAGGCGGCAGCGTTGCAGATCAAGCTGCCCCACCTCGACGGCTGGAACGCGGCACGCCGGACGGCGATGCGCTGGTACGCCGAGGAGCTGCAGGGACTCGACGCCGATCTCGTCGGGATCGCCCCGCAGGCCGAGAGCGTGCACCACCTGGCCGCGGTCCTCGTTCCGCAGCGTGTCGAGGTGGCGGCCGTGCTCGCCGGCGAGGGAGTGGCCTCGGGCGTGCACTACCCCATCCCCTGCCATCGTCAGGTCGCCTACGCGCGGTATGCGACGCACGACCTGCCGGTGTGCGAGGACGCCGCAGCGCGGCTGCTGTCGCTGCCGCTCTTCCCGACCATCACCCGGGAGCAAGTCGGTCGTGTCGGCGAGGCACTACGGGCGGCGCTGCCGGCAGAGGTACGCCGTGCCAGCTGAGTGCCTCGGCGGTGCAGACCTCGTGGCCGACGACGACGTCCGGGTCGGCTACCGGGCGGACCGTCCGGTCGACGAGCCGCTGCACCTGGGTCCTGCCGCCCGGCTGCGCAGCGGCACGGTCCTGTACGCCGGCTCGAGGATCGGTGCGCGCTTCAGCACCGGTCACCACGTCGTCATCCGCGAGCAGTCCACGATCGGGGACGACGTCAGCGTGTGGAGCAACAGCGTGGTCGACTACGGCTGCCGGATCGGCAACCGCGTCAAGATCCACACCGGCTGCTACGTGGCGCAGTTCAGCGAGATCGAGGACGACGCGTTCCTCGCGCCTGGGGTCTGCTTCGCCAACGACCTCTACCCCGGCTGCGCGGAGTCAGCGGACGCGATGCGGGGTCCGTCGATCGGAGCGGGCGCTCAGCTCGGCGTCAACGTCACGGTGCTGCCGTACGTCCGGATCGGGGCCGACGCGATCATCGGCGCGGGCTCGGTGGTCGTGCATGACGTGCCGCCCGGCGTGGTGGCCGTGGGTTCTCCCGCTCGCGCGACCGGGAGTATCCCCGACCGGGCGCGCGTGCAGGCGCGCCTGGCTGCCGCGCTGGCCGACAGCGCAAAGGACGAACGGCCATGATTCCTCCACGCGGCGGCGCCCGAACGCGTCCCTCTCCGGAGGCGCAGACCCCATCGGTTCAGGTGTCCGACCTGCTTCTGCCTGCGCCGCAGCCGAACCGGATCGCTCCCGGCCATCGCCGGGGCTACCGGATCGCGAAGCGTGCTCTCGACCTGGTCGCGTCGCTGCTGCTCCTGCTCGCCCTGCTGCCGTTGCTGGTCCTGCTCGCGCTGGCTGTGCTCACCACCAGCCCAGGCCCGGTCCTGTTCCGGCAGGTCCGCGCGGGTCGGCGCGGCGAGCCGTTCGTCATGCTGAAGTTTCGCTCCATGCGGGCCGACTGCGACGACGCCGCCCACCGCGCCTACGTCACCGCCTTGCTGACCCAGGACGTGCCGCCCGATGGCGGGGAGCCGGGTGTCTACAAGATCGCTTCTGATCCGCGCATCACCCGGGTCGGCGGCCTGATGCGGCGGACCAGCCTCGACGAGCTGCCGCAGCTGGTCAACGTGCTGCTCGGGCAGATGTCGCTCGTCGGGCCCCGCCCGGCACTGCCGTGGGAGGTCGAGCTGTATGAGGCGGTGCACCGGCGCAGGCTGGACGTGCCGCCGGGGCTCACCGGCCTGTGGCAGGTCAGCGGGCGCAACACCCTCACCATGCGTGAGGCGCTCGATCTGGACGTCGAGTACGCTTCACGCTGCAGTTGGTCGCTGGATCTGCGCATTCTGTACCGCACTCCGGCGGCTCTGCGAGGACGTTCTGGTGCGAGGTAGTCCGGCGCCCCAGGATCCACCGGAGGCGGGGAAGATGTCGTCGGCCAGCTGGGGAGCGCGCCCCGAGCGCCCTGCACGCGCAGGTGACGCCCAAGCTCCGGTGGAGCCACAAGCCTCCGATGCCACCAACGCATCTGCTCCCGCTGCCGAGGGCGACAGCCGTTCGCAGGCCTTACCGAACGGCCGTTGGCTTCCTTCCGACTGGGACGGCCTGCTGTGCCAGCCGCCCGGTCTGCTCCTACCTGGCCCCTACGTCGTTCAGCCCCCACCCACCGGGGAGCTCGAGAGCCCGGAGATGTGGGCCACCAGCCCCACCGGTAGCGGATGGCCCGAACAGCTCCCGTCCGGGAGCGTGCCCCTAACTGGACCGCCCGCCAGCGGGGTCCCCGCTGCCCCGGCAGAGCTAGCCCAGCCAGCGCCGCAGCGGGAGTCGCAGGGAAGCGTGCACTGGCTGGCCACCGACCTGCCGGCCGCACGGCACACACCCGTCCTGATAGAGGTGCCGGGTTGGCCGGGGCCGCTCGTCCGTCCGGCCGAATCGTCATCAGCTGCGGCCCCACGCGTGACGAGTGTGCGTGTGCCTCCGGCTGTGCGGTCCTCACCTGCCGGTCAGGTGGCGGAGCCGACTCACGTCGCTGCCCCCCTTGCCTCGGCCGAGCCGACTGCCTCCCTCACCGGCGTGGAGCAGTCGCAGGGGCAGGCCGGCGCGGAGCCGCCGCTGACGGCTCGCGGTGTCTCGACGTGGTCGCTGCGACGGCTCGCGACCGTGAGCACCGCGCTGATGCTGCTGACGATGCTGTGTGCCTATCTGGCGAGCGCTAGCCAGCCCACGGTCTACGGAGCCCAAGCCGACGTGCTGTTCGAGGTAACGGGTACGGCGCAGGAGTTCGAGCGACAGCTCGCCACGCAAGAGGTGCTCCTGGGTAGCAGGGGGGTGCTTGCCCCGGTGGCAGAGCGGCTCGACGTCTCGCTCCGCGAGCTGACCGGATCGCAGGAGGTCGAGCAGATCGCGGGCAGTCAGGTGCTACGAGCTCAGGTGCGCAACAAGGATCCCGAACTCGCCGTGCGACTGGCTCAGGCGATCGCCGACAGCTATGTGTCCTCTGTGACCAGCGGCGTGAGCGCGACCGGGGCCGACGAGGAACGCCGGATTTTGGGCGAGATCACCGAGCTCTCTGTCACCGCGGCGGCCGGACGATCGCGACTCGAGCAGATCGCTGCCGCACGGGCGGCGGCGCCCCCGGGCGGGGCCCTGGTTGCGACGCAGGAAGAGCGTGAGCTGCAGCTTCAGGATGTCGGCCTTTCGCAGCGCATCAGCGCCCTGCAGTCGCGGCTCAGCGATATCCTCGTGGAGCGCGAGAACGCGACTCGGGCCCGGGTGCTCACCCCGGCGTATCTGCTTGACGAGCCCGTGGGCCCCAAGCCGTTGCGGTCGGCCGCCGCCGGCGCCATGGTCGGCCTGCTGCTGGTCGTCGGGATGCTGGCCTTCGGCCTGCGGGGGCGATCCATCTTCGCGTGGCCGTGATCGCGCCACCCGTCGCCGATGCCGCGCCGGAAACCCACCGACTGAGCGCCGTCACTGCGGGTGGGGGAGCGTCCGCCGCATCCCGGCCCGCTGACGGGTCTCGCCCCTCGTGGTGGTGGGGGTTACCGGTCCTCGTCGCGCTCGGACTGTCTGCCGGGATGGCGCCGGTGCACACGGTGGTTGCGGTGGCAGCGCTCGGGCTGCTCGTGACAGTCGTCGTGCGGCCGGCAGCCGCGGCCTGGCTGTGGATGCTCGTCACCCCGCTCATCGTCGGCGTCGAGCGCGGACGTCTGTTGCCCGGCGTGCGGCTGAACGAGGCGCTGCTGGTTCTTCTCTTCTTGACGGTCGTCATGCGGTGGGTCGTCCTGGCCCTGTCCGGGCGGATGCGGCGTCCGACCCTCGGTCGAATCGACCTGGCCTTTCTCGTGCTGATGCTCACCGGCGCCGTCCTGCCGTTGCTCTGGATGTTGGCCCGGGGGCGGGGCATGTCCGGTCAGGACGTGCAGGCCGCCGCCGTGATCGCGAAGTACTACATGCTGTTCGTGCTGTTCCGGCTGTCCGTGCGCGCCGAGGCCGATGCGCGTCGCTGCCTGCTGGCGTCGCTGGCCGCAGGGGTGGTCGTGGCCGTGCTTGCGGTGCTGCAGTCCCTGGGCCTGTTCGGCGTCCCGGACCTGGTCGCGACCTACTGGGCGTCGGGGGGCGCCGCCGGGCGCGGCTCCTCGACCGTCGGCAATGCGCATGGCGCGGCGGACCTGCTGGTGTTCAACCTCGCCATCGCTCTGGCGCTCGGGCTGCACCGGACGGCGCGCGGCGCCTCGGCATGGCCGCTCGCGCTCGCCGGCGTCTTCCTGCTCGGCGCGCTCGGCTCGGGTCAGGCCTCGGCCGTTTTCGCTGTCCTGGTCACTCTCGTCGCGGTCGGGTGGCTGCTCGGACAGCTTCCGCGCATCGGTGTAGGCGCCCTGCTCGGCGTGCCTATGGTCCTGTTCGTCCTGGCTCCGGTCATCGACGCCCGGCTGCGAGGCGTGGACCCGTCGAGCGGCCTTCCGTCCAGCTGGCTCGCACGCTGGGAGAACCTGTCCACGTACTTCTGGCCGCAGCTGTTCGATGGGTACGGCTGGTTGCTGGGCGTCCAGGTCGTGCCGGAGGCGGCGGGAAAGGAGTCCTGGCAGCCCACGGTTTACATCGAGAACGGCCACACCTGGCTGCTCTGGATCGGCGGCGTGCCCTACCTGCTGGCGTTCCTGTTCTTTGTCCTCGTCGCCCTGCGGATCGGCCGCACCGCGGCCCGCCACGCAGAGGGCGCCTTCGCCGTCGCGGGCGTCGCCGCCTTCTCCGCCTACGGCACGGTGTTCGTGCTCACCGCCCTGGACCCGCACCTGTTCCTCCGGGGCTCCGCAGATCTCGCGGTACCGCTGCTGGCACTGGCGTCCGTCGGCCTTGACCAGCGGCGTCGCGCCAGGCGGTTCGACTTCACGCGCGAGCGGCACCTCCCAGACCGGGAGCGAGAGCGTGAACCGTCTTGAGCGCCTTGTCGACACCGAGGCCCCTTCACGGGATGCGCCTGTGGCTGCTCAATGAGCGGCTGCAGGGCGCCTGGACGTTGCGCATCCTGCGGGGCTGGTGAAGCTCGGTGATCTCGCCGTGGACGTGGGTGTCAACTGCGGGGTGTACACGCCGGTTCTCGCCCTGCGCGTCGGCCCCCTCAGGGGCGGTGCACGCGGTCGACGCCTTCCCGTTACCGTCCGGAGTCCGGAGCGCTTGCAACCGGTGGAGCGCGCCTTTCCGGTGCTGGGGGATCTCGACATCGAATGCGACCGGCTGCGGCGTGCGTCAGACGGCTTCGTGCCTACGAGACACCGGCGAACTACATCGCTGACTTCCTGTACACGAGCCCGGACCTCGACGTTCGAGTCTGCTGCCTGCCGCGGCCGGTATTCGTTTACAGCGCGGGCGGTCTCGCCCACGCCGCGCCGCTGGGTACCGTCAGGGCCGTGAGGATCGTGGGGGTCAGGGCCGGGCGATGAGCGACGCCAAAAGCCTGATCATGGTGCCGGCCTGGGCGGGCCAGGCCACCGTAGAGGAGTTGGCCCAAGAGGCCCACCGAGGCCAGCGTCCGCGCACCGACTACGTGGAGCTGGCCAAGGAACTCGACGCGGACGTCCTCGACATGGACTACATGCAAAATCGGTCTGCACCGGTTGCACGGGCGCTGGCCAAGCGGGCCATGGTGCCGGCGCAGGTGCTCGAGGTCTTCCTGCGCCGTGGCGGCCCTCGACACGTCGTCGCTCGGGCCGACCGCATGGGGCTGCCCCTCGCGCTGCTGAACAAGATCACCGCCGGCCGACGCGACGTCGTGCTGGTGTCCGTGTGGCTCTCGGTGAAGAAGAAGGCCCTCTTCCTGCATCCACTCGGCGTCCACTCCCACCTGTCAGCGATCATCAACTACGGCAGCGTGCAGATGGACCATGCGCGCGACTACTTGCGCGTGCCGGCAGACAAGCTGCATCACGCCTTGCAGCCTGTCGACGAGCGCTTCTTCCGCCCCGAGGACGTACCACTCGGCGATTACGTATGCGCGGTAGGTTCGGAGGCCCGGGATTACAAGACCTTCGCGCGAGCGATGTCGGGGGTTGCCGCTCGGGCCGAAGTAGCCGTAGGAAGCAGCGTGCTCAGCCTGTCTGGTGATCCGGACGAAACCTTCCGGGGCATCACGCGCAGCGCCGCGTCGGCTGGTGAGGCAGGGGTGAAGGTACACGTCCAACTCGACCATCGGGCCCTCCGGAGCCTGTATGCCCGAGCCCGCTTCGTGGTGGTCCCCCTACAGGACGTCGACGCGGACTGTGGAGTCACGGTGATAGCTGAAGCGATGGCAATGGGGAAGGCCGTGGTGGTGAGCGCCACGCGAGGCCAGGTCGATCTGGTCCGTCACGGGAACAACGGCTTGTACGTGCCTCCTGGTGACGCAGCAGCCCTACGAGCAGCTGTGCAGCGGTTGCTCGACGAGCCTGAAGAAGCAGAACGCATGGGCAAGGCCGGACGGGAACTCGTAGAACAACGACTGACGCTGGACGGTTGGGTCTCGCACGTTGCGTCGGTGACCCGCACCAGCGCGCAGTGACCGAGGCGCCTGCGAGTCCGCTCGTCTCCGTCCTAGTTCCTGCTTACCAGGAGGAGCGCACGCTGGAGCGCGCGATCCGCTCCACGCTCCGGCAGAGCATGGGGAATCTCGAGGTCCTGGTTGTCGACGACGGCTCGACAGACGAAACACTCACAGTCGCTCGAGCCTTGGCCGCGGCAGATCCGCGCGTTCGCGTCCTGCCGTCGCCGGTCAACACCGGGCCTGCGGCGACCCGCAACCGCGGTCTCGACGCTGCACGGGGAACGTGGATCGCGCTGCTGGACGCCGACGACGTCTGGCTGCCGCAGAGGCTCGAGCAGCTGCTCGCGGCGTCAGCCGACGTCGACATCGTGTGCGACGACGTGCTCCTGGTGGACGCCATCGCTCTTGAACGAGGCGAGGTGACCGGCGTGCGCGTCTTGCCCTGGCTGGGACTCGCGTTGACGCAGCCGCGACTGCTGGAACTCGAGGAGTTCATCCGGTACGACCTCGGCTATCTCAAGCCGGTCCTGCGGCGCAGCGCTGTAGAGCAGGCCCAGCTGCGCTACAGGCCAGAGCTTCGCGTCTCGGAGGACTTCAGCTTCGCCGTGGTCGCTCTGGCCAAGGGACTCACGTGGCGACAGCTTCCCCAACCTTATTACTGCTACCGCCGCGGGGAGGCGTCCCTGAGCTCCGGACCCACGACCATCGCTCGCCAGCAGGACGAGGTTGTCCGGTCGTTGCTGTCCGTGCCGCAGGTGGCGGCGTCCCCTGGCGCGGTGTGCGCGCTTCGACGGCACGAGAGACGAGCGTGCGCCGCACTCGCCTACCACGGGGTCCGAGCCGCGGCGAAGGGCAAAGACGTACGGCGCCTGCTGGCGCTGGTCCAGGCAGACCCGGATGTCCCGTGGCTGCTCTTGGAGAAGGCCTGGCGGAGGGCGTGGCTGGTCGGACGTCGTTGGCAGCTGCGTGCTGATCGGCTACCGCAGGACAGCGTTGCTGCCGTGCGCGAGGCCTGGGGTCCGACGGGGGCCCACACGTGACGCTGTGCTCGACGCGGATCGCGCCGGTCAGCGCTGGTGCGGGCCGCGGGCCAGCCGCTTTGGCCTGGTCGGTAAGGGCCCGGCACCGGCGCGGAACTGTGACGCGTACCCGCGTAGCAGTCTGCGTGAGCTAGGCAACAGCATCAGGACCACTGTGGGAACTGCCAGGATGAACGCCCACGGCCTCGGCAAGAGCACAGCGAACATCCCTGGAGCGAGCCCGAAAAGCCAGCGCGCTGTATGGCGATAGTTGAGCGGGACGACTCGGGTGAGCTTCCTGTGGATGACGAAGTACGCCGCGACCGCGACGAGTTCCCCGAGTCCGTAGCCGACCGCGCCGACCAAGGGCACGAGCAGGAAGGCGCTTCCGGCGAACAGTGCGACATATGCCAGGTGGAACAGCGCCACGTCCTTGTTCCGCTTGAGGACGTAGAGGGCGGACGAGTGCATGTTGAACACCGCGTTCAGCAGCGAACTCAGCGCCAGGAACGGGAAGATCACTCTCACTGGCTCCCACTGCTCACCCAGGATCAGCGGCAGGAACCAGAGCATCACCGAACCCACGGCCAGTAGCGGGGCGACACCGAGGATCTGAAGGGTCATCGCCTCTTCGATGATGCGTCGAAGTCTCGCGTGATCGTTCTGAACCCGTGCGAGCGCCGCGATGCTCAGCCGGTAGGTGGCTGCTCGCACCACGGACAGCACCTCGACGAAGCGCATGGCCAGGCTCACGTGGCCGACACTGGCAGCGCCCAGGAAGTGCCCGACGATCAAGGGATTCACCAGCATGCGGAGCTCCCAGAGCCACGATGCTGCAGAGAAGCGGAAGCCGTACGAGAGGAGCTCCCTGATGAGGGGAAGCGACCACACCAGACGGGGTCTGAAACGGGCTGTGGCGTAAGCCCCCGTGAGCAGGCACGTCTGCCACACCCAGAACCCCGCGACAGGGGCCCACACGCCGGCGCCCAGCAGTGCGAGGGGCAAAGCGACCGCGTAGAACGAAAGCTGGCCGGCGAGTTCGACGTAGGCGACCGTGCGAAAGTCGAGCTTGCGCTCGAGCACTGCGAACGCTGGCTGGTGCAGCAGCATGAGGGGCACCACGAGGAACAACGTTCTGATGGGCGCTACGTTTCCGTCGGACAGGGTCCACGCCCGCAGTAGCGGGAGGCTGAGCAGCGATATCCCGGCCAAGAGCAGGCCCGAGACCAACAGCAGCGTGAAGGCCTGGCCGTAGACCGCCGAGTCGGGCGGTTCCTCACGGCGGACGAGGAACACCTCGACGCCCAGTCGGCCGATTCCAGCGGCGAACACCACGATTGCTAGGGCACCGGCGTACACGCCGTACTGGCTCGGCCCGATCACTCGGGTAAGCAGGAGGATGCCGACCAGGCCAATGAGGACACCGGCGCCCTGACGGAACACCAGGTACTTGCCGCCTCGCACCACCAGCTGCCGGAGCCCCGGCGGGGCAGTTGACGCGGGTGTGAGGGTGGAATCAGGGCCGGGCACGCTATTGGTCCCTTCACGACGGACTCCGGTCCTGCGACCTCCGGTACATCGTGCCTTCCGTCGAGGAGCGCCGGGAGCTAGGGCAAGGGGCTTCTGGTAAAAACTTGTCGCTGGTCCGGCGCTGAGGACCGGGCCACGTCGTTCGGTGGGTGCGCCCATCATCACACGGGAGTCTGAGATGGCGACGCTCGGTTCCCAGGCGCGCGGTCTGGGACCCATAGCGGCGGCACAGCAGCAGGACAGCCTCAGCTCAGAGCCTGCGACCGGCCAGCGGTCGTCCTGTGGCGTTGTCCCCGACCGGCCCCGCGTGAGCGTCGTGATTCCCGCGTACAACGCCGCGCAACACCTGCACGCGGCTGTTGGCTCCGCTCTGGCTCAGACTGAAAACCGTCTCGAGGTACTTGTCGTCGACGACGCGTCGACAGACGCGACTCGAGAGCTTGCTGTCCGCCTCGCTTCAGAGGACGCCCGGGTCCGCCTTCTCTGCAACGACGTGAACAAAGGGGTGGCCGCGAGCCGCAACTGCGCGCTCGCAGAAGCGAGAGGTGACTGGATCGCCCTGCTGGACGCGGACGACACGTGGCTGCCCCAGCGACTCGAGCAATTGCTCATGGTCGGTGCAGGAGCCGACGTCGTGGCCGACGACGTCTTCATCGTCCGCGAAGATGGGGACGGGTCCGGCGGAGGGTCTGAGGCAGTCAGCTTCTTGCGCTGGGCGAACTTCGACATTCGGACACCGCACCGACTCACCGCCGCTGAGTTCGTACAGCACGACCTCGGCTTTCTGAAGCCGCTGTTTCGCCGATCTTTCCTGTCCGAGAAGTCCCTGCAGTACGACGAGACCTTGCGCGTGGCGGAGGACTTCTACTTCTACGTCCACGTGCTGCTGGCAGGCGCCACCTGGGTGCAAGTTCGTGACGCCTACTATTCCTATCGCCGCCGGGCCGGCTCGTTGAGCCGTGACTCCGAGAACATCTTTCGGCAGCACGCAGCCTCTTCAGCCGAGCTTCTTGACAGCCCCGCAGTGCGCGAGGACAGGGCGCTCCTGCTGGTCGTCCTGCGCTTCCACAAGGGGGTGCATGAGCGGCGGGCGAAGCACGTCGTGCTGCAGCTGATTCGTCAGCGACGCTTCGGCGAGCTGGCGCGCGTCCTTCGAGCCCGACCGGGAGACGGCCTGTTGACTCTCATGGTCATCAGCCAGAACCTCCGGCTGCGCATGCGCCGGCGACTGCGACATCCCTTCCATCCGGTCAAAGCCCGGATCCTGGAGTGAACACGGGTGTATGCCTCATGGGGCCGCCCCGCCACTGAGGGCAGCCACCGCCGGGGACGTGGGACGGCCGCGTGCTTCCGCCGGGTTGGTGGGAGCACGCGGCCGTCGGGGCTGCGTGGGTGTCAGAAGCCGCTGTTGAGCCAGGGCTTGGTGCTGAAGTGGTTCTTGACCGAGGAGATGTAGCCTTCGGCGGGGCTGGTGTGCCACTGGCCGGAGTACCACCGGCCCAGGCATCCGTAAAGGTCGCCGGCGGCGTAGTTGCTCGGGCCGGTCTCGCTGCCCCAGTCGCGCAGCCAGGTCTCCCAGCCTTCGTAGCAGCCGCGCATCAGACCGGCGACGTAATCCAGGTTGAATGCGGTGCTGTCCCGGCTGTGCGGGAAGGTGCCGGGGTGCGGCGCGGAGTACTTGATCTGCAGGACCCCGAAGCTGAGCGGGCAGGGGGCGGTGTAGCCGGGCGGGCAGTGAGCCTGGTTGGTGCTGTAGTCGCCGAAGCCCTTGCCGTTGATGGGCTTGCCGCTGCTGTCGAGCAGGCCCTGGTACCAGTAGGACTCGGAGATCATCTGGGCGCGCAGCACCTCGTCGGGCAGGCCCCACTTGTGGGCGGCCCACTGGATGATCTCGTCGGTGGTGCCGGTGAAGTTGCCGGTGACCCGGGGTAGCAGCCAGCTGTTCCAGATCGGCTCCACGCCGCCGTGCGCGCCGAGCGCCAGAGCCGAGGGCGTGGTGCTGTTGGCCCGGGCGTTGTCCGGCCGGGGCTCCCAGCTCGAGCGGCGCACCAGGGCAGCGGCCTGCGCGTCAGTGGGCAGGGAGTTCCAGGATCCGACTGGCTTCAAGGCCGCATAACCACCCACGGCCGGCGGGCTCGACGTCACGGTCGTCGGACTCGTCGGACTTGCCACCGGCTCCGCCGGTGCGAGGACGACGAAGGAGGCTGACGCGGACGTCGAGCCGGCCGCGGCACTGATGGTGGCGGTCCGGGCAGAGACAGAGGGCACGACCAGGCTGCCGGAGTACGTGCCGCGGTTGCTCGTCCGGAACGAGCCGACGACCGTCCCGTCGAAGGTCAGCGCGCCTGACGCCTTGCGCGGGAACCCGGTGACCGTGACGCCGACGGTGGTGCCTGGCAGTCCGCTGATCGCGCCGAGCCTGAGGGAGGCGCTCGAGGCCTGGGCGCCGGTTCCCGCCGCGACCAGCCCTGCGGCCAAGCTCAGCGTGGCCAGCACCAGTGCGAGCAGGCGCCGAACCCGGCCGCCCATCTGTCGGTGTGTGATCATGATCAGTCTCCTGAGCGAGTGGGAGTGTTGAGGTCGATGTTGGCAGGTGACGCTGAGTAGTTGAGGCTGCAGTGGCCCCCGACCTCGCCGGGACGTGGGACGGCCGCGTGCTTCCGCCGGGTTGGTGGGGGCACGCGGCCGTCGGGGCTGCGTGGGTGTCAGAAGCCGCTGTTGAGCCAGGGCTTGGTGCTGAAGTGGTTCTTGACCGAGGAGATGTAGCCTTCGGCGGGGCTGGTGTGCCACTGGCCGGAGTACCACCGGCCCAGGCATCCGTAAAGGTCGCCGGCGGCGTAGTTGCTCGGGCCGGTCTCGCTGCCCCAGTCGCGCAGCCAGGTCTCCCAGCCTTCGTAGCAGCCGCGCATCAGACCGGCGACGTAATCCAGGTTGAATGCGGTGCTGTCCCGGCTGTGCGGGAAGGTGCCGGGGTGCGGCGCGGAGTACTTGATCTGCAGGACCCCGAAGCTGAGCGGGCAGGGGGCGGTGTAGCCGGGCGGGCAGTGAGCCTGGTTGGTGCTGTAGTCGCCGAAGCCCTTGCCGTTGATGGGCTTGCCGCTGCTGTCGAGCAGGCCCTGGTACCAGTAGGACTCGGAGATCATCTGGGCGCGCAGCACCTCGTCGGGCAGGCCCCACTTGTGGGCGGCCCACTGGATGATCTCGTCGGTGGTGCCGGTGAAGTTGCCGGTGACCCGGGGTAGCAGCCAGCTGTTCCAGATCGGCTCCACGCCGCCGTGCGCGCCGAGCGCCAGAGCCGAGGGCGTGGTGCTGTTGGCCCGGGCGTTGTCCGGCCGGGGCTCCCAGCTCGAGCGGCGCACCAGGGCAGCGGCCTGCGCGTCAGTGGGCAGGGAGTTCCAGGATCCGACCGGCTTCAAGGCCGCATAACCACCCACGGCCGGCGGGCTCGACGTCACCGCCGTCGGCGCAGCTGCGACCGTGAAGGTGGTGGGGGACGAGCGCCCAGCGGTGGTCGCTTGCAGGGACACCACTCCGGTCGCGTCTGTCGGTATCCTGGCCGGGACTGAGAATGCGCCGGTGGCGTCGGTTGTGAACGACGCCAACACGCGAGCCGTGTGGCTCTGTGCGCTCAGCCGTACGTCGCCGCCGGGGGAGAAGTAGAGCTGGGGAGTCGTGCTGGCGACGACGCTCAGTTTGCCGGCGGAGACCGGATCGAACCCCCCACCGGCGGCCACGACCATCGTGCCGGCGGGGCCGCTCGCCGGACTGAGACCGACGACCGGCGTGCCCGCCGCCTGCGCCCCCGGCATCGTCGAGGTCACCGTCATGGCGGCGGCCGCCAAGGCGACCGAGAGCAGACGGCGCCCTGGCGGAAAGCGGACCGGGATGAGACGGGGATTCACGGCAGACACCTTGGTGGCTCGACGAGCGAAGCGTTCAGGTCACAGGCCGCGCGCGGCCGTGTCCTCTTTCTCGGCGCGCCGGCTCTCAGGGTTGAGCCTACCGGGGTCGTCGTGCCTCGGACTCAGGCGGCTGCGTCCGTCCAGTACGTCTTCGTGGAGGTAGTCTTGGTGACCTCCAGCGCGTCCACGTCGCTTCTCGCGCGTCTCGCCGAACGGACGCAAGGTCGGTGCTGTCGCACCAGTCCGTGGCGGGCGCGGGAACAGGAGCATGCGTGAGCAGGATCTGCGTCGTGCGGCAGTACTACTACCCGCTCGACATCCGGGTCCGCCGCGAGGTCGAGGCCCTGCTGACCGCAGGTCACCAGGTGGACGTCGTCTGCCTGCGAGCTCCCGGTGAGCCGCAGGTCGAGCGGACGGGCGGGCTGACGGTGCGCCGGCTGCCCATGAAGCACGGGCGCGGCGGGGCGGCCGGTTACCTCGGGCGCTACGGGACGTTCCTGCTGCTGGCCTCGCTGGTCGTCGCGGTTCGGCACCTGCGCAGGCGCTACGACCTGGTGCAGGTGCACTCGATGCCCGACATCCTGGTGCTGGCGGGTCTTGTCCCGCGACTGCTCGGGGCCCGGTTGGTGCTCGACCTCCACGAGGTCATGCCTGAGTTCTTCGCGACGAAGTTCGGTCGCCCGCTCTCCCACCCCGGTGTCCGGCTGGTGGTCGCTGCTGAGCAGCTCAGCATCCGGGTCGCCGACCATGCCTTCACGTGCACAGATCAGATGCGTGATGCCTTCGTCTCCCGCGGGGCCCTGGCAGAGAAGATCACGGTCATCCTGAACGCCGCCGACGAGGCCGTCTTCGACGTGGAGCGCTACCCACCGCGCCCTACAGGGAAGAGGTTCACCCTCGTCTGCCACGGCTCCATCGAGGAGCGGTACGGGCTTGATGTGGTGATCGAGGCGGTCGCGCAGCTTCGGAATGACCTGCCCGATCTTCACTTCGACATCTACGGCAGCGGCGCCTTCCGTGAATTCCTGGAGAGGCTGGCCGTCGACCGGGGCGTTGCGGACCGGGTGCACTTCAGCCAGGGCTTCGTCCCTATGGACGATCTCCTCGTCGGCCTCAGCTCAGCTGACGTGGGGGTCGTCGCCATGAAGCAGGATGCGTTTCGGGACCTGACGCACTGCAACAAGATGTACGAGTTCCTCGCCCTTCGGCTGCCGGTGATCACCTCGCGTACCTCGTCCGTCGCCGCCTACTTCTCGGACAAGGCCCTCGAGTACTTCCGTCCGGGCGACGCCCAAGACCTGGCTGAGGCCATACGCCGGCTGCACGACGACGAGGACCACCGCCAGCGGCTCGTCGTGGAGGGCACTCGCGAACTGGAGCCTTACCGCTGGGACAAGCAGCGCGAGCTCTACCGGAAGGTGGTGGACCGGCTCCTCCAGGCTCGTGTCGGGGTCACCGGGACCTGAGGGACAGCTGGATCTGTTGCCACGCCGAACACCCCGGCCGCCGCATGGCGTACCGGGGTGCGGTGGTGCAGCTGGCTGCTAGGCAGTGGCGGGTGTACGACGACGACCGGCCACGACGAGCGCAGCTCCGCCGGCCAGCGTGCCGACGCCGAGAAGGCTCAGCAGGACGACCTCCCCGCCGGTGAAGGGGAGCGTGTTGGGAGTGGTCCGACCGGAGACCGCGCCGCCCTGGGTGCCGGCCCCCTGGGCGCCGGTCCTCTGGGTGCCGGCCCCCTGGTTGCCGGCCCCCTGGTTGAATTGCGTGCCCAGCACCCCTTCGCCGGGGATCGCGGGACAAGTCTGGCCGTAGGCGTCACAAGCGACCTGCTGCGCGGAGGCGGCGGGGGCACCAGTGAACCCGACGACGCCCAGGACAAAGGCACCAGTGGCAAGGCGAGCGGTACGGCGCATGAGCTTCTCCCAGGATGGTTACGTGCTGTTACGCCGCACCGTACCACTCCGGAGCCGTGTGAACCGCCCGAGATGTCAGAACTTGATGAGCCGACCGGGTGAACTTTGGTCAGTCGCAGATGTCCGGGTTGTCCCGGCGGACTTGCTCCCACATCGGCTGGAACTGGAACCACCCGGCGAGCTCGAACCCGACCTGGCCGCGGGTGG
>JAHWJP010000210.1 GCA_019348355.1 Actinomycetota bacterium
ACGTCGGTGACGAGCTGCTCGTCAAGGTCATCGACATCGACCTCGAGCGCCGCCGGATCAGCTTGTCACTGAAGCAGGCCAACGAGTCCGGTGCAGGCGGCGCTGACGCCGCCTTCGACCCGGCGCAGTACGGCATGGCTGCGTCCTACGACGCCACCGGGGAATACATCTACCCGGAGGGCTTCGACCCCGCGACGGGGGAGTGGCTGCCAGGTCACGAACAGGCGCGCGACCTGTGGGAGAAGCAGTACGCCGATGCCCAGAAGCGCTTCGAGGCCCACCAGGACCAGATCAAGCGCATGCAGGCCGCGGACGCGGAGGCGGCGCTGCCGACCTCCTACACCTCGAGCGCCGGCGACGAGGGCGAGCCGGCCGACGGCGAGCAGGACACGGACGCGGCCGCTGCGTCGGCCAAGCCGGCGCCCGCCCCCTCCGGCGGCACGCTCGCCAGCGACGAGGCCCTGCAGGCGCTGCGCGAGAAGCTCTCCGGCGGCGCGGCCTAGCGCCGACCGCTGCGTCCGCCGCCCCCGTACCCGCCGGTGCTGACAGTCGGCCTCACCGGGGGTATCGGGTCCGGCAAGTCGGCCGTCAGTGCGCTGCTGGCGACGCAGGGAGCGGCTGTCGTGGACGCCGATCTCGTCGCCCGCGACGTGGTGGCGCCCGGCACCCCGGGCATGGCAGCGGTGATCGCGGCCTTCGGGCCGGAGCTGCTCCTGTCGGACGGCTCGCTCGACCGGTCGGCGCTGGGCGGGCTGGTCTTCGCCGACGACCGCGCCCGGAAGCGGCTTCACGGGATCGTCCACCCGCTGATCGCCGAACGGACCCGGCTGCTGTTCGCAGCGGCCGAGCGCGACGGGGCCGACGTCGTCGTGCACGACGTGCCGCTGCTCGTCGAGGCGGACCTCGGGCCGAGCTACCATCTGGTCGTCGTGGTGGAGGCTCCGGTCTCCGTACGGCTGGCGAGGCTGGCTTCCCGGGGCCTGCCCGAGCCGCAGGCCCGGGCCCGCATGGCCGCGCAGGCGGACGACACCTCGCGCCGCGCCGTCGCCGACGTCTGGCTGGACAACGCCGGATCGCAGGCGGCCCTGGCCGCACAGGTCACATCGCTCTGGGACGACCGGCTGGCGCCTTTCGCCCGCAATCTCGCGGCTTCCCGCCCGGCGCTCCGTGGGCGGGTCGAGCTGGTCGCCCCCCGGCAGCAGTGGGCCGTCGAGGCGGCCCGGCTGGTGGCTCGGCTGCGCTGGTTGTGCCCGGATGCCGACGTCCAGCACATCGGCTCGACGGCCGTCCCAGGGCTGACCGCCAAGGACGTCCTCGACCTGCAGGTCGAGGTGGCGACATGGTCTGAGGTCGAGGCGCTCGACGGGTCGCTGACCCGCGGTGGGTTCGTCCGCCGCCCGGACGTGAGCACCGATCCGGTCCGTCCCGAGCTCGACCCCGACCCGGACCAGTGGCGCAAACGGGTGAATCTGTCGGCTGATCCTGGTCGCGCGGCCAACGTGCACGTACGCGTCGCCGGAACCACGGCCGCCCGGGCCGCAGTGGCGTTCCGCGACCTGCTGAGGGCGGATGGGCAGGCCCGCCAGGCGTACGCCGCGCTCAAACACCGGCTGGCCGAGCGGCACCCGGACGACGTGGATGCCTACGCCGAGGGCAAGACGGACCTGATCATGATGCTGCTGGGGCATAACGGGAGCAACATCCTCGAAACCTGAACGGTGTTGCCGGGTTCAGTTTGCCCCACGGAATCTCCGGGCATGACGTACGGTTCGTCGGTGCCTCTCCCCACGGACCCCATCCCCACGCTGCGGGGCCATGCCTCGAAGGCGACGCGTGAGGTCACGATCTGCCTGGTGGCGGTCCTGCTCATCGGCATGGGGGCTCTGCAGTCCGCCGGGGCAGCCGGCTCCTCGCCAGTGGAGGTGGTGATGTCCGGCCCGGTCGCGGTGGCGCCCTCGCCACTGCCCGACGGACCGGTGCCTGGACGCGCGGACCGGATGCCGCTCATGGACGCCCCCGTGCCGCCTGCGCCGGGCGCACCGGCCGCCCCGGCTCCGGTTCCCGTGGCTCCCCCGGTCGCCCGCTGGCTGCCGACCGGCACCGGTATGTGGTTGCACGACTGGGTGAAGTCCGAGAACGGCGACGCTCGGGCCGTCGTGGCCCGGGCGCAGCGGACAGGTCTTTCGCACCTGTTCGTCCAGACCGGCAGCAGCAAGAAGGGTTGGATCGGCGAGGAGGTCCTCTCGGAGCTGCTGCCGGCGACCGTCGGCACGGGCCTGAGCGTCATCGCGTGGGACTTCCCGAAGCTCGACGACCCTGAGGCCGACGCGCAGCGCATGGCGCTCGCCGCCACCTGGAGCCGGCCCGACACCCCTCGGGTGTCCGCGGTCGCGCCGGACGTCGAGACGGCCGCGGAGGGCACCCGGCTCAGCCCCGACCGGGTGATCCGCTACTACACCGCGCTGCGGGCTGCGCTCCCTCCGGAGATCCCGATCCTTGCCACGGTGCCGTGGCCGAGCGAGAAGCGGGTCGGCAAGTACCCCTACGCGGAGACCGCGCCGTTCACCGATGCCTTCATCCCGATGGTCTATTGGTACAACCGCCCGCCCGCGGTCGTGACGGCCACCTCCATGGAGTACTTCAAGCAGTTCGGCAAGCCGATCATCCCGGTGGGCCAGGGCTATGACAGCCGCATCGATGCTCCGTATCTGCCGGCCGACCCGGATCCGGCCGGCAGCGTGCAGGCCTTCGTCGACGCCGCCCGGGCCGGCGGGGCTACCTCGATCAGCCTGTGGTCCTGGCAGACGACGGGGGGAGCGCAGTGGGATGTCCTGGCCCGCGCCGGCGCGGTCTTCGCGCCGCCGCCGCCGCCACCTCCGCCACCGCCGGTGGCCGACCCTTCCCTGGTCAATCAGCTGCGATCGCTGCTGGGCGTCGCCCTGCCGGGCTGAGCACGGCGAACGGATTGTCAGAGCCCGGACGTACCGTGGTCGAGTGACCATCTCCGCCGCTCCGCACGGGGCCACGCCACCGGTGCCCAAGCGCAAGGTGGCCCGCCTCGCCACCGACCTTCGGCGCTCGACCCGGCGGTTCGAGGTGGTCAGCGACTTCGCGCCGGCCGGTGACCAACCGGCCGCGATCGACGAGCTGGAGAAGCGGCTGACCGGGGGCCGACCCGATGTCGTTCTGCTCGGCGCGACCGGCACGGGCAAGAGCGCGACGACCGCCTGGCTGGTCGAGCGGGTCCAGCGACCGACCCTCGTGATGGCGCCGAACAAGACCCTCGCCGCTCAGCTGGCCAACGAGTTCCGCGAGCTGCTCCCGCACAACGCGGTGGAGTACTTCGTCAGCTACTACGACTACTACCAGCCCGAGGCCTACGTCCCGCAGA
>JAHWJP010000211.1 GCA_019348355.1 Actinomycetota bacterium
TCCAGCTCACGAAACGGGTCGAACCGCATCAGCATCGTCGTTCTCCTCTCCAGATCGGGCGGCCCACCGTCCGGCCGGAACCCCTCCGCCCGAGGCGCTGAGCCTTGGTTGTGCGGCGGATTTACCCCGTCCAAAGAGTTGATACACCTGCGCGCAACAACCTAGAGCCTTCTGTCAGTCGTCCAACGTCTGGAGCTGCACGAGCAGCGGTACCAGGACCCAGAGGAACAGGCCGGCCGCGAGCAGGTTGATGTTGCCTCCGCGTCCGCCGCGTCCCGAGCCGAGCGTCGAGCGACCGGCGAAGGCGGCGATGCCGAAACAGGCAGCGGCTCCGATGTACAGCAGCAGATAGATGATGTTCATGGTGCTCTCCCTCGAGACGTCCGCCGGGCGCGGTTTCCGGAGACTAGGGCCTTGGCTCAGCCGAGCGCGACGGACACTGCGTGGATCAGGATCCCGGCGAGCCCGCCGACCACCGTGCCGTTGATGCGGATGAACTGCAGGTCCCGCCCGACCGCCGCCTCGATCCGGCTCGAGGCGTCGCGCGCCTCCCACTGCGCGACGGTCTTCTGGATCAGCGAGACGACCGTGTCGCCGTAGTTCTCGACGGCGTGGCGGACCGCCTGCAGCAGCCGGGCGTCCAGCCGGCGCTCGAGGTCGGCGTCCGCCACGACGCGCGCCCCGGCGTTGCGGACCAGGTCGGCGAGCCGCCCCTGCAGGCCGCCATCCAGCTCGGCCAGCGACAGCCGTACGGACGTGAGGATGTCCTGCAGCAACGCGTGCAGCAGGGACTGCAGGTGCGGGTCGTCCACCAGCGCCCGCAGTTGCGCGTCGACCGCGCGGGCCGTGTCGGCGTTGTAGCGCAGGTCGTCGGCCAGCGACTCGAGCAGCCCGTCGACCCAGCGTCGCAGCGGGTGGTCCGGATCCGCCTCCACCTCGGCCAGTTTGGCGATCACCACGTCCAGCAACCGGGCGACGCGCTTGTCGGTTGCCGCCAGCCAGCCGACGACGCCCTGGTCCTCGACGAACTTCTTGAGCTGCGGGTGCAGGTCGTCGCGGTTCTTCCGGACGTACGCGTGGAGCCGCGTCACACCGACGTCGACCAGCGGCCGTTGCCCCTTCCCCTCGATGGCGCGCGCCAGGAACTGACCGAGCACGGGCGTGTAGGAGCGGCGGTCGAGGTCGCGCCGCACCAGGGCGAGAACGGCGTCGGTGAGGACCCGCTCGTCGAGCGCGTCCAGCAGCGCGGCGATGCCCGCCGCGAGCTCGCGGCCGACGACCGCTGCCGTGTCCGGCTCGGCGAGGCGCTCGGCGAGGCGGCGTACCAGCCGCGCTTCGGCGACCTGCGCGGCCACGGCGTCGGGGGTGAGGAAGTTGCCGGTGACGAACTCACCGAGCTTGGTGGCGAGCTCGTCCTTCTTGCGCGGGATCAGCGCGGTGTGCGGGATGCGCAGGCCGAGCGGGTGGCGGAACAGCGCCGTGACCGCGAACCAGTCGGCGACGCCGCCGACCATCGCGGCCTCCGCGGCGGCGCGCAGGAAACCGGTGGCGGTGCTGTCCGGCAGGGCGAACGTCGCGAGGAAGACCAGCGCGGCCAGCACCAGCAGGCCGGTCGCGGTGCGTTTCATGCGGCGCAGCGCGGCCGGGTCGCCCTCGAGCAGCGCCGGGACCTGAGCCAGCGGGGTCGTCACCCGATGACCCGACCGGTGGCGAGATCGACTGCGGCCGTTCCGCTGACGCAGACCAGGGGGCAGTTGGCTCCTTCGGGCCGGCTACGGGTGAGAGCGACATCTCCCTCGTACGCGGTGGTGCTGCCTTCCAGCGTCACCGTCACGGTTGCGCTGCCGCCCTCCTCGCGCCGGCCGAGAGGGACGAGCAGGGTGCCGTCCACGATCTCGCTGGTGCAGACGCCCTGGATGCACGCCTGCGCACCGGCCGTGCCGGCGGGGAGCTGCACGGTGAGCTGGGAGACGCAACCGACCAGCGTGCAGGCCGGGGCGCTCGAGCAACCGGCGAGGGCCAGCAGGACGGCGTACCGGTGCCAGCGCATGCATCGACTCTGCCAGCCGCCGAGGGACGTAGCCTGCCCGCATGAGCGACCGGCTGGTGTGGATCGACTGCGAGATGACCGGGCTCGACCTCGGGAGCGACCTGCTCATCGAGATCGCCGCTCTGGTCACCGACTCCGATCTGAACGTGCTCGGGAACGGCATCGACATCGTGATCGGCGCTTCGGCCGAGCAGCTCGCGCGGATGCCCGACGTCGTGCGGGACATGCACGCCGCTTCCGGTCTCACCGATGCGGTGCTGGCCTCGGCGGTGACGGTCCGCGAAGCGGAGGAGAGCGTCCTTGCGTACGTCCGGCAGTGGGTTCCGGAGCCGAGGAAGGCTCCACTGTGTGGCAACTCGATCGGCACGGATCGCGGGTTCCTGACCCGGGACATGCCCGAGCTCGAGGCGCACCTGCACTACCGGATGGTCGACGTCAGCTCGGTGAAGGAACTGGCCCGCCGGTGGTATCCGCGGGTCTACTACAACGCCCCCACGAAGGGTGGCGGGCACCGGGCGCTCGTGGACATCCTGGAGTCGGTGCAGGAGCTGCGCTACTACCGGGCGGCGCTGTTCGTGCCGCAGCCCGGGCCGACGTCGGAGGGCGCGGCGGCGCTGGCGGCCGGACTGGTTGCGGGCGGGCCGGTGGTGGCGGCCGGCGAAACCGAGTCGGCGTCCGGCGCAGGGCCGGTATGATTCGCGCCGCACCATGGTGGGTGTAGCTCAGCTGGTAGAGCACCGGGTTGTGATCCCGGTTGTCGCGGGTTCGAGCCCCGTCACTCACCCCACGAAATCGCGCCAGCCGCATGATCACTGATTTGGTCGGTTCCCGGGGAGCCCTCCCGAGCATGGGCGCAGCGGATGGGAGTTGGTGTGCGGGCCGCGGCACCATCGACGGCTCCCTGGGATACCGCTCCGCGGCATGAGCGTGCAGCGGGCGTCCGCCGCGTTGCTTACGTCGACGCAAGGCCCGCGTCTGCCCGGGCTCTCTCTCGGCGCCTCTGGCGGCCCGCCGCGCCCGTGAGCGCTCGAGCGCCTGTCGGCCGCAGTGCCAGTACGCATCGGCCGCTCGGCCGTCGCCTTCGTCGGCCGACGGGCGGCTCGCCGTCACCGCAGACCCTTGGCGACCTCGTCGAGCGCCTCTGCCAGTCCGACCGCAGGGCTCCAGCCCCAGGCGTGGGCGCGGTCGGCGAGCACCCGGCCGGTCCACGCCTCGAGGTCGTCCCAGACCGGCGTGACGCCGAGGGCGCGAGTGACGGTCTCGTGATAGTCGCGGACGGTCGCCGGGCCTGCTGCGACATTGACAGGGGTGCAGGCGCCGG
>JAHWJP010000083.1 GCA_019348355.1 Actinomycetota bacterium
CCGACCGCGCTGATCGTCGGCACGCTGGTCTGGCAGTAGTCGTCGACCTCGACGAAGCCCCGGTCCATCGTCACGCCGGCCTGCTCGTAGCCGAGGTCCTTCGAGACCGGACCGCGCCCGATGGCCACCAGCAGCAGCTCCGCCTCGAGCGTCTTGCCACCCTCGAGGTGCACGCGTACGCCCGTGTCGGTGTGCTCGACCTTCTCGAAGCGGGCGCCCAGCTCCTGGGTGATGCCCCGCTTGCGGAAGGCCCGTTCCAGCAGCTTGGAGGAAGACTCCTCTTCCAGCGGTACGAGGTGGGGCAAGGCCTCGACCAGGGTGACCGCGGCGCCGAAAGACCGCCATGCCGAGGCGAACTCGCAGCCGATGGCGCCCGCGCCGAGGATCACCACCGAGGCCGGGACCGTGTCCATGCCGAGGGCGTCGTCGCTGCTGATCACCCGCTGGTGGTCGACCTCGAGGCCGGGCAGCGAGCGCGGCACCGAGCCGGTGGCGAGCAGCACGTGCTTCGCCTCGATCGTGCGCCCGTCGACCTCGACGGCGGTGGGGGACACCAGCCGTCCGTGCCCGTGGACCACTTCGATCTTGCGGCTCTTCACCAGGCCGGTGAGCCCCTTGAACAGGCCCTCGACGACCTTGTCCTTGTAGGCGTTGACCTTCGGCATGTCGACCGACTCGAAGGTGCCGTTCACGCCGAACTGCGCGGCCTCCTTGATGACCTCGACCGTCTCCGCGGAGTGCAGCAGCGCCTTCGTCGGGATGCAGCCGCGGTGCAGGCAGGTGCCGCCGACCTTGTCCTTCTCGACCATGACGACGCTCTTGCCGAGCTCGGCGCTGCGCAGCGCGGCCGCATAACCGCCGGAGCCGCCTCCGAGGACGACGAGGTCGACCACCTCGGCGGATGGGGCCGCGGGCTGGGTCACTGGAGCTCCTCGCTGGTGGCGGGTGGTGTGGTGTGCCGGCCTCGTGGGTTGGCACGCGGCCAGCCGCAAGGCATCCTTTCACTCACGAGGTACAGGTCCGCACAGCACCCGGCGCATTCCCCGTCGGGCGGCTGCGCGCGAACAGGGAGAGCACCGTGGGACTGCGCGACCGCTTCAGGCGGCAGCCGAACCAGCCGGGCACGGGTCGTCAGGCGCAGTCGTCGGCCTTCGACCACCTGAAGGAGTGGGCCGGCACCCGACGTGGCGTCGAGGGCTTCGTCGAGCCGGAGACCTCGACCACCTCGACGACCCTCGTGCTCGTCGCCACGGACGGCGAGTGGACCCGCCGCCGGGTGCCGTCCCCGAAGGCCGCCTTCGGATTCGGCCAGAAGCAGGGCATCCCGGTCTACGACGTGGCCGCCGTCGGCTACCCGGCCCGGATGCGGGAGTGGACCGCCAAGCGCAAGGCAGCCGGCCAGACCGGGGTGCCGCCAGCGAGTTGACCGGTCGGCGTCCGCCACTTCCGCTGGGGCTGAGCACCGGTCGGCGTCGCCCTTTGGTTGATCATCCGCAGCATCGCCGTCCTCAGCCGGTGGATCTTGCTGTGAGCGCGGCGATCCTGCGAATGATCAACGAGGCAGGGGTGCGGCGCCCGGCCGACGTCGCTCAGGGCTTCGTGGTGCTCCCGGGCGGGGCCGACTCGGGCGGGGCCGACTCGGGCGGGGCCGACTCGGGCGGGGCTGACTCGGGGGCGGCTGATCCCTGTGGGCCTGTTGATCCTGACGGAGCCGAGCCGGGCTGGGATTCCTTCTTCGGCCCGGCCGGGCCTGGCTCGGCCACCTTGCCGGGCTTGGCCGGCTTCTCCGGTTTCCTGACGCCCTCGGGCTTGCCCGGCTTCTCCGGTTTCCTGACGCCCTCGGGCTTGCCCGGCTCTGCCTTCGTCGTGGCGTCCTCGGCCGGATCCGCCGCCCCGTCGGCCTGCTTCCCACAGTCGCTCTTGGCGGCCTGCGAGACCAGCGCGCCGCGCCCGGGACGCTTGGGCAGCGAATGGACGTAGGCCGAGATGTTCTGCCCGTGCGTCTTGCTCGGGTCACAGACGAAGGGGACCACCGTAGCCGCCTGCTTGCGCTCGAGCTTCTTCTGGGCGCCGGGACCCTTGCCCTTGTTGTCCGCGGCTGCCGACCCAGCGACCGTCGGGCCCTGCTGGCCGACCGTCTGCACCGTGACGGAGCCACCCCCCACGATCGCGGCCGAGCCGAGCGCTGCCGCGAGCAACGGGATCAGAGAACGGGACACAGACCAGAGCCTTTACCTGTTCGGCCGGCAGAGCAAGGGCCAATCGCTACCCAGCGTGAGCGAGATCCTCGAGCAACTGAACGAAGGTGCGTACGGCTGCTCCTGTCCCGCCGTGCGGGGTGTAGCCGTACGCCTCGCCGGAGTTGTAGGCCGGCCCGGCGATGTCCAGGTGGGCCCAGCGCACACCCTCGGTGACGAACTCCTGCAGGAACAGGCCGGCGCTGAGCATGCCGCCCTCGCGTGGCCCGGTGTTGATCAGATCGGCGACCTCGGACTCGAGGCCCTTGCGCAGGTCGGCCGGCAGCGGCATCGGCCAGGACGGCTCGCCGGCTCGGCCGGCCGCGTCGACCACCGAGGCGCGCAGCGCGTCGTCGTTCCCCATGACGGCGGTCGTCCGTGCGCCGAGCGCCACCAGCTGGGCGCCGGTCAGGGTCGCGACGTCGATGAGGATGTCGGGGGAGTCCTCGCAGGCGCGGGCGATCGCGTCAGCCAGGATCAGCCGCCCCTCGGCGTCGGTGTTGTTGACCTCCACCGTCTTGCCGTTGCGGAAGGTGAGCACGTCGGACGGCCGGATCGCCGCGCCGCTCGGCATGTTCTCGGCCATCGGGATCCACGCGTCGACGTCGACGGCGAGTCCGAGTTCGGCGACCGCGACGACCGTGGCGAGCACGGCTGCGGCGCCGCTCATGTCGCTCTTCATCTCCTCCATCGCCGCCGCCGGCTTGAGCGACAGGCCACCGGAGTCGAAGGTGACGCCCTTGCCGACGAGAGCGACCTTGCTCGTGGTGCCCTTGCCGCCGCGGTAGGCCAGGTGCACCAGGCGCGGTCCGTTCGCCGAGCCCTGCCCGACGCCGACCAGCCCGCCGAAGCCGCCCGAGACCAGGGCCTTGCCCTCGATCACCTCGACGTCCACTCCGGTCCTGCCCGCAACCGAGCTCGCCAGCTCGGCCAGCTCGACGGGGTGCAGGTCGCTCGGCGGAGTGTTCACCAGGTCGCGGACGAGCAGGACGGCGCGGGAAACGACCTCCGCCCGTCGCACGGCCGCCCGCAGCGTCTTGCTCTTGGCGTCGGGGACGAGCAGGACCAGCTTGCCCACGGGGTCGCGACGATCCACTCCGGAGCTCGCATCACCGGCCGCGGTGCGATAGCGACCGAAGCTGTACGCCCCGAGCAGCGTGCCCTCACCGACGGCGCGCACCCCGGCGGCGACATCACCGCCGCTCATGGACAGAGTCAAGGCGACCCTGCCCGAGCCGGCCAGCTCCCGCACCGCCGCGCCGGCGGCCCGGCGCAGCAGCTCACTGTCGTACGCCCCGTCGCTGTCACCGTCACCGGCGGCGACGGGGCCGAGGCCGACGGCGACGACGACCGGGGCCGTCGTGGCGCCGAGCGTGGCGAGGCGGACGACCTGCTCGGCCCTGCCGGTGGCGCCGAGCCCGGTCAGTGCTGGCAGCAGGGCCTTGCCGAGCGCGTCGGAAACGCTGTCGGCCCCGGGCGCCAGCACCAGCCCCTTCGGTCCCTGGGCCACGCCGATCACGACGGCGTCGGCCTTCGAGGCGGCCGCGGACGCGCTGGACAGCGAGAGGGAGGTCACACCGCCGAGGCTACCGGGGCGCTCGTTACGGCTTCGTGACATCGCGCCGCACGAGTTGTGGTCACTGCCCGGCTGGGGCAGGGTTCCCCGAACCGATGTTGGTCCGTTGGCAGAAGGGAAGGGACGGCGCCATGAACCTGCCCGCTCCACGCTCGGCACGTCGACGGCGGCGCGCTCGGCCCACCCATCAGAGCACGCGCATCCGACGCTCGTGATCATCCGCACGCGCGAGGACGTCGCCGCGCACGTCGAGGCCGCGATCCACTTCGGCGCCCCGGGCGTCGTCGGGGCCGAGTTGGAGTGGCTGGTCGTCGACCGGGCCCGCCCACTCACGCGGCCCGCCCTCGTCCGCGTGTCGGCGGCTCTCCAGGACGTCGGTCCGCTGCCTGGCGGCAGCGTGCTGTCGACCGAGCCGGGCGGGCAGGTCGAGCTCTCCTCCGCACCGAAGCATGGCCCCGCGGACGCCGTCCGCTCGCTCGTCGAGGATGTCGATCTCGTGCGCTCGCGGCTGTCCGCCGCCGGGATCGCCATGACCGGCATGGGCACGGACCCCTGCCGTCCGCCGGTCCGGCTGGTCGACAGTTCGCGTTACGACGTGATGGAGGCCTTCTACGTCCGGATGGGGCAGCCGTGTACGAGCGCCGGCCGGGCGATGATGTGTTCGTCGGCGGCGGTGCAGGTCTCGCTCGATGCCGGAACGACCGGCTCGGGCGTGCAGTCGGCAGGGCAGCGGTGGCAGCGCGCCCATGCGGTCGGCCCGGCGCTGGTGGCCGCCTTCGCCTGCTCGCCACTGCTCGAGGGCGTCCCCACCGGCTGGCAGTCGACCAGGCAGCGCTTCTGGGCCGACATCGACCCCTCCCGTACCCGTCCGCCGGCGCCCGGTCTCGGACCGGTCGAGGCGCTGACCGAGCTCGCGCTGTCCGCCCAGGTCATGGCCGTCTGCAACGGGACGGGAACCTGCCGACCGGGCCCTCGCGGGGCGAGCTTCGCGGACTGGATGGCGTCGAGCGGTCCGACCACGGCCGAGCTGGACTACCACCTGACCACGCTGTTCCCGCCGGTGCGGCTGCGTGGCTGGCTCGAGTTGCGCTACCTCGACATGCTGCCCGATCCGCTCTGGCAGGTGGCGGTGGCGGTCGCGGCAGCGGTGCTCGACGACGACCGGGCGGCCGACGCCGCCCGAGCTGCCTGCGCCCCCGTCGAAAGGCGCTGGCGTGATGCCGCGCGGCTCGCCACCGGTGATGCGGCCCTGGCTGCCGCAGGGCTCGGTTGCCTGCTCGCCGCCGCCGAGGCGCTGCCCCGCATGGGCGCGCCCGACCTCGTATCCGCTGTGCTCGCCTTCGCCGACCGCTACACCGCCCGCGGCCGGTGCCCGGCCGACGACGTGCTGGAGGCGCACCGCACCGGCGTGCCGGCCGAAGCCCTGCTCGTCGGTGAAGCGCGGGTTCCGGCATGACCACCCCACCGGACCCGTCTCAGGTCGGACCCCTGACGAGCGCCGACCGGATCGTCGCAGAGCTCACTGCGAGCCGGGACCGCTCGCTCGCCCTGCTCGACCCGCTCGACGAGGCCGAGCTCACCCGGCAGGTGTCGCCGCTGATGTCGCCGCTGGTCTGGGACCTCGCTCACATCGGCAACTACGAGGAGCTCTGGCTGCTCCGGGCGGTCGGCGGCATCGAGCCGCTGCGGCCCGAGATCGACTGTCTCTACGATGCTTTCGAGCAACCCCGGGCCATCCGCCCGACGCTGCCGGTCCTCGGGCCGGCCGACACCCGGGCCTATCTGGCGGGCGTGCGGTCCCGGGCCCTCGATGTCCTCGAGCGCACCGCCCTCGACGGCGCACCGCTCGTGCGCGACGGGTTCGTGTTCGGCATGGTCGTGCAGCACGAGCACATGCACGACGAGACCATGCTCGCGACGCTGCAGCTGCGCGGCGGCCCCCGCACCCTTCCGCCGGACCAGCCGCTCCCGAGCGGCCGTGCGGTGCCGCCGCACGACGACGTCCTGATCGCGGGCGGGTCCTCGGTCCAGGGCACGAGCACCGATCCGTGGGCGCTCGACAACGAGCGGCCGGCGCACCGCGTCGAGCTCCCGTCGTTCCGGCTCGACCGGGTGCCGGTCACGAACGCGCTGTTCGCTCGCTTCCTCGACGCCGGCGGTTATGCCGAACCGCGCCACTGGACCGGGCGGGGCTGGGCCCATCTGCAGGAGTCGGGCCGCGTCGCCCCGATGACGTGGAAATCCGATGCCGCCGGCGGCTGGACGTGCACCCGGTTCGGCGAGACCGAGGCGGTCGAGCCCGATGCCCCGGTCTCGCACGTCTGCTGGTACGAAGCGGACGCCTACGCCCGCTGGGCCGGCCGCCGGCTGCCCACCGAGGCGGAGTGGGAGAAGGCCTGCGGCTGGGACCCGGTCGCGCAGCGGCTGCGCCGATATCCCTGGGGCGAGGACGACCCGACGCCGGAGCGGGCCAACCTCGGGCAGCGGGCGACCCGCCCGGCTCCGGTCGGCGCCTACCCGGCCGGCGCGTCGGCGTACGGCGTGGAGCAGATGATCGGCGATGTGTGGGAGTGGACCAGCTCGGGCTTCGACGCCTGGCCGGGCACCCGCGCGTTCCCCTACCGCGAGTACTCCGAGGTGTTCTACGGCGGCGACTACCGCGTGCTGCGCGGCGGGTCCTGGGCGACGCACCCGACCGCGGTGCGCACCACCTTCCGCAACTGGGACCTACCGGTGCGTCGGCAGATCTTCAGCGGCTTCCGCACCGCCGTCGATGTGTAGGCATACGGCCTGGCTGGGTCGGCCACGGACGCTGCAGGAGCTGGTCATCGACCCGCCGTACGGGCTGGTGCGCCAGTCCTTCTCGCCGCGCCACCAGCGCTACGGGATTGTCAACGCCGACGGGTTCGGGGTGGGTTGGTTCTCGGCTGAACGGGCCGAGCCGGCGCGCTACCGGCGGGCGACGCCGATCTGGTCCGACCCGTCGTTCGCCTCCCTGGCCGGAGTCGTGCGCTCACGGTGTGTGCTGGCGGCGGTGCGCTCGGCGACCGTCGGCGGGCCGGGCGGGGAGGAGGCGTGCGCGCCGTTCCTGCTGCCCGGCGGGGTGCTGCTCTCGCACAACGGGGCGGTGCCGGTTGCCGCGATCGCGCCGCTGGTGTCACCGGCCGCCCTGGCGGCTGTCGGCTCGACGGTCGACAGCGCCTTTGTCGCGGCGCTGGTCGCGGACCGGCTCGCCGGTGGGAGGTTCGCCGTGGGACTCGCCGGGGCGCTCACCGCCGCCGTGACGGCGGTCGCGGCCGTCGCGCCGGCCGCGCGGCTCAACCTGGTCGCCACGGACGGGACCACCGTCGCCGCGACGACCTGGGGCGACACCCTGTGCTGGCGGGTCGCCGACGGGGGAGTGATCGTCGGCTCGGAGCCGTCGGATGACGAGCCGGGCTGGACCGACGTCCCTGACCGCAGTCTGCTCGTGCTCTCCGGTGACGGATGCGCCGTCACCGCCCTTCCGGAAGGTGTTGTATGACCAGGCTCGACCGCCACCTCGGCCCCGACGCGATGCGCGAGGCCCTCGAGGCCGACGTGCGAGCCGGACTCGCCGCGACGCCAAAGGCGCTGCCCCCCAAGTGGTTCTACGACGCCAGGGGGTCGGTGCTGTTCGACGAGATCACCCGGCTGCCGGACTACTACCCGACCCGCTGCGAGCGGGCCATCTTGACCGAACGCTCGGCCGAGATCGCTGTGCTGACCGGCGCGGACACCCTCGTCGAGCTCGGCAGCGGCACCTCGGAGAAGACCAGGCTGCTGCTCGACGCCCTTTCGGCCGCCGGCACGCTGCGGCGCTTCGTCCCCTTCGACGTCGACGAGTCGGTCCTGACGATGGCCGGCAAGTCGATCGGCGAGGAGTACACCGGCATCGAGGTGCACGCCGTCGTCGGCGACTTCGAGCACCACCTGCCGCTGATCCCCACCGGCGGCCGGCGCCTGTTCGCCTTCCTTGGCGGGACCATCGGCAACCTGCTGCCTGCCGAGCGCGCGTCGTTGCTGTCGAGCCTTGCCTCGACCATGATCCCCGGCGACGCCCTGCTGCTCGGCACCGACCTTCTCAAGGACCCGGCCCGGCTGGTCGCGGCCTATGACGACCCGACCGGTGTCACCGCCGACTTCAACCGCAATGTCCTTCGCGTCGTCAACCGCGAGCTCGACGGGGATGCCGATGTGGACGCCTTCGCCCACGTCGCGGTCTGGGACGCCGAGCAGGAGTGGATCGAGATGCGCTTGCGATCGTTGCGGGCGCAGACCGTCCGGCTCGGGGCGCTCGACCTCGACGTCGACTTTGCCGAAGGAGAGGAGCTGCGCACCGAGATCAGTGCGAAGTTCCGGTCGGCGGGGGTGCTGGACGAGCTCACCGAGGCCGGCCTGCTCCTGCTGCGGTGGTGGACCGACGAGGGGGGTGACTTCGGCGTCAGCCTGTCGGTCAGGACCTGACCCACCGGGTGGCTACCGAACTGCCCTCGCCGGCGAGGGCAGTTCGGTAGTCGCCCTGGGTGGTACCCGGCAAGCGTCGGCGCGATGTGCTCAAAGCGCAGCGGCCGGGTCGGTGGGCGGAGGCCTACGCCTTCGTCGGCCTCGAACGGGTCGGCGGGATCATGATCTACGACATCACCGACCCGAGGAACGCCAGCTTCGTCGACTACGTGAACCCCCGCGAGGGTTGGTGTTCATCTCCGGTTGCCAACGAGGTCAGCGGCACGACCAGCGTCTACACGATCAGCTGAGCGGGGCACGGCAGACTGCGACCCATGAGCCTGCCGTGGGTCGCTGACCGAATCCCGATCACGGTCGTGCACCTGGATGTCGCCGGAGCCGGCCGGCCGTCAGAAGCGGTGCTCGCGGCCGAGATCGCCCACCTGCGGGCCGAGGCCGAGGTCGGCGGCTACGTCGCGCAGGGACACGCCGAGTCCGCCGTCGACGGCGGCCGGGCGGCGCTCGGGGCGAGAGTGGGCCTGACGGGCGACGACGTCTGCTTCCTCGACGGAGCCGGTACGGCGTTCGCGACCCTGCTGGCCGCCTGGCCGTTGCCGCGCGGCGCCCGCATCGGGACGGTCCCCAGCGAGTACGGCGCGAACGCCCGGGCGCTGCGTCGCCTTGCATCCGAGCGCGGTTGGCAGCTGGCCGCCCTGCCTGTTGACGACCTGGGCCGGATCACCGACCTGCCAGCCGATCTCGACCTGGTGACCTTCCCGCAGGTGGCCAGCCAGCGCGGGATCGCGCAGCCGGTCGAGGAGGTCTTCGCCGCGGGCGTCCCGCTGTTGCTCGACGTGGCGCAGTCGCTCGGTCAGGTCGAGGTGCCGCCGGGCTGCGCGGCCTACGTCGGGACCTCGCGCAAGTGGTTGTGCGGCCCACGCGGTGTCGGCTTCGCGATCGTCGACCCGGTCGTGCAGGCTGCGCTCGTCGAGCCGCCCACGCTCGCGCCCACCCACGGCTCGGGTATGCGGCGGTGGGAGGCGCAGGAGGCGCACATCGCCGGCCGGGTCGGCCTGGCGGTGGCCGCGCAGGAGTGGACGCCGGATCTGCTGCCGGAGGTGCACCGGCTCACCTCGCGCCTGCGTTCGCTGCTGAGCGGAATGGCCGGCTGGCAGGTGCGGGAGCCGGTCGACGAGCCCACCGGCATCACCACGCTGCGCGGGGGCGATCCGGTCGCGACGCGGATGGGCCTGCTCGCGGACGGCTTCGTCACCTCCGCTGTGCCGACGAGTCGCTCCGACGATCTCACCGGCCCGGTGCTTCGCGTGTCGACCGCCGCCTGGGTTGAGGACGGTGAGCTGGAGCGGTTCGCCCGAGCGCTGGCCCGTCGTACGCAGTAGGTTCCGCCTGATGAGTGATCTGCAGCAGGGTCCCCTGCACGACCGGCACGTGGCCCTCGGTGCCAAGCTGGCCGACTTCGGCGGCTGGCAGATGCCGATCGAGTATCCGGGCGGGGGGGTGCTTCAGGAGCACCGCGCGGTGCGTGAGGCGGTCGGGCTGTTCGACGTCAGCCACCTCGGCAAGGGCGCCGTCCGCGGTCCGGGGGCGCTGGAGTTCGTCAACGACCGGCTCACCGGCGACCTGCGCAAGATCGGTCCCGGACAGGCGCAGTACACCCTGTGCTGTAACGAGACCGGCGGTGTGGTCGACGATCTCATCGCCTACGTCCGCGGGGACGACGAGGTCTTCCTCGTCCCCAACGCCGCGAACTCCAGCCAGGTCGTCGCCCGGCTCGCCGCCGAGGCGCCGCGCGACCTGCTCGTCGAGGACCTGCACCGCAGCCTCGCGGTGCTCGCCGTGCAGGGGCCGCGCAGCGCCGAGCTCGTCGCAGCGTTGGGGTTGCCGGTCGAGCACGACTACATGTCGTTCGTGGCGCAAGACTGGCAGGGCCTCCCGCTCGTCGTCTGCCGCAGCGGCTACACCGGTGAGCTGGGCTTCGAGCTGCTGCCGCGCTGGGCGGACGCGGGCCGCCTGTGGGATGCGCTGCTCGAGCACGGCGCGCCGCTCGGTTTGCTGCCGTGCGGGCTCGGCGCCCGTGACACCCTGCGTACCGAGATGGGCTATCCCCTACACGGGCAGGACCTCTCACCCGAGATCACCCCCTTACAAGCACGCTCTGGTTGGGCTGTCGGGTGGGACAAGCCGCGGTTCTGGGGTCGGGAGGCGCTGCTGCGCGAGAAACAGGCGGGGCCGCGGCGCCTGCTCCGAGGCCTCGAGTCGCCCGATCGCGGCATCCCCCGCTCACACATGGTGGTCTCCCGCGACGGACAGCCCGTGGGCGAGGTCACGAGCGGCACGTTCTCCCCGACGCGCAAGGTCGGCATCGGCCTGGCGCTGCTCGACGCAGCCGTCGCCGAGGGGGACGAGGTCGAGGTCGACATCCGCGGGCGGGCCTCGCAGATGCGCGTCGTACGACCGCCCTTCGTGCCGTCCAGGGTGCGCTGAGGCAGTGACCCGGGTCCTGCTCATGGGGCTGATGGCGTCGGGCAAGTCGACCTTGGCGCAGGCGATCTCGGCGGCGTCGGGCTGGCCGGCGATCGACAACGACGTGCTGCTGGAGCGGTCCACCGGCTCGACCGCGTCGAAGCTGCTGGCTGCCCACGGCGAGCAGCACCTGCGTGCCGCGGAGTCCGACGTGCTCACGCTGATCTTGTCGATGCCGGGGCCGCTGGTGGCCGGAGTGGCCGCCGGGACGGTGCTCGACCCGCGGGACCGCGAGCGCATGCGGTCGGGTGGGCACGTCGTCTGGCTGCGCACGCCCGTGTCCACGCTCGTACGCCGGGTGTCCCGTCCCGGACACCGGCCGTTCGTGTCGAGCGATCCCGCGACCGTGCTTCGCGCGATGGCCGCCGAGCGGGAGCCGCTGTTCACCGAGGTCGCCCACCAGGTGCTGGACATGGACTCGCTGACGCCGACCTCGGCCGCCCGCCGCGTCCTCGACGCCGTCGCGCTCCGGAGCTGAGCGCAGGTCGGGAGCTGCCGGCGTCGATGTGCGGCCGACTCCACCC
>JAHWJP010000084.1 GCA_019348355.1 Actinomycetota bacterium
CGACCGGCCACCCCAACTGGTGCTGCTCGAATGAGCCGCCCTTGCTGCGTAGGAGCAGTGCCTCACGCGACGTCATGCGACCCCGACAGCGCTGCCGCGTGCCGTCCGGCCACGGCCGCCGCGACAAAGGCGACCGGGTCAGTCTCCAGGTCCCGGCCCATGGACGACAGCAGCGGGGACCACTCCCGCAGAATCTCGACCAACCCGGTGTCGTCGACGTCAACGAGGCGATGCCGGGCAAGTGCGGCGCGGACTGGCTCGACCAGCGCCGCGTACGAACGAGGCACGGCGACATCGGCAGCGGCCAGCGCCACCCGGCCGTACGCGGTGGTGCTGTGATGGCTGACGCCGCGGTGTCGCGGGCGGGGGTCGGCCTCGGACATGCGCAGGACGGCGACCGGCCGCGCCCCGACGGCCGCTGCGGCGTTGACGGCTTCGCCGGCGGCGACACCGGAGAAGCCCCACGAGGTGCCGGTGCCCAGGTTGCCCGGGCCCTGGATCACGACGACCACCTCGGCCGAGAGGACGTGCACGGCCGCGAGCAGGCCGGAGTGCAGCGTCACCGCCTCGAGGTCGCCACCGAAGGCCTGCCCGACGGTGACCGTCCCCACCAGCCGGTCCGCGAGCGCCGCGACCGTGCGGGAGAACCACAGCGGCAGCGCACCACCGTCGGTCATGACGTACGCGACGCGCGTCGCCGGGCGCGCGGCGAGCAGGCCGGCGAGCACCGCCGGCAGCGAGGAGTGCAGGTCGGCGATGATCACTGGCGGGCCGGGCGCGGGAAGCGTCCCGGCTTCCGCGAGCAGCGCGTGCGTGGGTGCGTCCTGCTCGTCGGCGCCGAGCACGACCGTCTGCAGGGGGGTGTAGCGCGCCTTGACGAGGTGCCCGGGACCGTCGGTGTCCGGCGGCAGCCGCTCGGGCAGCGCCACCACCAGGGCGTAGCCACCGGTGCCGAGGCCGAGGTCGAGAGCCGCCACGTTGACCAGGACGACGTCGCCTACCTCGGGCTGGCCGACCAGCGGCGGGTGGGCGAGCGCCTCGACGGCGTCCCCGCTTGCCAGAGCGACGGTGCACTCGATCGCCCCCGGCCAGGTGCGGCCGAGCGCAACGACGGTGCCGCGCCGCCACCGGATCACGACGACCTCCCCCCGCTCGACTGCCCCCGCAGGCTAACGTCGCGGCCGTGTCGGAGCGGAAGACCGAGCGGTTGCTCAACCTGGTCATCTGCCTGCTCGCCACCCGGCGGTTCCTGTCGGTGCAGGAGATCCGGGCGGCCGTGCCGGGTTACGGCCAGGACGCCGAGGAGTCCTTCCGTCGCATGTTCGAACGCGACAAGGAGGAGCTGCGCGAGCTCGGCATCCCACTCGAGACCGGGACGAACAGCCACGCCCACGACGACGAGCCCGGTTACCGCATCGCCCGGCGTGACTACGAGCTGCCGGAGATCCACCTGGAGCCGGACGAGGCGGCGGCGCTGGGCCTGGCTGCCCGGCTGTGGCAGTCCGCCCCGCTCGCGGGCGCGACCGGCAGCGCGTTGCTCAAGCTGCAGGCCGCCGGGGTCGCGCCCGCGCCCGCCGCTCCGGGCGCCCTGGAACCGCGGATCGGCGCGACCGAACCCGCCTTCGAAGCCTGTCTACGGGCGGTCCAGGACGGTCGGGGTCTGCGGTTCACCTACCGTGCGGGGGGCGGGGCCGCGCCCAGTGAGCGGCAGGTGGAGCCGTGGGGGGTCGTGTCGTGGCGGGGCCGCTGGTATCTCGTCGGGCTCGACACCGACCGCGCCGCCGAACGGGTGTTCCGGATGTCCCGCATCGTCGGCGAGGTCACCGCGACGGGTGAGCGCGGGTCCGTCGTACCGCCGGCCGGACTCGACCTGCGGGCCACGGCCGCGCGCATGGCGAGAGACGAGCCCCGCGAAACGGCCCGGGTCGCTGTGCGTCCCGGCGCCGGCTGGGAGCTGCGCCGCTCCGCGACCGCTACGGCGGACGACCCGGACCGGGAGGGCTGGTCGATCGTGGATGTCGGCTTCTCCGACCCGCAGCGCCTCGCCGACCGGGTGACCGGTTACGGCGCGGATGCGGTTGTGCTGTCCCCGCCCGCCGCGCGCGAGGCGGTCGTGGCCCGGCTTCGTGAGCTGGCGTCATGACCGGCAGCGGCACGGGCGGGACGGCGGGCCAGCTGCCGCGCCTGCTGGCGCTCGTGCCCTACCTGCTGTCGCGGCCCGGCGTGCGCCTCGCGGAGGTCGCCGAGACATTCGGCGTCAGCGAGGAGCGCCTGCGGCGGGACCTCAACCTGCTCTGGGTCTGCGGCCTGCCGGGGCACGGTCCGGGCGACCTGATCGACGTCGAGTTCGAGGGCGACACCATCACGCTGCTCGAGCCGGCCGGGGTGACCAGGCCCCTGCGGCTCACGGTGGACGAAGCCCTCGCCCTGATCGTCGCCCTGCGGGCGCTCGCCGACACCCCGGGGCTGTCCGAGCACGACGCCGTCGACCGGGCGCTGGTCAAGGTCGAGCAGGCGGCCGGGGCAGCCGCCGGAGCGGCGGCGCGGGTCGAGGTCTCCGTCGAGGGTGAGCAGCGGGTGCTGCCCGTCATCCAGACCGCCCTCGACGAGCGACGACGGCTGCACCTGAGCTACCACGTACCAGGTCGTGACGAGACGACCGAGCGTGACGTCGACCCGATGCGCCTGTTGCTCGTGGAGGGCCGCAGCTACCTCGAGGGGTGGTGCCGCAGGGCCGAGGGCGTACGCCTGTTCCGGCTCGACCGGGTCGACGCGGTAGCTGTGCTGGACCTGCCCGCCGAGCCGCCCCCGGGCGTACGTCACCGCGACCTGTCGCAGGGGTTGTTCCGGCCGGGACCGGACGACCTGCTGGTCACCCTCGCGCTGCGGCCCGGCGCTGCGTGGGTCGCCGACTACCACCCGTGCGAGTCGGTGACCGAGTCCGCCGACGGCGGCCTCGTGGTGCGGCTCCGTGCCCGCGACACCGGCTGGGTACGCCGGCTCGCGCTGCGTCTGGGCGCCCAGGGCAGGGTCCTGGCCCCGGCCACGCTCGCCGAGCAGGTGCGGGCCGATGCCGCCCTGGCCCTGGCGGCCTACGCGGACTGATCCGTCCGGGCCAGGCTGGATCATCCCTCGCCGCAGAAGTCAAGGGGGAAGCGAGCCCTGCCGAAGCCGTAGGTGTCGCAGCGTCTGCGGCACGACGAAGGAGCTGGCCATGACCACGATCAAGGCTTCCTGCCCCACCTGCGGCGAGGTCGAGCTGACCCCGCCCGACGTGTCGCTCCTCGTCTGCAGCTCGGCACCGTTGTCCTACTACTCCTTCTCCTGCCCTACCTGTCAGGTCGAGGTGCGCAAGCCGGCCGACGACCACATCGTCTCGCTGCTGGTGTCCGGCGGCGTGACGGCCCGGGTCTGGGACGTTCCTGCGGAGGCGCTCGAAGCGAAGGCGGGACCGCGCCTGTCCTACGACGACCTGCTCGACTTCGCCCTGCAACTCGGCGACACCGATCTGCTGGCCGCTGTCGCCGGAGCGTCCGTCTCCACCTGAGGCGTGCCGGGCTACCCTGCTGCCGTGCGCTGGATCCTGCTCGACATCGCCCTGATCCTGCTCTCGGTCGGCGTGCTCGCGATCCTGCTGCTGCGCCTGTGGCGCAGGGTTTCGGCGCTCATGCAGACCGTGGGGACTCTCACGGGGGCCATCGGTGCGATCGTCGAGCTGGTGAGCGCTGTGAACCCGCCGTTCACCGGCCCGTCACCTGCGCGGCGGACGAGGGCGCCTCGCGGGGCGTAGCCTGAGTGGGTCGTCGACGTAGAGGAGCAACACATCCATGAGTATCCCCAGTGGCTGGGAACTCGTCCTGGTCGTGCTCGTCATCATGGTCCTGTTCGGCGCCAAGCGGCTGCCGGAGGCCTCCCGCTCGCTCGGCCGATCGATGCGCATCTTCAAGGCCGAGACCAAGGGCCTGCGCGACGACGAGCCGGCGGCCGGGGAGCCGGACCGCGAGCGCACGTCGGTGCACGACACCACCCACGAGGCACAGCCGCTGTCCCCACCGGCACCCATCGTCCCCCCGGCGCCGATCGTCCCGCCCGCGTCGGCCGCTCCGCCCGCGCCCGCGGACCAGGCGCAGTCGCGCCAGCCGTAGGTGACCGCGCCCGCCAAGAAGGGCGGACGGGCCAAGCCTGAGCGCACGCCCGACGGCCGGATGGCCCTGATCGAGCACCTGCGGGAGTTCCGCAACCGGCTCGGCATCTCGCTGCTCGCCCTCGCGGTCTGCGTCGTCGTGGCCTTCTTCCTACGCGAGGACATCTTCAACCTCGTCAAGCAGCCGTACTGCCAGACCGAGGTGGCTCAGCAGGCGGCCGAGCGCTCCGGCGACCAGTGCACGCTCTACTCCTTCGGGCCGTTCGAGGAGTTCTCGGTCTCGCTACGGGTGTCGTTCATCGCCGGCGTGCTCGCCTCCTCGCCCGTCTGGCTCTATCAGCTGGGGGCGTTCATCACCCCGGCGCTGCACCGCAAGGAGCGCCGCTACGCCGCGGCGTTCCTCGGCGCCGCCCTGGTGCTGTTCGTCACCGGCACCGTCTTCGCCTTCCTCACCATCTCCCGCGGGCTGCAGTTCCTGCTCACCGTCGGCGGTGACGGCATCACGAACCTTCCCTCGATCCAGAGCTACCTGTCGTTCGTCACCTTGACCCTGCTGGCGTTCGGGGTGGCGTTCCTGTTCCCCGTCATCGTGCTGTTCCTGAACTTCGTCGGCATCTTCCCGACCCGCATGATGTGCTCTTGGCGACGCGGCATGATCGTCGGGATCGCCGTGGCCTCGGCGGTCCTGACCCCCTCGCAGGACCCGTTCACCTTCATGGCGATGGCCCTACCGCTCTATGCGCTCTACGAAGGGTGCATCGTCATCGCCCGGATCCGCGAGCGGGCGACGCGTCGCCGGCGGGCGGTCGAGCCGGGCGCGCAGGACCTCGAACGGCTGGGCGACGACGAGACCTCACGCGTCGAGGACCGGCCCTCCCCGCTGTAGGGCGGCAATCCGGTCGCTCCGTCCCCCCTCCGCCGTTGATCTTCGTCATCATGCGGACGACACGCCGTCGTGAGCCGCCGTTCGGTGAAGATCGACGTGTCGATCAGCCCGGCGCGGAGGTTCACGCGACGTAGCCTGGGCTGGTGAGCAGCGAGGCGGTCTCACCGGCAGGGCAGTTCCCGGCAGGGCAGTTCCCGGCAGAGCAAGCACCGGACGCCCCATTGCCGGCAGGGCGACCACCGGTGAGTCAGGCGCCGGAGGCGCCGTCACCCGCGCAGCGCTACGCCGCCTTCCGGCGGGGCCAGACCGGCGCGGCCATGGCCGAGTTCGAGGTCGGTTACCCGTTCGGCCTCGACGCCTTCCAGCGCACCGCCTGCCTCGCGCTCGAGGCCGGTCGCGGGGTGCTGGTGGCCGCGCCGACCGGCGCGGGCAAGACCGTCGTCGGCGAGTTCGCCGTCCACCTCGCCCTGCGTGAGGGGCGCAAGTGCTTCTACACCACCCCGATCAAGGCCCTGTCGAACCAGAAGTACGCCGACCTCGTCGCCCGGCACGGCGCCGACCGGGTCGGGCTGCTCACCGGTGACAACGCGGTCAACGGCGACGCCGACGTCGTCGTCATGACCACCGAGGTGCTGCGCAACATGCTGTACGCCAGCGGCCGCGCCGGCAGCCCCGACGGCAGCGCGGACCGCCTGCGCGGGCTCGCGCACGTAGTCATGGATGAGGTGCACTACCTGGCCGACCGCGAGCGGGGAGCCGTCTGGGAAGAGGTGATCATCCACCTACCGGACGACGTGCAGGTCACCTCCCTGTCGGCGACGGTCAGCAACGCCGAGGAGTTCGGGGCGTGGCTCGTGACCGTCCGCGGCGACACCGAGGTCGTCGTGGAGGAGCACCGCCCCGTACCGCTGTGGCAGCACGTGCTCGTCGGCACCCGGCTGTACGACCTCTTCGTCGGAGACGGTCATGTCGGGGGCGTAGATGACGAGGTGAACCCACAGCTCGAGCGCCTCGCCCGGGACGAGGGCCGGTTGCCGGCGCGGGGGCGGGCCGGCCGAGGCGGCCAGCAGGGCGGCTACCGCCGGCCGACGGCGAGCCGGTCCGAGGTGCTGTCCCGGCTCGACAGCCAGGCCCTGCTTCCGGCCATCACGTTCATCTTCAGCCGGGCCGGCTGCGCGGCCGCGGTGCAGCAGTGCGTGCGGTCGGGGCTGCGCCTCAACACCCCCGAGCAGGCCGACCGGGTCACCCGCCACGTCGAGCGGCGGACCGCCTCACTGCCGCGGGAGGACCTGCAGATCCTCGGCTACTGGGAGTGGCTCGAGGCGCTGCAGCGCGGGTTCGCCGCCCACCACGCCGGGATGCTGCCTACCTTCAAGGAGGTCGTGGAGGAGCTGTTCGTCGACGGCCTGGTCCAGGCGGTTTTCGCGACCGAGACGCTGGCACTGGGCATCAACATGCCGGCCCGCTCGGTGGTGCTGGAGAAGCTGACGAAGTGGAACGGCGAGACGCACGCCGACGTGACGCCGGGGGAGTACACCCAGCTGACCGGCCGGGCCGGCCGGCGCGGCATCGACGTCGAGGGCCACGCAGTCGTGCTGTGGCAGCCAGGCATGTCGCCGAGGACCGTGGCGGGCCTGGCCTCGACCCGCACCTATCCGCTGCGCTCGAGCTTCCGGCCGTCGTACAACATGGCCGTCAACCTGGTCGGCAACCTCGGCCGCGAGCAGGCGCGGACCCTGCTGGAGAGCTCGTTCGCGCAGTTCCAGGCCGACGCGTCGGTCGTCGGCCTTGCCCAGCAGATCCGCCGCAACCTCGAGGGGCTCGAGGGCTACCGCGCGTCGGTCACCTGTCATCTGGGCGACGCCGAACAGTACGGCCGGTTGCGCGCCGACCTGCAGCGCCGGGAGGCCCACCTCGCCCGGCAGGGCGCCGCGCAGCGCCGGGCCGCCGCTGCCGCCGCGCTGGAGCAGCTCAAGCCCGGTGACGTCGTACGCGTCCCCAGCGGGCGCCGGTCCGGCCTCGCCGTCGTCCTGGACCCTGGCATCGCCGCGAACGGTGACGCCCACCCGCTGGTGCTCACCGAGGACCGCTGGGCCGGCCGGCTTTCCATCGCGGACTTCCCGGCGGCCGCCCCGCCGGTCGGCCGCCTGCGGGTGCCCAAGCACTTCAACCACAAGTCCCCGCAGTCACGCCGCGACCTGTCCTCGGCGCTGCGGGAGCTGGACATCCCGGGTGCGGCGCGCCGGGGACGGCGGCGGTCCGCGGCAGCCGACGACGACGAGCTGGCCGCGCTGCGTACCGCGCTGCGGCGGCACCCGGTGCACGGCTGTGAGGAGCGCGAGCAGCACCTTCGCTGGGCCGAGCGCTGGCACCGGCTGCGCACCGACACCGACGCGCTGGAGCGACGGGTCGCCGGCAAGACGAGCTCGATCGCCCGCACCTTCGACCGCGTGTGCGTCGTGCTCGAGGAGCTCGGCTATCTGAACGGCGAGCAGGTCACCGCCGCGGGCCAGTCGCTGGCCCGCCTCTACAGCGAGTCGGACCTGCTCGCGGCGGAGAGCCTGCGCTCCGGGCTGTGGGACAACCTTTCCCCCGCTGAGCTGGCTGCGGTGGTATCGGCGCTGGTCTACCAGAGCCGTCGGGCGGATGAGTCCAACCCGGTCGTGCCCTCCGGCGGTGTCCAGGACGCGCTCGCCGGGATGGACCGGCTGTGGGCGACGCTGGGACAGACCGAGACCGACGCCGGTGTGCAGTTCCTGCGACGGCCCGACCCGGGCTTCACCTGGGCGGTGTGGCGCTGGGCCGGTGGCGCGCGGCTCGAGCAGGTGCTCGGTGACGACCCGGACCTGACCGCCGGTGACTTCGTGCGCTGGTGCAAGCAGCTGGTCGACCTGCTCGGGCAGGTGGCGGTCGTCGCCGAGGACCTGTCGCCGGACGGCGCGGCCCTGCGCGCGACGACACGAAAGGCGATCGAGGCCGTACGCCGTGGTGTCGTCGCCTACAGCAGCGTCGCCTGAGCCGCCGGTAGCCTCCAGACCCGTGACCCGCCTCGTGCTCGCCAGCGCGAGCCCGGCCCGGCTGCGCCTGCTGCGCGACGCCGGCTTCGACCCGACCGTGGTGGTCAGCGGCGTGGACGAGCAAGCCGTGACGGCGGACGACCCGCGCGAGCTCGTCCGCGAGCTGGCCCGGCGCAAGGCCGAGGCCGTCGCGACCGGGTTGCAGGACGCCCTGGTGGTCGGCGCCGACTCGATGCTGCTGCTGGACGGGCAGACCCTCGGCAAGCCTCGCGACGCCGCAGAGGCCCGCGCCCGGTGGCTGCGGATGCGCGGCCGGACCGGCACGCTGCTGACCGGCCAGGCCGTGATCGACATCGCGTCCGGGCGCACCTCGTGTGGCGTCGCCGCGACCGAGGTCCGGTTCGGCACCCCGACGGATGAGGAGGTCGACGCCTACGTCGCCTCCGGTGAGCCGCTGGCCGTCGCCGGCGCCTTCACCCTGGACGGCCGCTCGGCAGCATTTGTCGACAGCATCGACGGGGATGCCGGCACCGTGATCGGCCTGAGCCTGCCGCTGCTGCGCACCCAGTTGGCCGAGCTCGGCGTGCGCATCCACGACCTGTGGTCGGCATGCCCGTGACCGCGACGCTCTCGGCCGCCCCCTTGCGGATCGGGCCGCTCACCGTCGAACTGCCCGTCGTGCTCGCACCCATGGCTGGGGTGACCAACGCCGCCTACCGCTCGCTGTGCCGGTCCTACGGCGCCGGTCTCTACGTGAGCGAGATGGTCTCCGCGCGGGCGCTGCTGGAGGTCAACGAAACAACCTCACGCCGAGCCTCTTTCGGCGCCGACGAGACCGTACGCAGCATTCAGCTCTACGCCACGAACCCGGCCGTGGTCGGCGCGGCGGTCACCCAGCTGGTCGAATGCGACGGCGTCGACCACATCGACCTCAACGTCGGCTGCCCGTCGCCCAAGGTGACCCGTCGCGGCGGCGGCGCCGCCCTTCCCGCGCACCCGGTGCTGTTCGGTCACCTGGTGCGGGCCGCGGTGCGGGCCGCCGGCGACGTGCCCGTCACCGTCAAGATGCGCACCGGCATCGACACGGCGCACCTCACCTACCTCGAGGCGGGTCGGCGCGCGCGGGACGAGGGGGCCGCGGCGGTCGCCCTGCACGCGCGTACGGCGGAGCAGTTCTACTCCGGCCGGGCCGACTGGACCGCGATCGGAGCGCTGCGGGAGGCGCTCCCCGACGTGCCGGTGCTCGGCAACGGCGACATCTGGGCGGCCGGGGATGCGCTGCAGATGATGGCCGAGACCGGCTGCGACGGGGTCGTCGTCGGACGCGGCTGCCTGGGCAAGCCGTGGCTGTTCCGCGACCTGGCCGACGTGTTCGCCGGCCGAGTACCGCAGGCGGCACCGGCGGTCGGCGCCGTCGTGCCGGTGATGAAGCGGCACGCCCGGCTGCTCGTCGAGGCGCGCGGGGACGAGGGCTTCGCGGTGCGCGACTTCCGCCGGCACACCGGGTGGTACCTCACCGGCTACCCCGTCGGCGGGCACGCCCGCAAGCGCCTCGCGATGGCCTCGTCGCTGGCCGAGCTCGACGAACTGCTCGACGCACTCGACCCGACGGCGACGCTGCCGCCGGGCTCGGAGTTGCTGCCCCGTGGACACGTGCAGGGGCCCCGCCACGTCACCCTGCCGGAGCACTGGCTGCGCGACACCGCCGACCCGACGCCACCCGACGACGCGGGAGCCTTCCACTCGGGCGGGTAGCGCTAACCGGCCACTCCGAGCGCGCCGTCGGCTGGGATACCCGCCAGCCCGAGTACCCCTCGTTCGCGGCGTACGGCGTCCGAGTAGGCGGCCACCTGGGCCATCGCCCACTGCTCGTCCTGGCCGGTCTCGGCGGCCAGCAGCCGGGCGGCCCGGGGCGCCGCCGGCAGCGCCGCATTCCGCGAGCGCAAGGACAGGCGCAGCCGCCGGCTGAAGACGTCCTCGAGGGTCGAGGCGCCCTCGGCCCGCGCGGCGTGCACCACCTCGGCGGCGATGTGCGGTGCGGCCGGCGACAGCACCTCGGCCAGCTCGGGGTCCGCCGCCACCAGCGAGAGCACGGCGTGCGCCTGCTCGCCGGTCTGGCGGACCAGCGCATCGGCGGTCGGCTCGTCGAGCCCCAGCGAGGCGGCAGCCGCAACCACCTCCGCATGCAGGTCTGCCCAGGGACGGGTGCCGCCCAGCGGGATCTCGTCGGTGCGGCAGCGGGCCTTGCGCCCGTCGCGTTCGCTGATGCGGTCGACGACGTCCTTGGCCATCCGGCGGTACGTCGTCAGCTTGCCTCCGGTGATCGTCAGCAGCCCGCCGGAGCCTTCGACGAGCGTGTGCCGCCGGCTCAGATCCGACATCGAGCTCGACCCCAGCTTGCGGATCAGCGGCCGAACCCCTGCCCAGGCCCCGAGCACGTCGTCGGCGGTGAGCCCCTGCCGGAAGACCGCGTTGCCGGCCGCCAGCACGTAGTCGAGGTCCGCGCCGGTCAGCGAGAGGTCCTCCAGCGAGCCGTCGTACGGCGTGTCGGTGGTGCCAAGGATCGTCTGCCGTCCCCACGGGATCGCGAACATCGAGCGGCCGTCGCCCTGCTTGCTGGGCAGCAGCACGCTCGCCTCGAGCAGCGGCAGGCGCTCGCGGGGCACGACGACGTGCACTCCCTTGGACGGCTGGACGACGGCCGCCCGGCCGGGCTCCTCCAGCGCCTGCAGCCGGTCGACCCAGACCCCGGTCGCATTGACGACATGCCGGGCGCGCAGCGCGACGGTGCTCCTGCTGCGTACATCCAGCACGTCGGCCCCGACGACCTGCCCGGCCGGATCGAGCTGCAGCCCGGTCGCCTCGGCGTAGGGCACCGCGAGCGCGCCGAACCGGCGCGCGGCCTGCACGACGGCCAGCACCAGCCGGGCGTCGTCGGTGGCGCAGTCGCCGTAGAGGTAGCAGTGCTGAAGCTCGCTGTCGCGCAGGGCCGGCGCCAGCGCGATCGCCTCCTCGGCGCTGACCCGCTCGTGCCGGCGCACGTCACTGCTGCGCCCGGCGAGCGAGGCGAAGGCGAACACGTCGTAGGTCGTGAGCCCCACGCCGAGCAGCCGGCGCTTCGCGGTGTCCGGCCACACCGGATAGAGGAAGTCCATCGGGCGTACGAGGTGTGGCGCCAGCCGCATCAGCAGCTGCCGCTCCTGCACCCCTTCGCGCACGAGACCGAACTCGTAGTTCTCCAGGTAGCGCAGGCCGCCGTGCACGAGCTTG
>JAHWJP010000212.1 GCA_019348355.1 Actinomycetota bacterium
TTCAGCGACTACATGCGCGGCGCCGTCCGGCTGGCCGCCCTGATGAAGCTGCCGGTCACCTACGTCTGGACGCACGACTCGATCGGGCTCGGCGAGGACGGCCCCACCCACCAGCCGGTGGAGCACCTGGCCTCGTTGCGGGCGATCCCGGGCCTTGACGTCGTACGGCCGGCCGACGCCAACGAGACCGTCGTCGCGTGGCGCACGATCCTCGAGCACAACGACCGGCCGGCCGGCCTGTGCCTGACCCGGCAGAACGTCCCTACCGTTGACCGCACCGAGTTCAACTCCGCGGAAGGCACCGCGCGGGGCGCCTATGTCCTCCGCGACGCGGCGAACGGCCAGCCGGAGGTGCTGCTGGTCGGCACCGGATCCGAGGTGCAGATCTGCATCGCCGCCCAGGAGGCGCTCGAGGCCAAGGGCATCGCGACCCGCGTCGTCTCGATGCCCTGCGTCGAGTGGTTCCGCGCTCAGGACGAGGCCTACCAGAGCGCCGTCTTCCCGCCGTCGGTCCGCGCCCGGGTGTCGGTCGAGGCGGCCGTCTCCCAGGGGTGGCACGAGTGGGTCGGCGACGCCGGCGAGTGCGTGGCGCTCGAGCACTTCGGTGCCAGCGCGCCGTTCTCCGTGCTCTACGAGCAGTTCGGCCTCACCGCTGAGCGCGTGGTCTCGGCGGCACATGCGTCCATGTCGACGCTTGGCATGACCTCCAGCGGCAACTGACCCACCACCCGAGGAGCTCCCCCGTGACCGATGCCCTCGCCGAACTGTCCGCTGCGGGAGTGGCGGTCTGGCTCGACGACCTGTCCCGCGAGCGCCTGAGGTCGGGCAACCTCGCCGATCTGGTCCGCGACCGGCACGTCGTCGGGGTGACGACCAACCCGTCGATCTTCCAGAAGGCGCTGTCCGAGGGCGCCGCCTACGACGAGCAGGTGCACGACCTGGCCCTGCGTGGCACCGACATCGGCGAGACCGTACGCGCGCTGACGGCCTACGACGTCCGCTGGGCCTGCGACGTGCTGAGGCCGGTATACGACAGCACGGACGGCGTCGACGGGCGCGTGTCGTACGAGGTCGACCCCCGCCTCGGGCACGACACCGAGCGCACGGTGGCCGAGGCGAAGGCCCTGTGGTGGCTGGTGGACCGGCCGAACCTCTACATCAAGATCCCCGCCACGCTGGCCGGTCTGCCGGCGATCACGCAGGCGCTCGCCGCGGGGATCAGCGTCAACGTGACGCTGATCTTCTCCCTCGAGCGCTACGAGGCGGTGATGGAGGCGTTCCTCGCCGGCCTCGAGCAGGCGCAGGCGGCCGGGCGTGACCTGTCCCGGCTGGGCTCGGTCGCCTCGTTCTTCGTCTCGCGGGTGGACTCCGAGGTCGACAAGCAGCTCGGCGACGGGCATCCCCGTCGCGGCCAGGCCGCCATCGCCAACGCCCAGCTCGCCTACTCCCGCTACGAGCAGGTCTTCTCGGGCGAGCGGTGGAAGGCCTTGCAGCAGGTCGGCGCCCAGCCGCAGCGGCCGCTGTGGGCCTCGACCGGCGTGAAGGACCCGGCCTACGACGACACGCAGTACGTCGTCGAACTCGTCGCCCCGGGCACCGTCAACACGATGCCGGAAGCGACCCTCGAGGCTGTCGCAGATCACGGGGTCGTCCGCGGCGACACGGTGACGACCGCATACGCCAAGGCGCAGCAGGTGCTCGACGACATCGCTGCGGCGGGCATCTCCTACGACGACGTCGTGCAGCTGCTCGAGCGGGAGGGGCTGAGCAAGTTCGAGGACGCCTGGGACAGCCTCATCGAGTCGGTCACCGATCAGCTCGAGAAGGCCGGCGCCGACGTTGATGCCCGCGGCAGCACCGCTCCCCTCGGTGACGGCCCGGCGGCAGCCGGACCGGACAGCAACGGCTCGTGACACTGTCCGAACAGCACGCGGCGGCCGGCGGGCTGACCGTCCGCACGACCGGGGCCTCGCTCGTCTCGGCTGCGCAGGCGGTGCTCGGGGCGGCGGCTGACCTGCCGGCCGCGCTGGTCGCGAAGGACGCCACCCTGTGGGGACCGGAGGCCTCGGCCGAGGCCGCGCTGCGCCTCGGCTGGCTCGACGCGGTCGAGACCGGGCGGGCGCTCGTGCCCGAGGTGCTCGCCCTGCGCGAGCGGCTCGCCGCCGAGGGAGTCGACCGGGTCGTGCTGTGCGGGATGGGCGGCTCCTCGCTCGCCCCTGAGGTCATCTGCGCCGCCGCCTTCCGGCCGCTCGTCGTCGTGGACACGACCGACCCGGGCCAGGTCCGCAACGCCTTCGTGGAGCTCGAGCGCACGGTCGTCGTGGTCTCCTCGAAGTCCGGCGGGACGCTCGAGACCGACAGTCACCAGCGCGCCGCCCGGGCCGCCTTCGAGGCCGCTGGCATCGACCCGGCCGACCGCCTCGTCGTCGTCACCGACCCAGGATCGCCGTTCGAGAAGGCCGCCCGGGAGGAGGGCTCGCGGGCGGTGTTCTGCGCCGATCCCGACGTCGGCGGTCGCTACTCCGCCCTGACCGCGTTCGGCCTCGTGCCGGCCGGGCTCGCCGGAGTGGACATCGCCGGGCTGCTCGACGAGGCGGCGGCACTTTCGCCGGTGCTCGGCGAGGTGTCCGACAACCCGGCGCTGCTGCTCGGGGCCGTGCTCGGCGGCGGCGCCGTCGCCGGACGGGACAAGCTCATCGTCGTGACCGGCGACAGCACCGGCTTCGGGGACTGGGCCGAGCAGCTGGTCGCCGAGTCCACGGGCAAGCAGGGCAAAGGCCTGCTCCCGGTGCTGGTGGAGGCGCTGGATGCTCCCGGCACCGAGCCGAGTGCCGACAGCCACCTGCTCGTCGTCGGCAGCTCGGCCGGGGAGCTGCCCGACGGACCGCACACCGCGGTGATCGGTCCGCTCGGCGCGCAGTTTCTCGCCTGGGAATACGCCACTGCCGTGGCGGGGGTGGCGCTGCGCATCAACCCTTTCGACCAGCCCAACGTCCAGGAGAGCAAGGACAACACCGCCGTTTTGCTGGAGCAGGGCACCCCGCGCAGTGAGCCGCTGTTCGTCGAGGGCGGCGTCGAGGTCTACGCCGGCGCGGACCTGCTCGACCCCTCGGGCAGGTCGCTCGATCTCGCGAGCGCTCTGGCCGCTCTGCTCGATGCGGTGCCGGAGCGCGGCTACCTCGCGGTGACGGCCTATCTCGACCGGCAGGCCGACGCGGCCGCCGGGCAGCTTCGAGCACTGCTGGCCGGCCGGCTCGCCCACCCGGTGACCTTCGGCTGGGCGCCGCGCTTCCTGCACTCGACCGGCCAGTTCCACAAAGGTGGTCCGCAGACCGGCGCGTTCCTGCAG
>JAHWJP010000213.1 GCA_019348355.1 Actinomycetota bacterium
CGCCGAGGTCCGGGACCCAGAAGCAGACCGCGCCGGGCGCGTGGCCCGGCGTGTGCAGGACGTGCATCTTCGTCCCGGCCACCTCGAGCACCTGACCCTCGCGCAAGGCCCCGTCCGGCTCGTGTCGCGCGTGAGTCAAATCCCACAGCACGCGGTCGTCCGGGTGCAGCAGGACCGGCGCGCTAAGGCGCTCACCGAGCTCGGGCGCGCAACGGACGTGGTCGTCGTGGGCGTGCGTGCAGGCGATGGCGACCACGGTCCGGTCACCGACGGCCGCCTCGATCGCGTCCGGGTCGTGCGGTGCGTCGATCACGACGACCTCGTCGTCGTCGCCGAGCAGCCAGACGTTGTTGTCGACCTCGAAGGTCTCGCCGTCGAGGGTGAAGGTCCCGCTCGTGACGAGATGCTCGATGCGGACGCCCATCAGAGCACCACCACGGACCGCAGCACGCCGCCCTCGTGCATCCGGTCGAACGCGGCCTCCACCTCGTCCAGCCTGATCCGCTCGGACACGAAGCGGTCCAGGGCGAAACGTCCCTGCTGCCACAGGTCGACCAGCAGCGGGAAGTCCCGCTCGGGCAGGCAGTCGCCGTACCACGAGCTCTTGATCTGCCCGCCGTGGCCGAACACCTCGACCAGCGGGATCTCGAAGGTCATGCTCGGATTCGGCACCCCGACGAGCACCGCTGTGCCGGCCAGGTCGCGCGCCTCGAAGGCCTGCCGGAAGGTCTCCGGCCGGCCGACGGCGTCGATGACGACGTCCGGACCGAAGCCGCCGGTCAGCTCCCGCAGGCGGGCCACCACGTCTTCCGTCGACGCGTCGACGGTGTCGCTCGCGCCGAAGTCCCCTGCCCACGTCAACTTCCGCTCGTCCACGTCGACGGCGATGACCTGGCGGGCACCGGCGTAGATCGCGCCCGCGACAGCGGCGCTTCCCACGCCGCCGCAGCCGATGACCGCCACCGTGTCACCCTGGCGCACCGGTGCGGTGTTGACCGCAGCGCCCCAGCCGGCCATGACCCCGCAGCCCAGCAGCCCGGCGGCGGCAGGATCGGCTGTCGGGTCGACCTTGGTGCACTGTCCCTCGTGGACGAGCGTCTTGTCGGCGAACGCCCCGATGCCGAGGGCCGGCGTCAGCTCGGTCCCGTCTTCCAGCGTCATCTTCTGCGTCGCGTTGTGGGTGTCGAAGCAGTACCACGGGCGACCGCGCCGGCAGGCCCGGCAGCGGCCGCACACGGCCCGCCAGTTCAGGACGACGAAGTCGCCGACCGCGACATGCGTGACGCCTTCCCCGACGGTGTCGACGACGCCAGCCGCCTCGTGGCCGAGCAGGAAGGGGAACTCGTCGTTGATCCCACCCTCGCGGTAGTGCAGGTCGGTGTGGCAGACGCCGCACGCCTGCACCCGCACGATCACCTCGCCCGGACCGGGATCGGGCAGGACGATGGTCTCGACGCAGACCGGTTCGCCCTTGGCGAGTGCGACGACTCCGCGTACTTCCTGCGGCATGGTGGGACCTCTCTTCGACAGGGCAGGGCCGGTAGGCCGACGCTATCTCGCGGGCCGGCGAACTTCGCGGAGCAGCCCGTCCAGGCGCCGGGTCCAGCCACGGGAGTCCAGGTGCTCCAGGAGCGGTACGGCGACGCGGCGCGTCGTCCCCAGCGCAACCCTTGCCTGGCTGAGGGTGAACGGCTGGGGCAGCCCCGCGAGCACCCGCATCGCCCGAGCCGGACCGTCCGGCAGCAGCACCACGTCGTCGCGCAACCGCAGCAGCCGCCCGGCCCGCTCCGCCGCCGCGAGCTCACGCACGCCGAGCCCCAGGGCTTCGAGGTCCGGCGCATCGGGGGCGGCCATGGGCTCGGCGGCAAGCCGCTTCTCAAGCTCGGCGACGGCGTACTCGGCCGCGCCGAGCGTGGCGACCACACCGGGGCGCCGCAGCCGTCCGGCCGCCGACTCCAGGCCGGCGGCGGCGGCCAGCGGAGCCAGCAACCGCTGGTCGGGCAGGCCGACCGCGTGGCTCGCCGCTGCGTGTGGCAGCCCGCCCTCGAGCGGCGCACTCGTGACGTGCGCGTCCACGGCCGTCTGCAGCCCTCGAGTCCAGGCGGTCCACCGGGCCGGGGCGATCAGCCAGTCGCCGTGCACGACGACCCCGTCGGCGCGCTCGGTCGCGACCCCCAGCGCCCGCAGCTCCGCACGTCGCACCGCTCCACGCCGGGCCACCTCATCGATGAGATTCGGAACCGCCCCGGCCGTCACGAGGGCGCTGCCTCGCTCAGCGGCGGCGCCGCGGCGGCGCAGACCCGGCGGGTCGGCGTCCAGCACCAGCGCGCCGGCCGCGACGGTCTGCCGGCCGGGGTCACGCAGCAGCGCCCGGTCGCCGGCGCGCAACGGCAGCGGCCGGTGCAGTACGGCCCGAGCGGTGTCCGGGCCGAGCGGCCGCAACCGCACGGCGGCGGCGGTGGAGCCGACGTGCAGCAGCAGCTCGGCCGGCAGCTCCCGCGGGTCGACAGACAGCCGCAGGTCCATCGCGCTCACCTCGCGCCAGACCCTCGGCGTCAGCAACGCGTCACCGCGCTCGACCTCCTCACGCTCGACGCCGCGCAGGTTGACCGCGACGCGCGCGACGGCGGCGACCTTCTCATAAGCCTTCCCGAGGCTCTGCAGACCGCGGATCCGGACGGTACGGCCGTGCAGCTCCAGCTCGTCGCCGACCCGCAGGGTGCCCGCCCCGAGGGTGCCGGTGACGACGGTGCCGCTGCCCCGGACGCTGAACGAGCGGTCCAGCCACAGCCGTACCGGCCCGTCGACGACGGCGGGCGGCAGGCCCGCGACGAGCCGGTCGAGAGCCGCCTGCAGCTCGGGCAGCCCGGCACCGGTCAGCCCGGAGACGGCGACCGCCTCGACGTCACCGAGGCTGGAGCCGCGGACCTGGTCGCGCGCCTCACCCATGGCCGCTGCCGGGTCGGCGAGGTCGCTGCGGGTGACGACGAGCAGCCCGTGCGTGAGGCCGAGCGCGTCGACGGCGGCGAGGTGCTCACCGGACTGCCGACGCCAGCCCTCGTCGGCCGCGACGACGACGAGCACCGCCGGAGCCGGCCCGAGCCCGGCCAGCATGTTGCCGATGAAGCGCTGATGCCCTGGTACGTCGACGAAGCCGAGCACCTCACCCGAGGGCAGCGCCGCCCAGGCGTAACCCAGGTCGATCGTCATCCCCCGTCGGCGCTCCTCCGCCCACCGGTCGGGCTCCATTCCGGTGAGCGCCCGTACGAGGGTGCTCTTGCCGTGGTCGACGTGCCCGGCGGTGGCTACGACGTGCATGCGCG
>JAHWJP010000214.1:0-2079 GCA_019348355.1 Actinomycetota bacterium
TGAGCGCCTCCAGCTGCGCGAGCAGCACCGAGCACTCCGCGACCGCCTGCGCATCAGGCAGGTCCAGCGGGTCCTGCGCGGCCACCGCGCGTACCGCCTGCACCACCAGCTGAGCCGGACCCGACAGCACCGGCGGAGCAGGCCGCGGGAAGTCCACGATCACCGCCACCCGAACCCACCGCCTTCCCGCTCCCACGCCGTTCGACCGTATGTTCGAGTGTACCCGGATCAGAGCAGAAGGCAAGTGCTGCGACCCGAAAGTTTGCGCCCTGCAGCATCTTTGGCGAGGCACACACCGGCCGCATCCGCAAGAGGCTCCACCCAATCTGTGGAGAACTGCGCTGACATGCACGGCCTCGGTGTCCGGCTTCGTGCAGCACGCCGTCGGCGTCGCCCTGGACGACGTGGCCGGTTGGGGCGCGTTGCTGAGCGAGACCCTTACCGGCAGCGGCGGAGAGCTGACTGCCCAGGAGCTCGCCTGGGCGGACGAGGTCCTCGACCAGGGCGCCCGCACCGGAGCGGCATGACCCGCGGCGTCACTCTCGATGCCGGCGCCATGATCGCCCTCGACCGCGGGGACCGTCGCGTCGTGGCGCTTCTCGTGCGTGCCCTCGAAACCTCGGCGCGAGTGACTGTGCCCGCCACCGCTTTCGCGCAGGCAGTGCGCGACCCGGCCCGGCAAGCCCGGCTCGGCCGTCTCGTACGACAGCCGACCACGGACGTCGTCGTGCTCGACCGCGTCGACGCCACCAGCGTCGGACGCCTGCTCGCCGCGAGCGGCACGGCGGACGTGATCGACGCCCACGTGGTCCTGTGCGCCCGGCGGACCGGTCAGGCTGTGGTCACGAGCGATCCCGCGGACCTGCGACATCTGGATCCGTCGCTGACACTCGTCGATATCTAGGCACTAGGTCAGCCCGGCCCTGTCGTGGCGAGATCAGGCTCGTACGCGCAGCAGCTCGCCCGCGCGATGCGCGAGCCGGCGGTTGACGCCCGGTTCGCCGGAGTCGACTCCGACCTCACCAGGATCACCGATGAGGAGCTCGGGGACCTGCTCGCGGTGGCGTGCCCGCTGCTGACGGACCAGACGTGGAACGGGCCGCCGACCCGCCCACGCCGTTGCGGCCGCCGCGCGCGAGCGGTCACGGCTGTTGCGCCCTCCACGTCGCTCATAGGGCGATGGTCACTGGCGGCGCCGCGGACACGTCTGCACACAACGTGATCCACTTCGTAGGCCGCTCACGCTCAGGAGGGCACCCGTCCCCGCCGAAAATGATCAGGATGTGTGCGGACGGGACCGGTCGGCTCCCAGCCCCCGCAACCAAGGGGCCACCGGACACCTGCCGTCAGCTGAAGACGAGCCCCACCAGCGCCGTGAACACGCTGATCGCGAGCACGACGCCCGCGGCCAGCCCCAGCCGCTGCCCGCGTGAGAGCTTGGTGAGGTCGCCGACACCGGGGAGCTCGAGCAGCGGACCCTCCGCCTCCCGCAACCCCGCCAGGAAGGCACTGCCGCACGCCGTGCAGACCGAGACGGTGTACGGGTTCGAGGTCTCACACGCCATGCACGGCCACGAGATCGCCGCCAGGTCAGGCCCCGCCGCGCGGCTCGCTGGCAGGCCCAGAGCCTGCGCCGGCGCGGTGAGCGGGTCGAAGTCCAGGGCGGCGTGCGCGGTGGCCCGTGCCACGACAGGCTCGGGCACTGGTGCGGCGGCCGGCCGCAGGTCGGCGTAGCAGAGCGTGCACCACGGCGCCCCTGGACGCAGCGCCGCGGCACACGCAGGACAGCGCATGACGGCAGCCGGGCCCAACAGGTCGGCGTACGGGTCCTCCACGCTCGTCGGATCGGCACGAACGCGCACGGCCTTGACTGCCCGGTCAGCGCCCGAGCAGCCCCGGGTTGATCATCCGAGGGGCGAGGGCACCGGCTCGGCTACCGGCTGCTGTGAGCCGCCCCCCGCCGCGCCTCCCTGATCATCTGGCGAGATCGGCGCGCGACACGCCGGTGCCTCACGCCACGTGATCAGGGAGGCACGCCCAGGCCTGCCAACGCAGGACGCCTCCGGCACCCTCCCGCGG
>JAHWJP010000214.1:2179-3304 GCA_019348355.1 Actinomycetota bacterium
CAGGGAGGCACGCCCAGGCCTGCCAACGCAGGACGCCTCCGGCACCCTCCCGCGGGGTAACCTCGACCGGCCGGCAGCGGTCCCCGCCGGCATCCCTCGTCGAGGAGCCCAGGTGCAGGAGTACTCCACCCCCCAGGCCGTCGAGCTGCCGGAGACGGCATCGCTCACCGACACGGTCCGCGAACGCGCCGCCTCCTCGCCCGACGCCGTGGTGTTCACCCGCAAGGTGGACGGCCGCTGGTCGCCGGTGACGGCGAAGGAGTTCGATCACGAGGTGCGGGCGCTGGCCGCGGGCTTGATCGCCACCGGCGTGGGTGCCGGTGACCGGGTCGGTCTGATGAGCAAGACGCGGTACGAGTGGACGCTGTGCGACTACGCCATCTGGTCGGCGGGCGCCGTCACCGTACCGATCTATGAGACGTCCTCGGCCGAGCAGGTGCAGTGGAACCTCGGTGACTCCGGCGCCGTCGCGGTGATCCTCGAGTCCGCCGCCCACCAGGCAGCCTTCGAAGAGGTCCGCGGCGAGCTGACCGGCGTCACCGGCGTCTGGCAGATCGACGCCGGCGGGCTGACCGACCTCGCCGCGGCCGGCCGGGAGGTCCCGGAGACCGAGCTCGACGCCCGCCGGGCCACGATCACGACGGCCAGCCTCGCCACGATCATCTACACCTCGGGCACGACCGGCCGGCCCAAGGGCTGCGAGCTGACCGTCGGCAACCTGCTGGGCACCGGGCGCAGCGCCGGGGTGGTGCTGCCTGAGGTGTTCAACGCCGAGGGCTCGACGCTGCTGTTCCTGCCGCTCGCGCACGTGTTCGCCCGGCTGATCCAGACCGCCTGCGTCGAGACCGGCGCCCGGATGGGGCACACCGCCGACATCAAGGCGCTGCTGCCGGACTTCGCGAGCTTCCAGCCGACGTTCATCCTGTCGGTGCCGCGGGTCTTCGAGAAGGTCTACAACACCGCCAAGCAGAAGGCGCACGCCGACGGCAAGGGCAAGATCTTCGACAAGGCCGAGGGCGTGGCGATCGCCTACTCCGAGGCGCAGGACAAAGGCGGCGCCTCGCTGCCGCTGAAGCTGCAGCACGGGGTGTTCGACAAGCTCGTCTACTCCAAGCTGCGGGCGGC
>JAHWJP010000085.1 GCA_019348355.1 Actinomycetota bacterium
GGGCAGTGCCTGTCGCGCTATCCGGCGCAGGTCGCCGCGGCGTCCTGGGACTCGGTCATCTTCGACGTCGGCCGAGAGTCACTGCAGCGGGTGCCCACGCTGGAGCCGCTGCGCGGCACGAAGGCCCACGTGGGGGAGCTGCTCGACGCGTCGGAGAGTGCGGTCGAGCTGGTCGAGAGCCTGTCGCGGGGGCGCTGACCGCTCCGGCTGACGGCCACGCCCCCAACCAGCGTGATCCACGCGCCTCTCGAGGTGTTCCCTGCGGCCCGAACCACCTCAGGCAGCGCGTGGATCACGGGCCTGCCGCCCGCCGGAGCCGGTCGAGCTCGCGTCGTTCGGCCTCGGCGGTCGCCTGCGTCTCCGCCACGGCTTTCCGGGCGGTACGGGCGGTCTCGGCCGCGCGCTCGGCGTCCCGGTCGGCGCGGTCAGCCTTCTTGCTGGCCTTCTTCAGCTCGGCTGTCAGGCGCTCGACCTCGGCGTGCGCATCGCCGGCCGCCTCTTTCGCCGCCGCCTGCTTCCGCTCAGCCCGCTCGCAGCCGCGGACGGCGTCATCCAGCACCCCGGACGCCCGGTGCGCGGCCGCCTCCGCCCGCTCGACCTGCTTGCGGTCGGGGGCCTTCGGCGCAGCCTTCCCTCTCGTACGCGCCGGCGCTGCCACCGCGTCGCTCAGGTCGACACCGCCGAACCCGGCGTAGGACAGGCTGCGGACCAGGCGCCCGGACCGTACGGCGTCGGCGCTCGCCGGGTCGGCGAGCGCCGCCTCGAGGGTGCTCGCGACCTCGTCGCGTACCGCGCTCGTGACGGTCCGGCCGGCGTCGGCCGCCGCGGCGTCGGTGACCGCTGCGACCAGGTCCCGCCGCTGCTGACCGAGCGCCCGCAGGTCGTCCGCGTGGCCGGCCGATTGGGCCTCTGCCAGCGCCGGGCCGAGCGCGAGCAGCTGGTCCAGCAGCGGCCGCTGCTGCGCGGCGAGCCGGTTCACCAGCCAGGCGGCGACCGAGGGCCTGCGCAGTGCCTTGAGCTGCTTGGTGAGCTCCGGGTCGCCGCCAGCTTTGGCCTGCTTGGCGGCGAGGTCGCGGGCGGCCGTGAAGTCCTCGGGCGCGAGGGCGTACAGCTCGTCGGCGTCCACAGACCCATCCTGCCGCTCGGCCCGTTGGAGCGCGAAACGTCGTACCCCGGGGTTAGTGTCAGTTCAGGACGCAGTCGAGAGCAGCAGTCGAAACAGGGAGCGCGAGATGGCGACGAAGGACACCGGCGGGCAGGACCGGGCGAGTCGACGCCGCGAGGAGGTCGAGGAGGTCCCGGCCGAGGAGACCAGCGACGTCCAGGAAAGGGTCGGAAAGCTCACCGACGATGTCGATTCTTTATTGGATGATATCGACGACGTACTCGAGGCTAATGCCGAGGACTTTGTTAAGGCCTTTGTTCAGAAGGGGGGGCAGTGACCTCGAAAAAGTGTCCTGATTGCGGATTAAGTAAGCCGCACGCAGATTATAGCCGGAATCGCAGTAACGGCGATGGCTTGGCGGCCTATTGTAAGGCCTGTTTTCGCGTCCGGTCGAATGCCGCCTACCGACGTAAACGCGCGCGCCAGGGCGCAATCGTTCGTGAGCGCGTCGCGGTTCCTGAAGGCCACAAGCGATGCCCGGCATGTCAGCTCACCAAGCCTCTAAACGAGTTTTCGATCGCGATCTATCAAAGTGGTGGGAGGGCGAGCCACTGCAGGATCTGCAAGAATAGTCGTCAGCGTGATGCCCGCTTCCTGCGAGTCTACGGACTGACCCCCGAGGCACTGACCGCCCTCATAGAGGCGCAGGATGGTCTCTGCGCGATCTGTCGCGAACGCCCCGCGCAACATGTGGACCATGACCATGTGATGGGTGAGATTCGCGGTGTGGTGTGCTTCCGCTGCAACGTCGGCATCGGGCACTTCAGCGATCGGAGCGACCTGTTGCAGCGCGCTAGCGCCTACCTCGAGAGGACCACATGGCAGCGGACGCAGGTCTGCACGGGCGTCTACCGCCTCACTTCACCACGCCCGGCAGCTCATCCTTCAGCGAGTTCCTCGGCCATGCAGCACCTGATCTGCTCCCGTCGCACCGCGAGCTCCCCGGCGGAGTGATCGACGTCCCGCACGGCACGACGATCGTCGCGGTCGTCCACGCCAGCGGGGTGATCATGGCGGGGGACCGGCGGGCGACGATCGGCAACCTCATCGCCCAGCGCGACATCGAGAAGGTCTTCCTGGCCGACGACTACTCGGTGGTCGGCATCGCGGGCACCGCGGGGCTCGCGGTGGAGATGGTGCGGCTGTTCCAGGTCGAGCTCGAGCACTACGAGAAGATGGAAGGCCACGTGCTGTCCCTGGACGGCAAGGCCAACCGGCTGTCGGCGATGATCCGCGGCAACCTGAGCATGGCGATGCAGGGCCTCGCGGTCGTGCCGCTGTTCGCCGGCTTCGACCTCGACGGGGGACTCGGACGGATCTTCGGCTACGACATCACCGGTGGACGTTACGAGGAGCACTCCTTCCACTCGGTCGGCTCGGGCAGCACCTTCGCGCGCAGCGCGCTGAAGAAGCGTTACCGCAACGGGGTCAGCGAGGCCGAGGCGGTCAAGCTCACCGTCGACGCCCTCTACGACGCCGCCGACGACGACTCCGCGACCGGCGGCCCCGATCTCACCCGCGGCATCTGGCCGGTGGTCATGAGCGTCACCGACGCCGGCGCCCGGCGGCTGCCCGAGGACGAGGTCGGCGCCGTCGTGGCGACCGTGGTCGGCGAGCGGATGACCAACCCCGGCGGCTGACCGAGCCAGCCGCCCAGCCCCCACCCCGTACCGCCCCTGAGGAGCCCCGATGACGCAGCCGTTCTACGTCTCGCCCGAACAGCTGATGAAGGACAAGAGCGACTATGCCCGCAAGGGCATCGCCCGTGGGCGTTCGGTGCTGACCCTTGCCTACGACGACGGGATCCTGTTCGTCGGGGAGAACCCCAGCAACGCCCTGCACAAGATCAGCGAGATCTACGACCGGATCGCCTTTGCCGCGGTCGGCAAGTACAACGAGTTCGAGAACCTGCGGGCAGCGGGGGTGCGCTACGCCGACCTGCGGGGATATCAGTACGCGCGGCGCGACGTGACCAGTCGCGGCCTCGCCAACTGGTACGCCCAGGCGCTCGGCACCCACTTCGTCGAGTCCGGCAAGCCGTACGAGGTGGAGCTCGTCGTCGCCGAGGTGGGTGAGAAGCAGGCCGACGACCAGCTCTACCGGCTCACCTACGACGGCTCGGTCGCCGAGGAGCACGCCTTCGTCGTCATGGGTGGCAACAGCGAGCCGATCGGCACCTACGTGAAGGAACATCACGACCCGACCGTCTCGCTGGAGGTGGCGCTGCAGCTCGGCGTTCACGCCCTGTCCCGGTCACCCGACGGAACGAGCCGCACGCTGGCGGCCGACGACCTCGAGGCCGCCGTGCTCGACCGCACCCGCCCCCGCCGCGCTTTCGCCCGACTGCTCGGCCCCCGACTCGAGCGGCTGCTCGGCCAGGAGAGCTCCAGCACATGACCCGTCGCGCCACCGCCCTCGCCCTCGTCCTGGCCGGCGCTCTCACCGCCTGCGGTGGGGGCGAGGCTGACACCGCCGCCTCGTCAAGCGTGGGACCCAGCGCCTCCCCGCTCGTCTGCCCGACCACGGCGGTCGAGGTCGAACCGCCGCCCGGCGCCTCCACCGACCTGTCGACCAAGCCGGTGATCGCTCCCGCCACGGCGCCACCACCGACCGACCTGCAGTACGCCGACATCGTCGTCGGCGACGGCGCGGAAGCGGTGACCGGCAGCGAGGTCGAGGTGAAGTACGTCGGCGCGTTCTACGAGACCGGTGAGGAGTTCGACTCCTCCTGGAGCCGCGGCCCGGACGAGACGCTTCCCTTCAGCATCTGCCGGCCGCAGGTCATCACCGGCTTCTCGGTCGGCCCGACCGGGATGAAGGTCGGTGGCCGCCGGCAGATCACCATTCCGAGCAAGTTCGGCTACGAGGAAGCGGGGCAGCCACCCAAGATCCCGCCGAACGCCACGCTGGTCTTCGTGGTCGACCTGGTCAAGGTGGGGTAGAACCGGCGCGAGCCGAGGAGGACGGATGCCGAAGACCACCGGGAGCGGCAAGCCCAAGCAGGACGAGCTGCCGGCCACCCTGCAGCGATCGCCGAAGAAGGCTCAGCGCACCTTCGCCAAGGCCCACGACTCGGCGGCCGAGTCCTACGGGGAGGGCGAGCGGGCGCACCGTACGGCCTTCTCCGCCGTCAAGCACTCGTTCGAGAAGGTCGGCGACCACTGGGAGCCCAAGGACGAGAAGGGCCCGAGCGACGCGCAGAGCGCCAAGAAGGGCAAGGCGGCGCGCAACAGCCGTACGCCGACCGCCGGTGGCGTCGATGCCAACGCCAGCAAGAAGCACCTGTACGAGCTGGCGAAGCGCCTGGACGTGCCCGGCCGGTCGTCGATGAGCAAGGACGAGCTGGTGACGGCTCTCGGCAAGGCCAACGACCGCGCCAGCGCCAAGGCCCGCAAGGGCTGAGCGCCCGGCTACCTGCTGGCGAGCACCGTTCGCAGGATGTCCGCCTCGTCACTGATCACACCGGTCACTCCGCGGGACAGGACCTCGTCCAGCGCTGCCGGGTCGTTGACCGGCCAGGTCAGCACCAGCTCGACCCGCTCGTGCAGCTCGGTGACCAGCGCCGCTGTCAGCAGTGACCGGTGGACGCTGACGCCGTAGGGCGGGCGAGACTCGCGCACCCGACGACGCAGACGCTGCAACTCACCACGGTTGCGCGCCGTCAGGAGCGGCCGGGCCCAGGGTCGGCCGGCGAAGGCGTCGACGCCGGGCCACCAGCGCGAGCAGACCAGGACCGGCTGGCCGGGCAGCCGCTGGTGCAGCGCCTCCGCGACCTGCACGCCCACCCCGCCCGGCCCTTTGAGGTCGAGCATCAGCATCGACCGCCCGTCCAGTGCGGCGATGAGCTCCCGCAGCTGCAGTTGTGGAGCGGACGTCGAGGTGAGTTCCCACTTGTCCCACAGCCAGGGCAGCGGGCCGAGCGACTTGGAGTGCCGCAGCTCGAGACGGCCGCGGAAGGCGTGCACATCGGCCTCGAGCACATCAACCCCCAGCTCGGCGGCGGTGCGCAGCGCGGACAGCGAGTTGCCGGCGCGGTGCGCAACGGCCAGCACCGTCACGGGCTCGCGCAGCGCCCGCGGTTCGCTGTGTCGCGGGGTGCTCGCTCCTGATCGCTGGCGCAGCGCTGGGACGGCAGCACGACCGAGGCGGGGACGTCTGGCGCGCTGCGCTTCTCGAGCTGCAGCGCGATCATCCAGCCGGCCAGCCCGAAGGCCGCACCCGCGAGCACGTCCAGGAGATAGTGGTTGGCCGTCAGGACGGTAGCTGCGGCCATGAGCATCGGCATCAGCCGGCCGACGAAGCGCAGCAGCCAGGTGCTGGTGGCGGCGATCAGGGCAAGTCCGACGAGCAGGTCCCAGCCGACGTTCAGGCTCGGCATCGCGGCGTACTGGTTGACGAAGGCCGGCGGCTGCAGGACGCGGTAGGAGTTCGAGGTCTCGGTGATCGTGTCGACGAATCCGACCCCGGCCAGCCGCGGTGGGGCGACCGGGTAGGTCGTGTAGACGCACAGCCCCAGCCCGCCGGAGGCGAGCATCGCGTTGCGCAGCCGCCGGAACACGACACGGTTGTGCAGGGCCAGCCAGGTCAGGGTCGCCACGATGACCGGCCAGTGGCCCCAGATGTAGATCCAGTTCGCGACCGTCGCCAGGGCCTCGATGTCGACGAAGGCGGCCTGGACGCCCTTTTCGATGTCGAGACCGAGCGTCTTCTCCAGCGCGAGGATGTCGAGGGCGTGGTCCCGCGCGACGTCCGGTGAACCTGCGGTCATCCCCCGCACACCGAAGTAGACAACGATGCCGGCGACGACCGCCAGCGCGTCCAGACCGACAGTGTGCAACCCGGTGCGCACCCGGCGTCCAACGTCTTCCACCATGGCCACCCCCCAGCAGCCCCCTCATTGTGGACCTTCGGGAGGCGGATCAACAGCGGGTTCAGGCAGTTGCCGTCTGGTGGTGCTGATGGGAAGCAGCGAACCGGCGGGCGATGAGCAGGCTGATGCCGCCGAGCAGCAGCGCGGGCAGCCAGGCCAGCGTGGCTTTGAGCGCCACGGCGCCGAGCGCTGCCTGCCAGGGCAGGCCGAGACCGGCAAGAGCGATGACCAGGGCGCCGTCGCGCGGGCTTGCGCCGTTCGGTCCCGGGACCGCTCCGGCCAGCTGGCTGGCGCCGAACGCCCCGAGCAGGGCCAACGGACCGAGCGAGTACCCGGTCGCCGCGACCGCACCGAGCAGCAGCAGGCAGATCGACAGCTGATAGGCCGCGGACAACGCGACACCGAGCGCGACCTTGCGGGGCGCGGGTAGCCGTCGACGAGGGATCAGGTCGGGGCGGCGCCGGCCGACGATCAGGGCGACCACGATCGCCACCGACGCGAGGCCGATCGCGGTGAGCAGCATGCGGGCCGGCAGCGCCACCGCCGAGAAGCCCACGAAGGCGGCGAGGCCGATCGCCCCCACCAGGCGGTCTAACCCGGCTTCGGCGACCGCGTCCGGCGTCGTCATGCCGGTACGGGTGAGCCGCCGCACCCGCCAGGCGTCGGCGCCGACATGGCCGGGCGTGAGCAGGCCGCACAGCTCGGACTCCGCGTAAGCCCGGATGTGCCAGCCGCGCGACTTCCCGCTCTCGGAGAGCGCATGCCAGCGCAGGGGGCACAGCACGTACTTCCCGATAATCCACGGCGCCAGACCGAGCAGCACGGGAGCCCAGGACAGCCGGGGCAGGGAAGGAAGGGTCAGCAGCGGTACGGCGATGGCGATGAGCGCGAGGGCTGCCCCGAGCAGGATGCGCCGACGTCCTGAGACCTGCGGCGTCCTCAAGGTCCTCCCTCGGACAGGCATGCGCGATGTGTCGGCGGATCGGGCGGGGATCTGCACCCCCCGGAGAGGGGGGATGCCCGCTTCGGGCCCGCGCCATGCGGCGTTCGACCGCTTCTGTCCGAGAAGGGCTACGGCCGGGCCTGCACCTCGACCCGCTCACCCCGGGTGCGCACCCGGTAGGACAGCTGTGGCGCGGTGGCCGGCCCCTGCGCCACGCTGCCGTCCCGGAGCCGGAACCGGCTGCCGTGCCAGGGGCACACGAGGCAGCCATCCTCGGCGAGTTCCCCCTCGGCCAGCGACGCGCCGTAGTGGCTGCACGTCGCGCCCATCGCGTACAGCTCACCGCCGGCGCGGGCGAGCACGACCGCCTGCCCGTCGACGTCGACCTGGTGGAGCTGACCCTCCCCGACATCGCTGACCGCCGCCGCGTCGGTCCAGCCGACCGGCTCCTTCTGCTCGTCGGCGTTGCGGTTCATCCCGACGCCCTGGCTGTACGCCAGGTGGCCACCGAGGTAGCCGCTCACCACGAGCCCCGCTGTGCCGGCCAGGGCCAGGGTGCGGCCCTTCTCCTGGTCGTCCCGCCGGCGGGCCAGCCAGCTGGCGCCGAACAGGACGGTGCTGGTGACGTTGGCCAGCGCGTGCACGAGGCCGACCCGCTTGGGCTTGTCGAAGGCACCGAGCTCGGACCAGTCAGCCAGTCCCGAAGCGGCGCTCGGCGCGACCATCAGGACGCCGGCACCGACCAGTCGCCGGGCAGCGACCCGGCTGGCCGGGCCGCCCGTCAGGTCGAGCAGCAAGGCGCCGGACCACATGCCGATCGGCACGGCCACCAGCAACGGATGCAGCGGGTGGCCGAGCCAGCGACCGTGCAAGCCGTCCTTGACCTTCCCGCGCGGTAGCACGGTGTTGACGACGCCGGCGGCCACGCCGACGACGGGGTCGAGCACCGCAGCCCGTTCGAGCTTGCCCGCCAGCGTTGACCACCACATATGTCCTCCTCGACCGGTCCGCACCGCTGACATGACCCCGGGCTGGCTGCCCCAAACGCGGGCCGGTTGGCTCCCCGCCTGACGGGCACGGCAGCACCGTGGACGAGGCTGCCGGCGAGGAGCTGGCGCCTCCCGCCCGGCCGGCGCGCCGCTGGATGCCGCGCCGGGTCGTCATCACCCCGTCCGCCCTTGACCACCCGCACGGTTTCCGGATCGTCGATCGGGTGACGGCGCTCGGTCTCGAGGTCGAACAGCTGCGCAGCAACCGGCTGACCGGCGTCCGCGGCGAGAACGAGCGCCAGACGTACGCCCGAGCGAAGTCCACGATGGCCATCGTGGTGAGTCCGCCGAGCCGCCGCAGCCTGCAGCCGATCGCGCCGAGCGCCGACTGGCGGTTCGACCTCGCTGAGGGCTGCCCGGCCCACTGCCAGTACTGCTACCTGGCCGGCTCGCTGAGCGGTCCGCCGGTGACCCGCGTCTACGCGGATCTCGACGAGATCCTCGCCAACCTCACGGCCTATCTCGGCCGCGGCACGATCACCAGCACCCGGGCGCAACGCGTCGACGAGGGGACGACGTTCGAGGCCTCCTGCTACACCGACCCACTCGCCCTCGAGCACCTCACCGGCAGCTGGCAGCGCGCCGTCGAGCACTTCGGTGCCTGGGACGCCCACGTACAGCTGCGGTGGACCACCAAGTACGACGACGTCGCAGGCTTCCTGGGACTGGCTCACGCCGGGCGCACCCGGGTCCGGTTGTCGGTCAACTGCAGGCCGGTGACCACCCGCTTCGAAGGGGGGACCAGCCGGCTCGAGGACCGGCTGACCGCGCTGCGCCGACTGGCGACGGCCGGCTATCCAGTCGGCCTCACCATCGCTCCGATCATGTCGCTGCCGGACTGGCAGGCGCACTACGGCCAGCTGCTCTGGATGGTCGCGCGGGCGGTCGAGGGCGTGCCCGCACTGGACCTGACCGCGGAGCTCATCACGCACCGCTTCACCCCGGGCAGCAAGCAGGTGCTGCTGGACTGGTATCCCCGCACCCAGCTGGAGATGGACGAGTCGCTGCGCGCCGACAAGCGCGGCAAGTTCGGGGCCGTGAAGCACGTCTACCCCCGGGCGGTCATGACCGAGCTGCGCGAGTGGTTCCACCGCGAGCTGCGCGAGGTGCTGCCGGCCTGCCGAGTCCTCTACTGGACCTAGTCGCAGACGTCTGCTCCGGCTCGACTGCCGGGATGCGGGTCCGCGGGCCCCCGGCCTGCTCGCGCTCAGGCCGTGCTGTCAAGGATCAGCTCGACGGTCTGCGCCGGCTGGTCCCACATCGGGAAGTGGCCGCAGGCGTCGAACCAGTGCAGACGGGCGCCGGGAAAGCGTGCCAAGGCCGTTGTGGCCTGACTCGGCGTCACCACGCGGTCTGCCCGGCCCCAGCCGATGACGACCCTGCCGGGTGTGGCCTCCACCGGCACGCCCTCCTGGTCGGGACCGTACGCCAGTGCCTCGAGCAGAGCGTCGTAGCTCGGTGCGGCAGCCCAGCTGCGCAGTTCGCGCAAGACCAGCTCGGGTGACAACGCCCACGGCCGGGCGCTCAGCTGGGCCAACAGAACCGTGCGACCGACGGCGGTCCCGGTCACTGCGGGAAGAACCGGCTGCAGAAGACGCACGAGGCGGATCGACGCCGCGATGGACAGGCGGAACGCGGTGCGCTGGCGAGGACTCCAGAAGCCGCCTGGATCGAGCGCGACAACGTGTCGTCCGAGTCCGCGCCGGGCCAGCTCCAGCACGAGCCGGGCACCGACCGAGCTGCCGACCAGGTCGATCCCGGTCAGGTCGTTGCGCTCGAGGTAGGCGGCGAGCGCGTCAGCCAGGCCGGCGATCGTCACCTTCCCGGCCAGCGGCGCGCTCGAACCGAAGCCGGGCAGGTCGACGGCGATCACCTCGCGAGAAGCGGCCAGGGCCGGCAACACCGGCTCGAAGGTCTGCCACGTCGAGCCCAGACCTGGTACGAGCAGCAGCGGCGGTCCATCGCCACGCCTCACCGCGTTCAGCTCCATGCACTTCCGGTGCCCCGCCACCTTCCACCGACACACGGCCCGCCATGGCGACCGCGATGCCGTGCGGCGCAGCCGCGCCTTCCTCACTCGACGGGCTCTTCGCTACGTACGGGGAAGCTGGTGAGAAGCGACAGCGCCGCGTGCGCGACCCCCAGGAGGACGAAGAACGTGACGGCGGCTGTGTCGTCGGCGAAGCGGAGGATGAACGGCGCCAGAACCAGCACCACAGCAAGCACGTAGTCGAGAGTCGCATGGGCAGATGACGGCAGGCTCTGCGTGATCGAGAGCCGACCACGGCTGAGCACGGCGACGAGCAGGACGACAACGCCGAGCGCGATCGAGGTCCATTTTGCCGTCTGGCTGTCGAAGCCGAACAGGAACGGCGCGAGGACGAGGAGCAGGGCCGCTGCGTACTCCACGGCACTGTGGACGACCCACGGGATCAGACGGGCGAGGCTCATCGGACGATTGTGCCCTGCGACGTCGCAGACACGCCGGAACCGCGCCCCCCGGCGAGGGGCCGGCGGCCGTGGCGCAGGCGCGCAACGACCCCTTCGTACGCCGGGATGCCTGAGAACGTTCCGAGGTGCGAGGCTGTACTCCTACGCGTCATCGGCGCGGCACCCTTTGAAGGAGGGCTGGTAGCGGTGGGCGAGCAGGTCCTGGAGCGGCACGCCCGGCGCGTCCGGGTACACGGACGCCCGTCCCAGCCGTTCGCCGGGGCCTGCTGATGGAAAGGCGCATCTTCGGGATCGAGAACGAGTACGGCGTGACGTGCACGTTCCGCGGCCAGCGCAGGTTGTCCCCGGACGAGGTCGCCCGCTATCTGTTCCGGCGGGTCGTGTCATGGGGACGCAGCTCGAACGTCTTCCTGCGCAACGGCGCCCGGCTCTACCTCGACGTCGGCTCCCACCCGGAGTACGCCACGCCCGAGTGCGACAGCACCGTCGACCTGGTCACCCACGACAAGGCGGGGGAGCGGATCCTCGAAGGGCTGCTCGTCGACGCCGAGCGGCGGCTGCGCGAGGAGGGCATCGCCGGCGACATCTACCTGTTCAAGAACAACACCGACA
>JAHWJP010000015.1 GCA_019348355.1 Actinomycetota bacterium
CGATGCCGGCCGACAAGACCACCACGGTGACGATGATGAAGCCCCAGTTGGCGCCTGTGGCGAGCGTGCCTGCAGCGACGGCTACCGCGATAGCCATAAGAGTGAAGGGGAGAGCCATATCTGTGAAATGCCCGCTCCTTTCGGGCCCGACACCTCGGCGGCGGTGACGACACAGGACCGTCATGTCGGGCGCTGAATGCCGCAATCAGTTGACGTCGCCGATTTCCCGGACGGTCACCCACCGGTCCCCGCGCCGTACTTCTCCGTCTCGTCGCGGCGGACGGCTCTGCGATCAGCGTGAGCGGGGTGTCGCCGTCGGCCACGCGCGCGGACGAGGATGCCCAGGCTCACCGTCGAGCGAGTCGGGGATGACGAGGAGTCGGTTACCTCCCGGCGCCCCCTTGACCGCGCGACGGTAGCCCCTTGCCCAGAACGTCAAAAGTGGAGACCGAAATCTCGAGGTAGTGCGCTGCCTCCGCCACCGTGTAGAGCAGCGAGGGAGAATCGATCGAGCGCCGACCGCGTCGCCCGAGGCGGGCAGCCGGACGCTCCACCGCCTGTCTCCGGCTCTCCCTGCATCTTGTGCCACGAGCCGTAACAACCGCGGCGACCGGGCACTTGCGACATGCATGAAAGGTGCGCTGACGTCCACCGTGACCCCCGGTCATGGCACGCAATGGCACGCGGGCCGAGGTCAGCAGCGGAGGCCGTGGCTCTGTCGCACTGCGTAGGAGCGGCGGCGGCGGCGCGCGAGAGCGCCCCCGCCGCCGCACCCGGCTCCGGCTAGTGCGAGCTGTGCGCTGGGCTGCGATCGCGCGAGGAGTTGACGAGTTCGGCGATGCCGTACACGGCGGCCAGGCCGGCCGTGTACCAGGTGATCAGGCCACTGCCGAGCGTGTTGCCGTGGAGGAACTGCCCGAGGCCGATGAAGACCACCGGCCAGGCGACGCTGGCGGCGCTGACCGCCCAGCCACGGCTGGCGAGGTAGGCGGCGATGAGGGCGCCGAGGCCGATAGCGAGCGTCGTCATGCCGCCCGCCCAGCTGACCTCGATGTTGTTCTCGATCACCTTCGAGGTGCCCCAGGCGGTGACGACGAGCCCGGCTCCCCAGAGCGGGCTGCGCGGGCCGGTCACGGCAGCGGCCGCGATGAAGGCCAGCCCGATGAGCAACGGGGCGAAGTAGTAGTCGAGCGGGCCGATCGGCTTCACGAGCAGCGCGATGACGGCGGCGCCGACGAGCAGGACCAAACCTCGCCGGCGCATGTCGCCCGACGACATGCTGTCGTCGGAGTGGGAAAGCAGTCCGTCCCGTTGATCGGTCGATGTGGCGGTCATGAGACCTCCCGGTCCTAGGTGTGGACCTCGGCCTGGATGCCGGCGCCCCGCTTGTTTCCTTGCCCTTAGGAATAAGTCGTTATGCGGCCACGCGCTAGGTGTCACGTAACGGTCACAACCACCCAGACCTGGTCGCGAGCCCCGCCGAGCGGTTGGAAGTCGACGCCGACAGGCCGGCGCCGCTGACGACGGGCGTTCAGGAACGCGCACTCCTGGGTGGCCGACAGGCGTGGGGTGCGAACCGCGCGACGACGGGACCAGAGCCAGCCGCCCGGCCGTCATGGCAGTATGCGCACGTGGCGCTCACCAGGCTGGTGCATCAGGTCCGAGAGGTCGGCTTCGGACAGCGGACCAGCTTCGCCGACGGGGTGCTGACCGTCTCGGCCGACGAGGCCCGCGGTGTGCTGGCCGACGAGGCACTGGCCAGCGTGCAGCTCTCGTGGGTCTCGCCCGGCCAGAGCGCCCGCATCGTCAAGGTCCTCGACGCCGTCGAGCCACGGAGCAAGGGGCCCGGCGGAGGCGGCATCTTTCCCGGCTTCGTCGGTCCCGCGCGCCCGCAGGGCGGCGGCGAGACGCACGTGTTGCGAGGCGCCACCGTGGTCACGGCAGGGTTCCTGCCGCGGGCTCAGGAGGCGCTGGTCGACCTCAGCGGGCCGGCGGCAGCGCTGTCGCCGCTGGGTGCGACACACAACCTGGTCGTCGAGTTCACCCCCGCGGAGGGAGCGCCGTGGGAACGGGTGGACGCGGCGCTGCGCCGCGGCGCGCTTCGGCTGGCGGCCGCACTGGCAGAGGCGTCCCTGGACGCGGCCCCCGACGCCGTCGAAGAGCTTCCCTCGCCCTCAGCCGGGGCCAGGGGCGGGGACCTGCCCCGGATCGGCGTCGTCACCAACCTGCAGACCCAGGGCTCGTTCAAGGACGTCTTCGTCTACGGGCGCAGCTTCGGCGCCGGCTTGCCCACCCTGCTCGATCCCGGTGAGCTCGACGACGGTGCAGTGGTGAGTGGGCAGTTCGGCCACCCGGCCTTGAAGAACCCGACCTTCATGCACCAGAACCATCCGGTCGTCGATGAGCTGCGGCGCCGGCACGGCAACGACGTGGAGTTCGCGGGCCTGGTCATCTGTCCGGAGCCCGTCGAGCAGGGCGCCAAGGAGCTGATCTCGCTGTTCGCCGCGAAGGTGTGTGCCGCCGCCGGCTTCGACGCCGCCATCGTCACCAAAGAGGGCGGCGGTAACGCTGACGCCGACGTGGCCTTGAAGATGGACGCGCTCGTCGACCTCGGCATCCAACCCGTGGGCCTCTACGCCGAGATGGCCGGCGCAGACGGCACCGGGCCCTCGGTGGTCGTGGCACCCGAGCGGGCCACGGCGATGGTCAGCACGGGCAACTACGACCATGTCCTGCACCTGCCGGAGATGGAGAAGGCGTACGGCGGGGAGCAGTTCGCCCTGGTGAAGGCCCCGGCGGCGGCATCGTTCGAGGTGCCCACTGCCGTGGTCTACTGCGCTCTCAGTCCGCTCGGCTGGGGCCGCATTGCCGCCCGCTCCGGCTGAGGTTTACCCTTCGGCCTGATGGGCCTGGATCGCTGTTGGAGGTGTCCGTCATGGCCAGGATCGTGCACTACATCAACCAGTTCTTCGCCGGCGTCGGTGGTGAGGATCAGGCGGGAGCCGGGCCGGTCCTGCTCGAAGGTCCCGCTGGCCCCGGCCGGCGACTGGCCGAGCTGGTGGCGCCCGAGCACGAGATCGTGGCCACCGTTTGGTGCGGGGACGACGTCGCGGCGGACAAGGTCGACGAGATCGTCGGACTGGTGCGCTCGGTCGACCCGGACCTGGTGGTGGCCGGTCCAGCGTTCACCAGCGGCCGCTACGGCCTGGCCTGTGCCCGGGTGGTGGCCGCTGCCCACTCGGTAGGCGTGGCCAGCGTGGCCTCGATGCACGAGGACAATCCCGGGCTGGACGAGGCCGGCGCGGCGGCCGTGGTGGCCAGCGGCGAGGTGGCCCGGCGCATGGCCCCCTCCCTCGAGCGTCTGGCCGCCGGCATCCAACGCCTGCTCGCCGGCGAGACGCTGACCGCCGAGGACGGGCGCATCGGCGCAGCGGCCCGACTGACGGTCGTGACCGACGACAATGCCGCAACGCGCGCCGTCGACCTAGCACTTGCCCGGCTCGGCGGCGATTCGGCCGCGACCGAGATCCCCCTGCCCCGCTTCGACCGGGTCACGCCGGCGGCGCCGGTTGCGGACGCCTCCACGGTGATGCTCGCCCTCGTTTCCGAAGGCGGGCTGGTCGTCGCCGACAACCCCGACGGCCTCGAGTCTGCCCGTGCCACGAAGTGGCTCCGCTACCCCCTCGAGGACCGCGACGCCTTGGCGGCTGGAGACTACATGTCGGTGCACGGCGGCTTCTCGACCGCCTGGGCGAATGAGGATCCTCACCGCATCCTGCCCCTCGACGCCGCGCGCGAGCTCGAGGCCGAGGGGGCGATCGGCGAGCTGCTCGGGGAGTACTTCGTCACCACGGGTAACGGCACCTCGGTGGCCAATGCCCGCCGCTTCGGCGTCGAGTGGGCCGCCGACCTGCGCCGCTCCGGCGCGCGGGCCGCGATCCTGACCGCCACTTGAGGTACGGGAACGCGTTGCGGGTCAACGCTAGCGAAGGAGTTGGAGCGGGCCGGGATCCCTACGGCGCTGCTCTGCAATCTGGTGTCGATCGCCGAGCGGGTGGGGGCGCCCCGCATCGTGCGCACCCGGGGCATCCCGTATCCCACGGGGGACCCCTCGCTCGACGTGGACGCGGAGAAGCGGTGGCGCCGCGAGCTTGTCGACTGTGCGCTCGAGGCGCTGCAGACCGAGGTGCAAGAGCCCACGGTTTTCGAGGCCGGCCAGGCCCGTGTGGCCGCAGCGGCTGGGGCGGACCATGCCTGAGGTGGTGATCTCCGGCGCCAGCCAGGTGCTTGCCCACGTGCCCTCCTTGGCTCGGCACGGCTCCAAGCCCCGACGGGAGCTCGCCAAGTCCGAAGAGGTGGCCACCCAGTTCACCTCGTCGTTGCGCAGCTTCGATGATGCGGTCGCCTATGCCGCCAACCAGGCGTACGTGAACGCGCTGCACCCGCGCGACCTGCCGCCCCGCCCCTGGTGGGGCGACGCCGCAGCCGACGGTGCCTCCCGCTGGAGCCGGTCGGGCGAGATCATGCCGGAAGGTGAGTTCCTCGGGCTGTTGGCGGGCGTCGACGACTTCAACCTGCTCACCCTCTCCGCCGACGCCGCCGCGCGCGCCGCCGCTGACCTGGCGCGCCACCCGCTCGCCAAGCGGCTGGACCTCGAACGCGTGGAGCGCGCCGGCGGTGACGTGGACGCGGTGGCTGCCGAGCCCGGTGCCCTGAGCGTGATCGACAGCGGGGCCGCCTTCCGGTGCGGGGAGCTGGACGACGAGGCGCTCGCCGCCCACGTACTGCTCGACAATCTGGCGGCCAAGGCAACTGCCACGTTGGCGCTGCTGCACCTGCTCGAAAACAGCGGCATCGACCCGACGTCCATCGACTACGTCCTCGGCTGCGGGGAGGAGGCCATCGGCGACCGCTACCAGCGAGGCGGCGGCAACATGGCCAAGGCCGTCGCGGCCGCGGCCGGGCTCACCCAGGCGTCGGGAGCCGACGTCAAGAACTTCTGCGCCGCGCCCGTTCCCGCGTTGGTCATCGCCGCCAGCCTCGTGTCGGCCGGGGTCTTCGGCCGGGTGGCGGTCGTCGCCGGGGGTTCCATGGCCAAGCTCGGGATGAAGTTCCAGGGGCATCTGAAGAATCAGATGCCCGTGCTCGAAGATGGCCTCGGCGGGACGGCGACGATCGTCGAGGCAGACGACGGCTCCTCCCCCCGCATCCGGCTGGACAGCGTCGGCAAGCACCCGGTGACCGCTGGCGGCTCCAATCCGGCGGTGATGGAGGCGCTGGTGGTGAAGCCCTTGGCGAGCCTGGGCATGCCGATGACGGCCGTCGACGACTACGCCACCGAGCTGCACAACCCCGAGCTGACCGAGCCCCAGGGCAGCGGCAACGTCCCCGAGCGGAACTACCGGACCATCGCGGCGCTCGCGGCGCGCAGGGGTGACATCGCCAAGGACGACATCGCCGCCTTCGTCGCCGAACGGGGGATGCCCGGCTACAGCCCGACGCAGGGTCACCTCGCGTCGTCGCTGTGCTACGTTCCGCACGCGCTGGACCGGCTGACGACCGGGTCGGCAGACCGGGTAATGCTGATCGCCAAGGGCAGCCTGTTCCTCGGCAGGGTGTGCCAGTTGTCGGATGGGATGAGCGTGATGCTGGAACGGAATCAGGTGTCGGCATGACCGGGTCCGCCGGCATCGTGGACGCGACGGGAAGCGACTTTCGCGACCTGGTCGCCGAAGGCACCGTGCTCGTCGACGTGTGGGGACCCCAGTGTCAGCCCTGCAAGGTGCTCCTCCCCCATGTCGAGGCTCTCGCCGAGAAGTACGCCGGTGACATGCGGGTGATCAAGGTAGAAGCGCCCAAGGCCCGTCGGCTGTGCATGGAGCTCGGCATCATGGGCCTCCCTGCCTTTTTGTTGTTCCGTGACGGTGAAGAAGTAGGTCGGCTGGCCGACCCTTCGCTGTCGCCGGAAGGGCTGAACACGTGGTTGGACGAGCAGCGGAAGGAGGTGAGTTAGCCCATGCTTCAGGACCGACAGGTCATCGCTCTCGGAGAGCGTGACGGCATCTCAGGGACGGCCATCGCGGCCTGCGCCAAGGCAGCCGGAGCCGAGGTGGCCTTCATGGCGACCGAGTGCTTCGTTTGAACGGCGTCAGGAGCCATGGACCTGCAGAGCCAGGAGGCCATCCTCCGGCTCACTAAGGCCAACGATCCCAGCGCACTGGTCGTGCTGCTCGGGGCCCCCGATCCGGAGGCCGCCGAGATCTCAGCCGAGACGGTGATCAAGGGGGATCCGGCTTATGCAGGTGCCTTGGCAGGGGTCCAGTTGGGCCTCGAGGTGTACCACGTGCTTGACGACGCCGTGAAGGCTGAGGTGCCGGACGACGTCTGGGAAGAGCAGATCGGGCTGATGGCCGACGTGCTCGACGCCGAGGCCTTGACTGCCGCCGTGCGCTCGATGCACTCCTGAGCGCCGGCTGCAGCCAGCGTCTCCACGGCTGGCCGTCGCTTGCGCTGGCCACCTCCTGTGAACGGACACGTCGCCAGACCTACCCGACGGGCAGACCGAGGCTTGCGAACCGGTCACATCGCATGCTGCGTGCGCTGGCATCGAGCCAGAACAGGCATACGACGGCACAGCGTTCGGCGTGTTCGTCGAAGTGCTCGCTGCTGGGAATCACGGCCTGCCAGTACTTGGCGACCCAGGTACCTGTCGGGCGTCGCCGTAGAGGTCGGTGGCGCGCGTGAACAACCGGTCGAGGACGTAGACCCGAAGATCTTCGAGCGGGTGTTGCTCCCGCCGATCACGTCGCCGAACCGTCGCCGGTTGAACAGCTCGGCCGCGATGTCCGGCATCGTCTCGCCCTCGATGGCGTCCACCGTGTTGATGCCCTCGCAGGTTTCCAAGCTGTTCATCGCCCTCAGCCAAGCCGCTGGCCTGCCAGGATCGTGCTGCACGGCCTGCGCCACGCACGCGACCCACGCCCTCGCCGCCGGGGTGCCGATCACCGTCGTAGCGAACTGGCTCGGTCACTCCCGCTCGTCGTTCACGGCCGACACCTACACCCGCGTCCTCCCCTGAGGTGGACAAGGAAGCTGCGGATCTCATCGCCGTTGGTGAAGCTCGCTGGCGGTGCAGCCGGACCAGCCGCGGGCGACTAGGCGCCGGCTATGTCAGCCTTTTTGGCGTTCGTCCTCTTAACCGCCTTTTCCGCCGTGCGCTTGAGGGGCACCGTCGTCGCCTGCTGACTGTCGTAGTCGGCGCGGTTGGCGAGATCAGCCTTGACGTGAGGCTGTTCTGCCAGGAGCGCGAGGTGGTCGGTCAGCAGCCCGTAGGCGTACGCGTTCGGCGTGATTTGTCTCAGGTGCGCGGCAGCATCCAGCACGTCCCTCTGCGGCTGCGTGAGGCGAAGCAGCAAGGTGGCTGAGCGCGGCTGCTCCGCCTTCGCTCTGCCCATGCCAGCCTCCGGCGCGTCAACGTGGTATCACAGCGTATCTTGATACGGTATTGACCGGAGGCGTTGAGATGCGAACATGGCTCAGGGCTAGGTGGCGGAAGGTGATGGGCGTGGGCTCCGTGCGTCAGCCGCTCGCTGAAGCGTTCGCGGAGTGCGCCGGGAACTGGATCGCCATCGACCGTGCCACGAACGAGGTCGTGGCTGCGGCCCCAACCCCGTATGCCCTCACGGCGGACCTTCGTGCGCGCCAGATCAAGAACGTGGCCGTGCTCCGGGCGCGTGACCTCGCGGAGCCGGAGTTGGTCGGTCTCGGGTGAGCCCACGGGCTTTCCCGTGGTCGTATCCGTACCTGGAAGACGGTCCGCCCCGGCTCGACCGGACGGTGATGCGCCCCGTCGTGCCTTTGACAGTCGTAGGCACTCAGGTAGCGACGCCCGTCCTGGCGCTCGTCGACAGCGGCTGTGAGCACGTTTTGGTAGCTCCCTGGGTTGCTGTCGACGCCGGCCTGGACGCGGATCGCAGCGACCGTCAGATCCTGCTCGGCATCGGAGGTGAGCCCGTAACCGTGCGATTCGTGGACGCGCAGCTCCGTCTGCATCCGGACGGAGGCGACGACTCCGAATACGCCGAGTGGGAGGCCGAGGTCGGTGTCGTGAAGCACTGGAAGCCGACGTGGCCCGCACTGCTGGGCCAGGTGGGCTTCATGGACCAATTCACGATCTCGATGAGCCGGTTGGCAATGAGGCTGGCCGTCGACGCTCGCGACTCGTTCGATAGGCGCTACGGCGTCCCCTTTGTGAGGGATCGCTGAGGGCCTTGGTGAAGGTTTCGTGAAGTCGCCATGCTTCCGTCGGCTCCCGTCAGCGCTCCGCGCGGAGAAAGCGCAAGTCAGAGCGGAGGGCGTGGGATTCGAACCCACGAGGAGCGTGAACCCCTAGCGGTTTTCAAGACCGCCGCCATCGGCCTCTAGGCGAGCCCTCCTGACGAGCCGACTGTAGTGCCGCGCCAGACGCATGCGGGTGCCCGAGCGCGACCCCGCAATTCGTTTGCCACCGTCGCGCCCCTGCTCCATGGTGCAGCGGGGGTGCACCTGTGCATGAGGAAGAAGTGCCGCTCGGATTCGACTCACCGGCGGTCCGCGTCGGCGACACCGTTCGGCGCCCACGTGAGCCGTGGACGCCGGGTGTTCATGCCGTGCTGCGTCACCTCGAGAAGGTCGGCTTCGAGGGCGCGCCGCGCGGCCTCGGCATCGACGAGCAGGGGCGGGAGGTGCTGACCTACCTGCCCAGCGAGCCGACCTGGCCCTACACCGAGAAGGCGCTGGTCGGCCACCGCCCGGCTGTTGCGCCGCCTCCACGACGTGCTGGACGGGTTCACCGCTCCGGCCGATGCGGTGTGGGCCTTACCAGACAGCTGCGGGCCGGGTTACCGCTTCGGGCACAACGGCGTCGGCCCGCCGAACGCGGTGTACGCCGATGGCGTTCCCTACGCCTTCATCGACTGGGAGCTCGCCGGCCCGGCGCCAGCGCTGCACGACGTGATCTGTGCCGCCGTCAACGTGGCGCCGCTGCGGCCGGACCACTTCTGCCGTGCGGTCGGCTTCTCCGAGCCGCCCGATCGCGACGCGCGCCTGCGGCTCTTCTGCGACGCGTACGGACTGACCGACCGCTCGGGTCTGGTCGATGCCGTCGAAATCTTCATGAGAGATGGCCTGCGTGAGCTCGTCGAGCTCGGTGGTGCCGGCGTGCTGCCGTTCTCCAGGTATCTCGCTAAAGGCGAGGATCGCCATCTGCGCTGGGACCTCGACTGGGTCGTCGCACACCGCAGCCAGCTCGAAGGAGCGCTCGAGTGACCTGACGATCAAACCGGTCCGGCCGCCGGAGCTGAGCGGCACCCGTCGGAGTCGAGCGTCGAGTAGCACCGGATCTCGGTGGCTTTCACCGCCGCCCACACCGGCGCTCCGACAGTGAGGTCGAGATCGGCCACCGCGGCGGCGGTGACATCGGCGAGCACGGCCGGGGCCGCCTCGATCTGCACGCGCATCGTGTCGGCGTGCTGCTCGAGACCCGCTACCCGGCCCTGCCAGGTGTTGCGGGCCGAGCCGTCCGGGCGGTGTCGGTGCAGCACGACGGCCGACGGCGGGAAGACCGCGAACACCTCGCCCTCGCAGCTGTCGGCGGTCACCAGGACGCCCCCGCCCTCGATCGCGATCCGACCCCCTGTCGCGCGTCCGCGGTAGAGGTTCAGGCCGACCAGGCGGGCGACATAGTCCGTACGAGGAGCCCGCGCCACCTCGGCCGTCCGACCCCGCTGGACGACCCGGCCGTCCTCGATCACGACAAGGGAGTCGGCCAGCACCATGGCGTCGAGCGGGTCGTGGGTGACGAGCAGGGTGCAACCGTTGAAGTCGGCGAGGTGCCGGCGTAGCTCAGATCGCACCTCCATCTTCGTGCTGGCGTCCAGCGCGGCCAACGGCTCGTCGAGCAGCAGCAGGCGCGGGCCGGGTGCCAGCGCCCGGGCGAGCGCGACCCGCTGTGCCTGGCCCCCGGACAGCACCCCAGGTTTGGCGTCGGCCAGCGCGGCTAGGCCCATCCGCTCCAGCCACTCCCGCGCCTGCTCCCTGGCCTGCCGGCGCGGCACTCTCGCGGCGCGCAGCCCGAAGGCGACGTTGTCGACGGCGGACAGGTGGGGGAACAGCAGGTAGTCCTGGAAGACCATGCCGATCGCCCGCTCGGCAGCCGGGACGAAGACGCCGGCTCCGGGGTCGTCCAGGCAACGTCCGGCCAGCGTGATCCGTCCGCCGCGCAGCGGTACGAGGCCGGCGAGCGCCTGCAGCGCAGTGGACTTGCCCGCACCGTTCGGCCCGAGCAGCGCCAGCACCCCGCCGGGCTCGATCCCCAGGTCGACCTCGAGCGAGAAATCCTCGCGCATGACCCGCAGGTCCGCGGCCAGCCCGGGCACGCCGGTCATGCGGCGCTGCCTTGGAGCCACCGGTCGCGCAGGCTGACCAGCACCACGACGGAGACGGCGAGCAGCACGAGCGACAGGACGATCGCCGCGGGCGGATCGGTTTCCAGCGCGAGGTAGACCTCGATGGGCATCGTGCGGGTGACACCGGGGAAGCTGCCGGCGAAGGAGATGGTCGCGCCGAACTCGCCGAGCGCGCGGGCGAAGCACAGCACCGCGCCGGCGCTCACCCCCGGTGCGATCAGCGGCAGCGTCACCCGCCGGAAGATGAGCGAGCGCGAGGCGCCCAGCGTCGCGGCCGCATCCTCGTACCGCCTGTCTGCACCGCGCAGCGCACCCTCCACCGCGATCACGAGAAAGGGCATGGCGACGAAGGTCTCGGCAAGAATCACCGCCGGTGTCGTGAACGGAAGCGTCACGCCGAACCACGCATCGAGGTACTGCCCGAGCAGCCCTCGCCGGCCGAGCAGCAGCAGCAGCGCTACCCCGCCGACCACCGGGGGCAGCACCAGCGGCACCGTCACGAGTGCGCGAAGCAGCCGGCGCCCGCGAAACTGCGCGCGCGCCAGCACCCAGGCGAGGGGGATGCCGAGCACCATGCTCAGCGCCGTCGCCGACGTCGCGCACACCAACGACAGCCGCAGCGCCTGTCCGACCTCCGCACTCAACAACGCTTCCGGCAGGGTCGTCCACGGCGCCCGGACGACCAGAGCTACCAGCGGCAGCACCAGGAACGCCACCGCCAACGCCGCCGGGACCAGCAGCACCGGGGGCAGACCGATGCCTCGCCCGCGGGTCCGACCGCGATCAGGGGAGCTCGAAGCCGGCCTTTGCAAGGATCCGCTGCCCTTCACTCGACAGGACGTACGCGCCGAAAACCTCTGCGCCGGCGGCATTCGGCGCCGACGTGAGCGTCGCGAGCAGGTAGTCGCTCGGGGCCTGCTCGGCCTCGGGGAAACCGATCCCCCGCACCTTGCTCCCTGCCGCTAGGACGTCGGTCCGGTAGACCAGGGCCGCGTCGACCTCGCCGAGCACCACCTTGCTCAGCGCCGCCCGCACGTCCTGCTCGAGGGTGTCGGGGGCGGCCCGGATGCCGGCTGCCGTGAAGATCGCTGCGGCAGCTGCTCCGCACGGGACCTCGGCTGCGCACAACGCGAACGTCCGGTCCGGATCGGCGAAGTCCGCCAGCCCGTCGACCCTGCCGGGATTATCTGCTGGCACGGCGATTTCGAGATGGTTGCGGGCGAAGACCTGCGGCGCCGTCGCCTCGCCCGCGTCGATCACCGTCGCCATCGCGGCCGGGCTCGCGGCGGCGAAGACGTCGGCCGGCGCGCCGGACACGATCTGCTGGGAGAGGGCCGAGCTGGCTCCGACGTTGACGGCCACGCTCAGTCCCGGGTTGGCCCGCTCCACCTCGTCGGCGATCTGGCGGAAGGCGTCGGTGAGGGACGCGGCGGCGAAGACGTTCACCGTGCCGCCCTGCTCGGAGGCGGTGGGTGAGCCGCAGGCTGGCACCGCCCACGCGAGGGCGATCGCCACCACCCACAGCCGTAGGGACGGCGAGGTCATGGGCGCTCGTCGAGCTCGAGAACGACGTTGGTGGCCTTGATCGAGGCGTACGCGACGACGCCCGGCTCGAGTGCGAGCTCGTCGGCGGCCTCCCGGCTCATCAGCGACACCACCCGGAACGGGCCCGCCTGCATTTCGACCTGGGCCATCACGGTGTCGCGGGTGACCTTGGTGACGATGCCGCGCAGGCGGTTGCGCGCCGACCGTACGCCGACCGGGCCGACCGGGCTCGGATCCTCGGCGAGCGTCCGGGCGAGGCTGGCCAGCTCGGCCCCGTCGACAGCCGACCGCCCGTTACCGGCCTTGATCAGCTTCAGCCGGCCCTGGTCGGCCCACCGCCGTACCGTGTCGTCGCTGACGCCCAGGAGAAGGGCGGCCTCGCTGATCCGTAGTTGCGGCACAAGGCCCAGTATAGATCCGCACGTGCGGAGTCACTCAGCCGTAGGACGCAGATCTCACGATCTCGTCGACAACGGCCAGCCGGATCCGGTCGGGACGGAACTCGGCCGTCAGGATGGCGTGTGGCCCGTGCGGCTGGGCGACGAAACCTGCCGTCTCGCACATGGCGGCAGCATCAGCTGCGCGCATCCCGGGAACGTGCCGAAGGAGAGCTCTTGCCGCCGCGGCCAGCTCCTCGTCCACGCGCTGATGTTCGCACGGACCCTCACGAGCAGCCGCCGGTCCGCCTTCCGGGCACGTCGCGGTCGGGACCGCTCGTACCGCGCGGCGGAGGCGCCGAGCTGTCGCCGGCGTCGTGCGGAACGGCCCGTCCATACTCCTGGTGATCCACGGGGACATCGAGGTGGAAGGGCGACCAGAATGCACCTCCAACTCCGCGTGGATCACCCGGGTGGGGGTGGGGTCGGAGGTGGGGTGGGGCGGAGCGGCGTCAGCGCAGCAGCGGCGTCGTCGCGAGTTCGAGCACCGGTCCGCCGAACACGCCGAGGGCGATCACCGACGCGCCGGCCGTGACCGCGGCGAACTCCGCCCACCAGGTCCCGGCCCGGTCCTCGTCCGGCGCCCGTGCCGCCGTGCCGGTCGACGCGGCGTCGGTGCCGAACGCCGACGCGAGCCACCGCAGGTAGTAGAACAGGCTGGCCACCGTGTTGACGGCCGCCAGCACCACCAGCCAGGCAAAGCCGCCGTCCCAGGCGGCGCCGAACACCACCACCTTGCCGACGAACACCGCCGTGGGCGGGGTCCCGACCAGGCCCAACAGGCAGATAGCGAGCGCGCCCGCGAGCGCTGGCCGGTTGCGGGCCAGCCCCCGGTAGTCGGCGAGCGTCTGCCGCCGCTCCAGGCAGGCGACGACAGCGAACGCCCCCAGGTTGGTGACCGAGTAGGCCGCGAGGTAGAGCAGCAGACTGGGCATCGCGAGATCCGCCCGGCCCGCGACAGCGACAGCCATGAGCAGGTAGCCAGCCTGGCTGACCGTCGACCAGCCGAGCAGTCGGCGGGGGCTGTCCTGGAAGAACGCGGCGAGGTTGCCCAGCGTCATCGTCAGACCGGCGAGGATCGCCACGAGCAGCGGCCAGTCGACGACGGCGGTCGGCACCGCGTCGAGCACGCGGTACGCCGCGACGAGCCCGCCCACCTTGGGCACGGTGGTGGTGAAGGCTGCGGCGGGCGTACGCGCTCCCTGCGCCACGTCGGGCACCCAGAAGTGCCCAGGCACCCCGCCCACCTTGAACATCAGCCCGGCCAGCAGGCACACGACACCGAGCGCCACCGGTGCGCGGGGCGCGTCCGGCAGCCGCTCGGCCAGCTCCGCGTAGGTTGTCGCGCCGGCCACGCCGTAGAGCAGCGTGACGCCGAGCAGCATGGCGATGCCGAGGAAGGCACCGAGCAGGTAGAGCTTGAGCGCGGCCTCGGTGCCGGAGGGGTCGCGGGCGAAGCCGGCCAGCGCGTAGAGCGGCAGGCTCGCCAGCAGGTAGGCGACGGCCAGCACCATCAGGTCGCTCGCCCCGGCCAGGGCGAGGGCGCCGAGTGCGCCGAGCATCAGCAGCACCGAGAACTCGGTCTCCCGCTTGTCGCCCTGAACCTGCGGAATGGCCAGGCCCAGGGTGAGCAGCGTCGCCGGCAACACGATCAGGCGGGCCGCGGTGGTGACGCCGTCGACGGCCCAGATTCCGTCGTAGACGACCTCGCCGGGATCGCCCGCGGCCGTGATGCTGGCGGCGAGGGCCGCGAGCAGCGTCAGTGCCGTGAGGGCGCGGGTGACCCACTGGCTGCGCCTCGGCACGAAGGAGCCGACGAGCAGGATGCTGACGGCGCCCAACAGCAGCAGCGCCTCGGGCGCGAGAGCGACCGGGTTCTCGTTCACGAGACCAGCTCGGTCACCGTCCGCGCCGCCGGCTCGATCAGGTCCAGCAGCGGCCGCGGGACGAGCCCGAGCACGAGGGCGAGCAGCAGCAGCGGCGCGACCGCGGCGAGCTCCCGCGGGTTCACGTCGACGCGCAACTTCGGCCGTAGCCCGGTCTTGACCGCCTTGCCGCCGGCGCGAACCGTCGGGACGCCGCCGATGCGCTCGGTGAGCTCGCCGGCCGGCCCGGCGAAGACCCGTTGCAGCGCGGCAAGAAACAGCGCCGCGGTGAGCAGGATGCCGACGATGCCGAGCGCGGCCGCGACGGGCACCGTCGCCAGCGACCCGGCGAAGATCTGGAACTCCGCGAGAAAGCCGGTGAAGCCAGGAATGCCGAGTGAGGCGAACGCCCCGACCGCGAAAAGGGCGGCGAAGCGCGGCATCGGACCGGCCAGCCCGCCGTAGCGGCGCATGTCGTAGCTGTGCCCGCGCTCGTACAGCACGCCGGCCAGCAGGAACAGCGCGGCCGTGATCAGACCGTGGCTGACCATCTGCATCATCGCGCCGGTGACGGCGACGGCCCGGGCCTGTTCGGCGTCACCGCCGGACAGCACGCCTGCCGCGCCGAGACCGAGCAGCACGTAACCCATGTGGTTGACCGAGGTGTAGGCGATCATCCGCTTGAGGTCGTCCTGCGCGAGGGCGACGAGCGCGCCGTACAGGATCGACACGACGCCGACCACGACGAAGACGAGGGCGTAGCGCCGCCACGCCTCGGGCAGGATCGGCATGGCGATGCGAACGAAGCCGTACGTGCCCATCTTCAACAGGACCGCGGCCAGCACGGCCGAGCCGGCCGCGGGGGCATCGGTGTGCGCCGGCGGCAGCCAGGTGTGGAAGGGCACCGTCGGGGTCTTGACGGCGAGGCCGATCGACAGGGCAAGCAGCACGAAGCCCGCAGCGACCGGCTTGCTTTCGAGCGGCGGGTTGCGCGCGAGCTCGACCATGTCGAAGGTGCCGGCCGCGACGTAGAGCCCGAGGAAGGCGACGAGCATCGCGAGCGAGCCGAGGAAGGTGTAGAGGAAGAACTGCAGCGCCGCCCGGGCCGCGCCCGCGTGACCCCAGCCGGCGATGACGAAGTACATCCCGACGATGGACAGGTCGAAGAAGACGAAGAAGACCAGCAGGTCGAGCGAGGCGAACACGCCGAGCGACATGCTGAGCAGGAACAGGAACAGCGCGGAGTACTCCCGCGGTCGCTTGTCCTCCGCGAGGGAGTAGATCCCGGCGGCGAGGAACACCCCGGCGGTCATCAGCAGCAGCGGCAGACTGAGTCCGTCCACACCCACGTGATAGCTGCTGCCGACACCCGGGATCCACGGCACCCGCTGCTCGTAGTCGAGCCCGTCCGTGACGCCCGCTCCGAGGTCGGCGGCCAGCCACATGCCGGTGAGCAGGGCGAGTTCGACCGCAGCGACGGTGACCCATACGGCCAGGGCCGCGCGGCCGGGCAGCACCGGGACGGCGAGCAGCACCAGCGCGGCCAGCAGGGGCAGGAACACGACGACGGAGAGCACGCTCACCTCACCAGCAGCAGGAGCAGGACGGCGCCGGCGAGCAGTGCGGCTGCCTGGGCGTAGTAGGTGTGCAGCTGTCCGGTCTGCGGGCGGCGAGCGAACCGGCCCAGCGACCGGCTGCCGGCGGTGACGGCGCGGACGGCCCCGTCGATGCCGCCGAGGTCGAAGCGGGCGGTGCGCCGGGCGAGGATCACGGTGCCGACGGTCGTCGTGCGCACTCCGCTGTCGACGACGCCGCTGTCGGCGCGCGCCAAGCCGGTGGCCGTGCGCACGACGCCACGGGCGAGACCACGGACGGCCGGGTCGAGCACGCCGTCGTCGAAGCGGGCCAGCAGGGTCGCAAGGCGCCCCACCGGACGGACGACCAGCAGGGCGACCAGCGCCTCCAGGTCCAGCCACCGCTGCGCGATCTGCGGGACAGGGAACGGCGCGAGCGGGCGTCTGCGGGCGAGCGCGAGACTCCCGGCGGCGACGAGGCCGGACACGGCCAGTTCGACCGGCCCGGGCGAGGGAGCCTCGCCGAGCGCCGAGCGCAGCGGCTCGGCCACCGCGGGTAGCCCCAGGGCGCCGAGCCCCGCAGCCCCCACGGCGAGGACCACGAGCGCGCCGCGCTCGGGCAGCGGCAGTCGCAGGACCGGACGTTGGGCTGCCGTTGGAGCCGGCCGCAGCACCAGGAACAGCGCCTTGCCGGCGTAGAGGGCGGACAGCGCCGCGCCGAGCAGCCCGGCCGCGGCCAGGCCGGTTGAGTCGACGCCGGCGAGCACCTCGTCCTTGGTGACCCACAGCGACAGCGGGGGCAGGCCGGCCAGCGCGAGTGTCCCGACGACAAAGCACCAACCGGCGACCGGGGTGGCCCGCAGCGCGCCACCGAGCTCGCGCAGGTCCTTGGTGCCGTACGCCGTCAACCAGGCGCCGGCGACCAGGAACAGCAGCGACTTGACGGCGGCGTGCGCCACCAGGTGCATGGTCCCGGCGGCAACCGCGCCGCTGCCCGCGGCGAGCACGACGAAGCCGAGCTGCGCGGCGGTCGAGGCGGCGAGCAGCTGCTTGAGGTCGGTCTGGGCGAGCGCGACGAGCCCCATTGCGACGGCGGTCAGCGCGCCCGCCCAGGCCACCACCGGGCCGGCCCAGCCGCTCGCGGCGAGCAGCGGCTCGACCCGCAGCAGCAAGTAACCGCCCATGGCGACCATGGCGGCGCTGTGCAGCAGCGCGCTCACCGGGCTCGGACCCTCCATCGCCCTGGACAGCCAGAAGCTGAACGGCAGCTGGGCGGCCTTGCCGAGCGCGGCGACGACGAGACCGGCGGCCGCGACGTCGAGCCAGACCCCGTCGGCCATCGGCAGGCCGGCCAGCTCGAACGAGCCGGTGCCGGCGAGGGCGGCGCCGGCCGCGACGTAGAGCCCTAGGTCGGCGGCGCGGGTGACGAGGAAGGCGGTACGGCCGCCGTCGACCCGGGCGGGCTCGCGCCAGGACAGGCCGATCAGCGCGTACGACGTCGCGCCCATCAGCTCCCAGGCCAGCAGCAGCGTCACAAGGTTGGTCGCGGTGACGGTCACCACGACCGCAGCCTCGAACAGCAGCAGGAAGCCGAAGAAGCGCACCCGGTGCTGGCGCACGCCCGTGGCGGAGAAGACCAGCACGGCCAGCGCGACCGCCGCGACCGCGGGCAGGACGACGGCCGCGAGCGCGTCGACGGACAGCGCGAGGTCGCCGCCCGCGACGAAGGGGGCGCGTGCCGAAGGACGCAGCAGTGCGGCGGCGACAGCGAGGATGAGGACGACGGAGCCGGTCCCCACGCCGACCGCGGCGGCCGACCGCTCGACGCGGCGGCCGACCACCAGCAGGGCCGTGCCGGCGACGGCGGGCGCCGCGGCGAGGGCGACGAGCAACGCACTCATCCGGACAGGTCCGCAGCCTGGTCGGTGAGATCGGCGTCGCGCGCGCGGAAGATGGCGGTGACGACGGCAAAGCCCATCGCCATCTCGACCGTCATGGCGGTGATGACCACGAGCACGAGGACCTGGCCGTCGGGGCGGCTCGGGGAGACGTAGGCCCAGAAGGCGGCCCCGGCGACGAGCACCCCGTTGAGCATCAGCTCCAGGCCCATCATCACCATCACGATCGACTGCTGTGACAGCGCGCCGTAGATCCCGATGCAGAACAGCGCGCTGGCGAGGACGAGGAGCAGCTCGAGGCTCATCGGCCCAGACCACCTGGTACGGGGTCGCTGGCCGGCTGGTCGAGGTCGTCGCCGAAGCGGTCGTACCGCCCGCGCGGCGCGGCCAGCACCAGGCTGCCGACGATGGTCGCGAACAGCACCGGGCTGATCGTGAGCATCACGAGCATCTTCGAGCCCATGATGCCCTCGCCCAGCTGCAGGGTGATGTCGGCGGGAGCGACGCCTTCCCGTTCGGGCCACGGCACCAGCAGCGCGCCCGCTGCGAGCACGACGAAGCTGCCGACGGCAACGGTCATCGCACCGGCCTTGTTGTGGTACATCGACATGGGCATCAGCCCACCGGGATTCATCATGTACATGATCATGAAGACGGCCATGATGGACATCTCCATCACCATCATCAGCACGGTGATCAGACCGAGGTAGTCCAGGTCGAGCAGCAGCATCACCGCGCCGACCGCGACGAAGGACACGGCCAGGGCGAAGGTGGCCCGGGCCATGCTGCTGACCCGGAACACCGCGAAACCCGAGGCCACCGCCGTGAGGGCGAGCAGCCAGAACAGCGCGTCGACGACCACTCACGACCTCCCGAGCACGAGCAGGCTGACCACCAGGATCTGCAGCAGGACGAGCGGGATGCCGACGACCCAGGCCAGTTCGGCGAAGCGCTCGGGGCGCAGCAGCGCGAACCGGCGCCGGCAGGCCACCAGCAGGCCGAGCACGAGGACCGTCTTGACGACGCTCCACAGCACCGCCGGCAGCAAAGGTCCCTCGCCGCCACCGAGGAACAGCGGCACTGCGAAGGCCGCGCCGGCGACCAGTAGCGCATATCGGCCGAGCAGCACGAGCAGCCGGTCGACACCGGAGCTCTCGGCGAGCACGCCGCCGCCGAGGTCGGCGCCGATCGGGGCGGCGAACGGCCCCCACAGCGAGAAGGCCAGCACGCAGACGCAGAAGACGACGAAGGCGACCGGCATCGTGACGACGAACCACAGGCCGGCCTGCTCGGCCTGCACGTCGGCGAGCCGCAGGCTTCCGGCGCCCAGAGCCGGGGAGATGAGGGCGAACATCAGCAGCAGCTCGTAGGACAGCGCCTGCGCCAGGAAGCGGTGAGCTCCGACCAGCGGCCAGGCGCTGTTCGCGCCCCAGCCGGTGATCCACACCGCCGCCCACAGCAGCACGTCCATGGCGTTGAACCACACGACGCCGACCGCGGAGTCGAGCAGCGTCCAGTCGCCCCACGGCACGACCGCGACCATCAGCGCCGCCACGACCAGCAGCGACACCCCGCCGGTGCGCCACAGCAGCGGGTCGTTCGCCACGGTCGTACGCCGCTGCTGCACCACGAGGCGGGCCGCCTCCTGCCACGGCACCCGAAGCGCGCCGGCCAGGCCGCGCCCGGCCGCAAGCGCGGCATCGAAGGTGGCGGCGGCCACGCAGAGCGCAAGCAGCAGGCCGAGCGCCAGTGGGGCGGCCCACGCCGGCGCCTGTTCAACCATGCTGTGCTACCGCAGGTTTCGCGATGGTGTCGGCGACGTCCCGGTCTGCGAGGTCAGGGTCCAGGCTGGCGATGATCAGGCGGGCTCCGGCCAATTCCTGCCCGATCACCAGCCGGGGGATCGCCGCGATCAGCGCCTGCGAGGCCGTCCGGCCGCCGACCTGCTCCCCGCGCGTACCGCCGCGGCCGGCAGCCCCGTTCAGCGCCGCCCATGCCTCGGTCAGCCACTGCAGCAGGCGGTCGTGGACGTCGCCGTCGGCGCGCTGTGCCGGGCCGCTGATCCCGAGCTGCACCGCCCGCTCGGCTGGCAGCGCCCCCAGGTCACGCAGGCCCCAGCGCAGCGACCGGGACCGGCGCACCTTCGCGCCGAGCCGCGCGACCTGCGCTGCCGTGCCCGGTGTTGACGCGTCGTCGAGCACCGAGTCGCGAAGGGTCCGGGCGGTGTACGCGGCGGCGGACCAGCCCGCCAGCTGGAGCAAGCGCGCGGCACTGTCGAGGTGCGCAGCTGCCCGCCGGCCCGGCGGTCCCGCCGCGTCGTCCCACCACGAGCTCGCGGTCGATGCGGCCCAGCCGTAGGCGTACGCCTCCTGCACGACGTCGCCCTGCAGCGTCACGTCGACGACCAGGCCGGCCGGCCACGCCGGCAGGAACGGGCCGAGCTGCAGATGAAGAATGTCCAACCGCAGGCCGTCCCGGTCCGGGGCACGGTCGGCCATCGCCAGACCACCGGGCAGGTCCATGTCCATGTCCATGTCCCCGTGGCCCATCTCGGCATGGTCCATGTCGCCGGGTGGGTCGTCCATGTTCATGTCCCCGTGGTCCATCTCAGCAGCACCCGTGTCACCGCCGGCGTCCGGTGGCGTCCGGCCGGCCGCATCAAGCCGCTGCGCCGGAACGTCGCGCAGCGCGGCAACGGCGCGTTCAAGGGCGTCCGGCACGTCTTCACCACCCCGGAGAGAAATCCGGCTACGGGGCCCCGCGACGGCGTCCCAGGTGAGCTCGACCGCCGCAGCCAACTCGGTCGAGGGCGCACCACAGACAGCGAGCACGTCCGCGTCGGCCGGCCCGTCAGCACGCGGCCAGCCCCGTGCGCGGGCGTGCCGCTCGGCGGCGAGGCGCGCCGGCGTACCGCCTGGGCATTCCACCAGCAGCAGATGCGGACGGCCGGCCGCAAAGCGCACCAGCCGCTCGGTCAGCGCCACCTGCTCATGCCCATCGGCTCATGCCCATCTAAAGGCACCTTCGCGCCAGGCGTAGACGACGGCGAGCACCAGCACAACCAGGAAGACGAACATCTCGACGACCGCGGCGGCGCCGACCTGGGCGACGACGAGCGTCCATGGATACATGAACAGCATCTCGATGTCGAAGGCGAGGAACACCATCGTCATCGAGTACCAGCGGGCGTGAAAGCGCGAGACGGCGTATTCCTTCGGTGCAACCCCGCCGTTGTACGGCAGCGAGGTGAGCGGCGTACGCGCCAGTCCGGCGCTCAGGTGGGCGGCGTACAGGCCGAGCACCACGACGACAACGGCGAGCAGGAGGGCGAGCGCTCCTGAGTACGACTCCATGACCCTCCTTGCGTCGTGGGAAGCCTAACCTCGGTAGGGCGCTCGGGGTGCTGGCTTGTATGGTTACTCCCAGGGAGTACCAACAGGCAAGGAGCGCCACCTTTGAGCACCCGCGGTGCGTCGGCCGGAGCGGCCTCGGGACCGAGCAGGCTACTGGTAGCCCTGGTCTCCGTGTTCGGGGTGCTTGCGGCCGTTGCCGCCGTAACGTTCTTCGCGCAGGGTCGATGCGCGACTTCGCCGTCAGTCCTGACAGGGCCGACACGGGCGTGGCGACGACCGCGCGAGGGCTCGCGCGAAGCACCGACGGTGGACGCACTTTTCGGCCTGTGGACGGCGCACCGGGCCTTGTCGTGCTGGCCTGGGCAAAACAGGATGCGCTGTACGGCGTGGCGCCGGGCGGCGCCGTGTACTACACCGCGGACGGCGGGACCTCGTGGCAGCGTCGCGGGACCGTCGCTGGCGACCCTGAAGCACTCACGCTCGACGTCCGCGATGGCAAGCAGGTGCTGTACGTCGCGGCCACCGATCGTGGCATCCTCGGCAGCGCCGACGGTGGGATGAGCTTCACGACGCGCTACCAGGAGTGGACGTGATCGCTGGTCGGCGCCCGGCGGGTGCGCTCTGGCTGGTACGGCTGCTGGTCTTGATGCTCGTGCCGGTCGTGTCGTTGCTGGTGAGTTCAGCTCCCGCTCAGGCTCATCCGGCGCTGGTGACCAGCTCACCGGGTGCTGGTTACGCCGTGACGAGCGCGCCGCGGGAGATCGTCCTGACGTTCAACGAGCCGGTGAGCTTGCCTGACCGTCCACTGACCGTCCGGGACGCGGACGGCGTGCAACAGACGCTGCGGGTGGTCCTCGACGCGGACGGCGCAACCCTGCGCGGTGTCCCGGCAGCGAAGCTTGCGATCGGGGCATACGAGGTGGGCTATCGTGTCATCGGCCGCGACGGGGACCTCATCGCCGACACGTTCACCTTCGGCGTCGCCACCCCGGTAGGCGCGGTGTCGGGCGGTAACGGCAGTTCCGGTGGTGTCGGGAACCCGGAGCAGGTGCAAGGCCTGACGACCGTGCTCCGCGGCCTGCTGTTCGTCGGGTTGGCGCTCGCGCTCGGCGGGGCCTACCTGGCGTGGCGCGTCGACGAAGCTACCGGGGGTCTGCCTGGAGCGCGACCACTGCTACGAACCGGCTCGCTGTTGGCTCTGCTCGGGGTCATCGGTCTGTTGGCCGGGCTCGGATCGCTCCCCGAGATCCTCGACCGGGTGGCGGCACCGGGTGTCGCGCGGCTGCTCACCGCCGAGGCGCTGCTGCTCTGCCTTGCTGCTCTGGCCGCACGACGCCCGTGCCGCGGCGCGCTGGCGGCAGCCTTCCTACTGTGCGTGGTGTTGCTGGAGGCTCTTCGCGCGCACCCCGGGGAGGCTGACGGGGTCGCCGGGGCCGGTTTGACCGTGGTGCATCTGCTGGCCGGCGCCCTGTGGTTGGGGGGGCTGGTCCACACGCTCCGGCTCACGGCCGGATGGCGGACCAGCAAGCCTCGGGCGGTGCGCGTCGCCGTCGAGACCTACGCACGCAACGCTTTCGTGCTGTTCCTTCTCGTAGCCGTGACCGGCACCATCAGCGCCGTGACCCTGCTGCCGTCACTCGCTGACTGGACCGGCACGACGTACGGCCGGACCCTGCTGGTCAAGCTCGCCCTGTTCGCGCTCGTGCTGGTCGTTGCGCTGCTCGTCCGCACTCGGATGCGTCGCGTTCACCGGCCGGTCGGCCTTCCCGCGCCTCACGAATTGGCGGTCCCAGCCGCCACCGTGCCCGCCCACGAACCTCGACAGTGGTCTCGGCCGGCCGGGGTGGAGGCGGCACTGTTGGCAGCCGTCGTGCTCGCCGCGGCGGCGGTCACCTCGGTGACACCGACCAGACTGGTCCCGGTCTCGTCCCTGCTCACCGCCCCGATCGGACCGACGCTGCGCGTCGCCGAGCGGGTCAGGCAGGTCAGCGTGTCGATCGTTGCGTCGCAGGGTCGGCTGGAGGTACGCGCCGACGCCCCCGACGACGGGGAGCCGTTGACGATCGACCTGACCGGCCAGGTCCGCCTTGCTGGCGGCGTCGAGCGCGGCCTCGACCTGACCTCGTGCGGTGAGTCCTGTTGGACCGGTCCGGTCGAGTGGGCCACCGGCGTCAACGCGGTGAGCCTGGACGTGGACGCGCAGCGGTGGGAGGCCGGCCGGGTCAGCATCGGTGTCTCCTGGCCGGCTGTGCCCACCACCGGGTTGCTGGCCCGGGTGCAGAGCGCGATGGGCACCCGGTCGGCGATCGACACCGTCGAGACGGTCACCTCCGGATTCGGGATTGTCCTGCCGTCCAGCTCGCGCCGTACCGGGCAGGAGTTCCTGGAGTCCCAGCCGTGGACCGAGGGGGGCGCGACCGACGCGGTACTGCTGGAGGAGGCCGGACAGCGGACGCTGCTGTTCGCGCTGCCCGCGCTCGGCTACCACTTCGCGATGCGCCTGGACTCCCAGGACCGCGTGATGTCGGAACGGATCGTCACCCCGAACCATCTGTTGACCAGGGACTACGGGTATCCGCCGGCGTGAGGTCGTGATGTCCCGACCGGCGCTCCGAGAGTCAGATGTCCCTCATACACCGGGGGAGTACATTGGGTGCGTACTCACCTTCTCATGATCGGAGAGCATTGTGACGACGAGGGTGCAGCGCCGGACAGCGGAACCTCGCCCGAGCGCACCGGCCGACAAAACAGGCTGCGGCGACACCGGCGAGATGATGCCGGCCGACAAGCGCGATGAGGCGCTGAAGCGGTTGGCGCGCGCATCCGGGCAGGTCGCCGGGATCAGCCGGATGGTGGACGAGGGACGGCACTGCACGGAAGTGCTGCAACAGATCGCGGCCGTGCAGAAGGCGCTGGACGGGGTCGGCAACATCGTGCTCCGCAACTACCTGGAGCGCTGCGTGACGACCGCGATCGAAGGTGGCGACCCGCTGATCTACGACGAGCTCATGCGGGTCTTCGCTCGATACCGCTGATCGCCCCCCGTATGTCGACCGCCACTTCGCGCTCAGCGGCGGGACGCTGCTGCTGCGACCCGGTCGACACTGTGTGGGGTCGGCTGCCCGGCGCGGAACCGCCGCTTCGATGGTGGCTGCCGACGGCGGTGTTCGTCGTCGCGGCTGTCGTGCTGTCGTTGGTCATCGCCCTCGTCGTGCGCGCCCCCGGGCCTCGCGACGATCCGGACCCGGCTGATCAGCGGGACGGATTGCTGCTCAGCGGTCCGCGGCTGCCCCCGCAGGTGGCCGGGGTGGAGTTCGGTGGGCGGACCGTCGTCGTGCTGTTCGAGCGCACCCCGCCCGCCGGGCCGGCCTTCGACCGCTGGCGGGACGCCGTCTCCGACGACGGGGTCGGGCTGGTCATCGCGGTCGCCGGTGAGAAGCGCACCGGACTGCTCGCGGCCGCTACCGGCATCCCGAGGCCGGTCGATGGCGGGCCGCCGGTCGGCTATGCCGTCGTCGATGCGACCCGGCTGGTTCGGTACGCCACGCTGGACCCGACGTACCTGATCAATGCCTTCGAGGTCGATGTCATCACCGGCGCCGTCGCGGGCGCCGGCTCGTGAGCCTCACGCCGGCCACGTGGGCCCGCGCCTACCGGCCGTTGCACCCGGTGTCCCTGGCCGTCCAGCTGCTCGTGCTGGTCCTGGCCGAGGTGGCACTGTTCGCCAGTTACGGCGCCCACGACGCCCGGTTCCACTGGGCCACCCACTTCCTCGTCGCGCTCGCCTACACCAGCGTGCTGTTGCTTGTCCGGCTGCTGATCACCGGCGCCCCCGGGCCGCGGTTCCTGCTGCTGACGTTGCTCGGGTTCCACCTTTTCGCGATGGCGCCGGACCTGCTGTTCCGGGGCGGCGTCCCGCACTACCGGTGGATGGACCTGTTCCTGGGGCATGTCGCCGCGCACTACCTGCCCGGCGGTGACGGCAGCTGGCTGCTCATCGCCCTGCTGACGACCGGCGCGTACGTGGCCGCGTTGACGTTGTGGCTGCGGGCCCGCCGGGCCGAGGCGCTGACCGGCATGCCCCCCGGTGTCGGGCTGACCGGGACGGCGGTGCTGCGCGCTCAGCGTGACCCGCGAACAACTACCCTGGTCAATGAAGAGCACGGCCATGGACCACCGAGTGCGCTCTTGCTGCACGGACTCGGAGCTGCGGCCGCGTTCTGGCGCCCGGTCGCTCAGTGTCTGGCCGAGCGAGGGCTCGGCACGTTGCTGCCTGACCTGCTCGGGTTCGGCTCCTCCCGCCGCCTCGGCACCCACTTCCACCTCGACGACCAGGCCGCCGCCGTCATCCGGCTGCTCGAGAATCACCGGCCGATGGTGCTGGTCGCGCACTCCTACGGCGCGGCGGTCGCGGTCGCCGTCGCGGCGGAACGCCCGGACCTGGTGGGTCGCCTCGTGCTCATCTGTCCCGCAGCGTTCGCCGACCCGGACGAGGCCCGACGCCGGATCGGGGCCCGGTCGTGGATCGCCCGCAAGGCCATGAGCGGCTCCCCGGTGGCTGGCCTGGCCTGCGGCGCGATGTGCCTGCTGCGGGCGCCGTTGACCATCCTGGCGCCTCGCCTTGCCAGCAGCTTCTCACCCGACGTACCTGCTCAGGTCGCCCGCGACGCCGTCACCTATCTGTGGCCCGCCTACCGGGACGCACTTCGCAGCCTGCTCGAGGACAACCCGCTCGGGCCGTGGCTGGCCGACCCGCCGTTACCGACGACCGTGGTGCTGGCCGAGGAAGACCGCACCGTGCCCGCGGACGGCCTGGTCGCTCTGCTCGGCCGGCGGGTCAAGGTGGTGCGCCTGGCCGGTACCCACGCCCTGCCGATCGAGCATCCCGACCACGTCTCCAATGCCATCACCGCGAAAGGACCGGAACAGTGTGTCCCGGATACTCCCCCCCAGTAAATAGAGCACGAATGATGGAGGATCAGCATGACTCGAACCACCACCGCCGTCGTGGGAGCCAGCGGGCTCGCATTGGCGGCGTTGTTCACGTACAGCACGGCAACGGCGGCGCTCGCCGACCCGGACCGGGCGCCTCGCTCCGATCAGGTGCCGGACATGGACCGGATGCACGAGCTGATGACCGACGGTAATTCCGGGATGGACCGGATGCACGAGTTGATGACCGAGGGGCCGCGCTGATCCGGAGCGGGACACAGGTTCAGGCGATCCCGGACCCGCCGGAACCCGACGTTGACGTCGAGGTGGATGTGCTCGTCGTGGGCGCCGGGCAGGCTGGGCTGGGCGTCGGGTTCTGGCTGTCCCGGCGCACCGACCTGTCCTACCTGCTGGTCGACGCCGCGCCGCAGCTGGGGCAGAGCTGGCTCGATCGCTGGGACAGCCTGGCCCTGTTCACCCCTCGTCGCTTCAGTGCGCTTCCTGGTCGGCGGTTCCCGAGGGGCGCGAGCCCGTACCCGAGCAAGGACGAGACGGCGGCCTACCTCACCGATTACGCACGGGAGCACGAGCTGCCGGTACGGCTCGGAGCCCGGGTCGAACGCCTCACCCGCGAGGGTGCGCGGTTTCTGGCCACCACCAGGCGCGGAGCGGTTCGCGCCCGGCACGTCGTCATCGCGGCCGGGCCGTTTCACAGCCCGCATGTCCCGGCCGCGGCGGCGGGGCTGGACCCGACGGTGCAGCAGCTGCACTCCGCGCAGTACCGGCGGCCCGCGGATGTGATGGGCCGAGACGTGCTGGTGGTCGGCGGCGGGAACAGCGCCGCGCAGCTGGCTGTCGAGCTCGCCGCCACCCACCGGGTGAGCGTCGCAGCCCCGAGCGGCATGTGGTTCCTGCCGGCCAGGATCCTCGGGATCAGCCTGTACTGGTGGATCTTCGTCACCGGCGTGCTGAACGGCGCCAGCGGCACCCCGGTCTCCCGGCTCGTACGCAAGCGCGGCGACGGCATCATCGGCCGCGACCTGCAACGCCTGGTCGCTGACGGGACGGTCCGCCTGCTGACCGAACGCGTCGTCAGCGCGACGGGCAAGACGGTGACGCTCGGCGACGGCAGCACCGAGTCACCCGACAGCGTCCTGTGGTGCACCGGCTTCCAGCCGAACTACCCGTGGCTCGACGTGGCCGGAGCCGTCGACGACGACGGACGGCCGGTGCAGGACGGCGGACGGTCCACGGTGCCGGGCCTGCACTGGATCGGCCTTCCGTGGCAGAGCCGGCTGAACTCCGCGATCCTCGACGGTGTCGATCGCGACGCGCAAGCGCTGGTCGCCCGTCTGGACGACTCCGGCAACCTGCCGGGAAGCCGTAAGGTGCGGGCCTACTTCGACCGGCACGCCCCACGCTACGACCGGCAGATGTCGGGGTGCGAGCGCCTGTTGCTCGGCGCGCACCGGGACTGGGCGGTCGGACAGGTCCGCGGGCAGGTGTTGGAGATCGGTGTCGGCACCGGCTTGAACCTGCCGCACTACCCGACCGACGTGACGGTGACCGGTGTCGATGTGTCCGAGTCGATGCTTGCCCACGCGCGCGCCCGTCAGGGAGTACGGGCTCGCAGCATCTTGCTGGCCGGCGATGTGCAGCGGCTGGACCTGCCTGACAACGCCTTTGACGATGCGCTGTCGACGTACACGTTCTGCAGCATTCCCGACCCGGAACAGGCTGCCCGCGAAGCGTTCCGGCTGGTCCGCCCCGGCGGGCGTCTCGTCCTGGTCGAGCACGGACCCGCCGCGCGGTCCTGGGTGGCTGCCGGACAACGCCTGCTCGACCCGATCTGCGTGCGCCTGCAAGGCGAGCATCTGCGTCGCGACCCGGTGCCCTTCCTGCGCCGAGCCGGCTGGCAGGTCGAGACCGTCCAACGCCGGGGCCGGGCCGGGCTCGTTCACCGGGTCGTCGCCCGTAAACCCGCGGATCAGGAACACCACCGAACAGCAGGAGATCACAGATGAGTGCCGACGACCCGTACACCAAGCGAAGCAGGTGCTCGACCGGGTCGGTCAGGACTTCCCGCTGCAGGTGGAGCAGGTGCGGCTGGACACCGACCGCGGACGGGCGCTGGCCGCCGCACACACGGTCCTTTTCGCACCGGGGGGTGCTGCTGGGCGGGCAGGCGTTCGGCCACGGGCCCCCACAGCTGCTGGACCGCGAACTGCGCGTCACGAGCGCCCTCGAGGCGGTCGTCGTGCACGGTGACGAACCCCGGTTGCGCCAGGTCATCGACAACCTGCTCGGCAACACGCTCAAGTACGTGCCGGCCGGCGGGAGCGTGTCCCTGCGCGTGTCCGCGCACGCAGATCTGGCCGTGCTCGAGGTCAGCGACGACGGCCCCGGCTTCGACCGCGCCGCCGAGGAGCTCTTCGCGCGCTTCGTCCGGGGACGAGCTGTTACCGCCGCAGGCTCGGGGATCGGGCTGGCCGTCGTCGCCGAGCTCGTACGAGCCCACGGCGGGACGTATGAGGCGGGCAGCTCACCACTGGGGGGCGCGCTCGTACGACTGCACCTGCCGGCCTAGGTCAGTTCGGTGGCCGACAGGGCGGCGACCACCCCCGATACCGCGGTCCGCTGCTCGCTGCGTGGGTAGGAAGCCGACCGCTCCACGCGAGGAGCCCCTGCAGCGGACCAGCTGGTCCGTCCCAGAACAAGATACGCGCGGGTGGACCCGAAGCTCAGGTAGCGCAAGCACCTGCCGTGTCCTTTAACCGTCGAACGAACCTTGCGGGGGGCCGGCAGCGGGACGTCGGATCGCCGCTACCTGCCCCTCGAGGGCTCATCGGAAGTGAGTGCCCGTCGCAGCTACCGCTGGTTCAGCTGCGAACCGGACCCATCATGGCCCGCACCCGCCTCCCGAACACAGCCGCGTCCGCCGCCCCCACTCGGCCTTTCAGTCAGACCCGTTGATTCCTACCGTCATGCTGGCGGACGGTGCCGCATCACCCGCGCCTGCAGCATCGAGACGAGCGCGTTGACGAGCAGGGCGAACAGGCCGGCCACGAGGATCAGCCCGTAACCCTGTGCGAACTCGTAGTTGCGCTGAGACTGCGCTATGAGCGCTCCTACCCCATCGACCTGCGTCAGGATCTCGACGAGCAGAGTGATGACCAGCGCCACGGGGGCGGCAACCCGCACCCCCAGGAAGATGGAGGGCAGCAGGGCCGGGAACGTGACTTTGCGGACCCGCTCGAAGCGGCCCAGTTGCAGCGATCTGGCCATCTCGAACATCACCGGATTGAGCTGGCGCACGCCTGACCGGGTGTTGAGCAGAATGGACCAGATCGCGGCAGACGTGACCACCACCACCTTCATGGTCCCGGTGAAGCCGAGCAGCAGCGTGGCGATGGGCACGACGGCAGCTGGCGGCATGGCCCGCGCATATTCCAAGGTGGGCTGGAGCGCCCGGTCAGTTCGAGCCGAGGCGCCCACAGCGAGCCCGAGCACCGTTCCGAGCACGCTCGCGGCGACGAGTCCCAGCAGGAAGGTGATCACCGTCGCGAAGGCGGCGGGCAACAGCACACCGGAGCGCGACAGGTCCAGGAGCGCCGAAGCCCAGTCCGACGGCGGCGGAAAGAACGGAGAGAGCCTGCTGGCCACGAGCTGCCACGAGGCGAGGAACACCACGAGCGGCAGCAGGCCGCGAAGTGGCGGCAAGGATCCGGTACGGGTGCCGCGCGCCGGTGTCGTCCGTCGACGCTCCCCTGGCTCGACCGGCGACGCAGCATCGGCGGGGCCGACGCCCAGGGTTGTCATGAGACCTTCCCCGGGAGCGGTTTCGCCGAGGTGAGCGTCCATGCCACGATCTGCCGGAAGGCCGCATTGAGGGCTATCCCGAGCAGACCGATGGTGAAGACGTAGGCGAACATCTCCTCCGGTCGCAGGGCCAGCTGGGCGAGGATGAGGGCGTTGCCGAGTCCGCTCGGGTTTCCCACAAGTTCGGCCACGACAGCGAGCACCAGGGCGAGCGACAACCCGAGTTGCAGCCCGACGACGATGGACGGCATCGCGGCCGGCAGGGTGAGTTTGAGAAGAGTCTCGCGACGCGAGAGGTGAAGCGTGCGGGCCACGTCCCTCAGCTCGGGTCTGACAGTGCGCACACCTTCGATCGTGTTCACCAGCACCGGCCATGCGCTGGCATAGACGATCAGCGTCAGTTCCGTGCGCACGGAGAAGCCGAACACCAGCAGGGCCAGCGGGACCAGCGAGATCGGCGGCACCGCACGAAGCAGCTCGAAGCTAGCCATGGACCAGCGCCACGCGGGTCGCCACAGTCCGAGTACCAGGCCCAGCCCGATCCCGATCACCGAGGCCAGCACCCACCCGAGCAGCGTCACTCGCAGCGTGTGCAGGAGGTTCGTCATCAGCTCACCCGAAGCCAGCAGCTGCTGTGCCCGCGCGGCCACCGCCGAGGGCGCCGGCAAGTTCTGGAAGTCCAGCAGGCCCACACGGATCAGCAGTTCCCACGCCCCCAGGAGCAGGAGCATCGTGGCCACACCGAGAACGTTGGTGCGCCGGAGCACGGCGGTGGCGCTAGTCACCGGTCTCGACGATGGCGTCGTAGACCTGACGCCTCAGTCGCAGGAACTCCGGCAGCTCTTTCGTGGCGAGCTGGTCACGCGGCCGAGGCAGCTCGACCGGGATCTCGTGCGCGATGGTGGCGGGACTCCCGTCGAGAACGAGAATGCGGTCGCTGAGAAAAACGGCCTCGTCGATGTCATGGGTGACGAACGCGATGGTGGCTCCGGTGTGCTGGTGCACCTGCTGGAGCTGATCCTGCAACGACGCCTTGGTCATGGCGTCAAGGGACCCGAACGGCTCGTCCATGAGCAGTCCCCGGGGTCGCATGGCCAGTGACCGGGCCAGCTGGACCCGCTGCTGCATGCCACCGGACAGCTGCCACGGGTAGTCCGCGGCCCGGGCCTCGAGCCCGACGGTGGCCAGCGACTCCGAGATGCGCGCCCGCTTCACGGCCACCGGGACCTTGCCCTCCAAGCCCAAGGCGACATTGTTGTGGACGGTGCGCCACGGCAGTAGCGAGGCGGCGTAGTTCTGGAAGACGAACACGACGTCCTGCGGCGGACCTGCAACGGGACGCCCGTGGAAGGTGACCACGGACTCGGGCGTCGGGTCCACCAGGCCACCCAGGACCCGAAGCAAGGTCGTCTTCCCGGAGCCGGACCGGCCGAGTATGGCGACGAACTCACCTTCGTGCAGGTCGAAGTTGATGTCACCGAGGATGCGCCGGGGCCCGGCGCGGGAGCCCAGGTCGACACTTGCGTTGCGACACTGGCACGCGACGCTCCTCGGCTGCGTCCCGAGTGCGGCTGAGCTGACGTCGGCCGATCGCTCGACCGTCACCGTTCGGACAGGACCAGCTTGCCCGTGTCCACCTCGCCGTCGAGCTGCCCGAGCTCCTTCAGCACCCCCACCCACTTGTCGAGGTCTTCGGTCCGGATGTCGAAGTCGTAGGTCGGCAGCGGCACGGTCGCCGCAACCGGAGCCGGCAGCTCGGTGAACTGCTGAAGGATCGTCCGGGACTCCATCGGCATCTCTTCAATGAAGTCAGCAGCCTGCTCCATGGCCTTGACGAAGCGCTCAACGGCGTCCTTGTTGGACTCAGCCCACTCTCCCTGCGCGACGTAGAAGTTCGTGGCGAGGGGACTGGCGATGGCCGAGAAAGGATCGCCGATCGAGACGTTGCCGGCCTTCGTGAGCTGGCTGGCGAAAGGCTGCAGAGCCTCGACGCCGTCGACACGGCCACCCTTGAGCTGATCGGGCAGAGTCGGCGATGGTGCCTCAACGCCCCGGATTGTGGCCGGATCGGTCCCCTGCTTCTTGGCCGTGAACAGGGTGCCGACATGAATGACGCCGCTCAGCGTCGGAGACCCGACCGTCTTGCCGCCGAGGTCGCCGAAGTCCATGATGCCCTTTCCCGGAGGGACGATGACCTGGACGAAGGGGTTCTCCTTGGTGCTCACGGTGTTCCCGGACACCTGGACGATGTCCAGCCCGGCGGTCCCGGCCCGAATGAGATCGGTTGCAGTGCCGATGGCGAGGTCGAACTGACGGCCGAGCGTGCTCGGCAGGTCGGAGATGTTGGCGGCCTGGGTCAGGGTGACGTCAAGGTTGTTCTCCTTGAAGAAGCCTTGGGCCTGCGCCACGTGCAGGGGAAGCGCGGTCGTCGCGGGGACGAAGGCGATTCGCAGAGCGGTGGTCTCCGCTTCCGCACTTGCTGTGGCGCCGGAGGACGCCCCAGGTGAACCGCTTTCGGTTCCCCCGCACGCGGCGACAACTGCTGTCAGGACCAGCAGTGTCCACATCGTTCCGACTCGCCGGGCAAGCCGGTGCGGCCGGGCGCACGCCCGGAGGGGCTCTGCGGGAAGGGCGTTTTCGGAAGTAGACATGTGTGCTGGTGCTCGCATTCCGTCTAGAGGTGGGGCAGTCTAGCCCCAGGGGGCAGCTCGTATGCGTGAAGGAATCGGATGGCAGGCCATGACCGGGGCGACAGACAGGATGCAGCACTGATGACGCAGGTCTTGGGCTTCCATCATCTCAGCCTGAGCGTCCGGGACCTGAGCAGGAGCACCGAGTGGTATGAGCAGGTGCTCGGCTTCCAGGTCACCGATCACCTCGAGGGCGCCGGCTTTCGGCGGACGCGGATGCGCTCCCAGGCGGGAGTGACCCTGACCCTGACCTGTCACGAGGGCCAGACCGGAACGACGTTCAGTGAGCGGCACCCGGGACTGGACCACGTGTCTTTCAGCGTGGGGGCGATCGACGACGTACGGGCTCTCGATCAGCACTTCGAGCAGCTCGGGGTCGACCACTCCGAGCTCAAGCTGACGCAATGGGCGACGGCTTCGATCACGATCCGCGACCCGGACAACATCCAGCTGGAGGTGTTCGGCGGTCCACCCGCGCCGTAGCGAGCTACTCGTTCTGGGCCTGCCGGCTGGCCGCCTCGGCGTGTTCGTGACCGGATTCAGCACCGCAGCCCTGCGCTACTACGAGGAGCTCTTTCTGCTGGAACCCCCGGAGCGGTCGCCGGGTGGCTACCGGCTCTACCGACAGCGTGACGTGGACCGGGCGCAGTTCATCGGTCGCGCGAAGCGAATGGGTCTGGGCCTCGAGGACATCCATGCGCTGGTGGACGTGTGGGCGGGCGGCGAGTGCGGCGTCA
>JAHWJP010000215.1 GCA_019348355.1 Actinomycetota bacterium
AGGGCGAGAAGGACGAGGCGCCGATGCTGTTCAACGGCGAGGAGGTCGGCTGCGGGGAGGGCCCGGAGTGCGACGTGGCGGTCGACCCGATCGACGGCACGACCCTGATGGCCAGCGGGATGCCCAATGCCATCGCCGTCATGGCAGTGTCCGAGCGGGGGACGATGTACGACCCGAGCTCGGTCTTCTACATGGACAAGCTCGTCACCGGCGCCGAGGCGGCCGGCGTCGTCGACATCACCGCGCCGGTGGCCGTCAACATCCAGGCGGTGGCGAAGGCCAAGGGCTACTCGGTCGAGGACGTCACCGTCTGCATCCTCGATCGTCCCCGCCACGACGAGCTGGTGCGCCAGGTCCGCGAAGCCGGCGCCCGCATCAAGTTCATCACCGACGGCGACGTCGCGGGCGCGGTGATGGCCTGCTCTGAGGGCACCGGCATCGACCTCATGATGGGCATCGGCGGCACGCCGGAGGGGATCATCACGGCCTGCGCCGTCAAGTGCCTCGGCGGCACGCTCCAGGGCAAGCTCTGGCCGAAGACCGACAGCGAATTCGAGAACGCCGCTGCCGCCGGGCTCGACCTCGACAAGATCCTGGACACCGACGACCTCGTCCGCAGCGACAACGTGTTCTTCGTGGCGACCGGCATCACCGACGGCGAGCTCCTGCACGGTGTGCGCTACCGCGGCGGCGGCGCCACCACCGAGTCGCTCGTGATGCGCAGCAAGTCGGGCACGATCCGTCGGGTCACCAGCCAGCACCGGCTGACCAAGCTGCGTGCCTACGCCAGCGTGGACTACGAGCACCACAACTGACCTCGGCGTGCGCCTCGCCACCTGGAACGTCAACAGCATCGGGGCCCGGTTGCCGCGGCTGCTGCCGTGGCTGGAGGCGGTGGGTCCGGACGTCGTCGCGCTGCAGGAGACCAAGTGTGCGGACAACGCCTTCCCGTACGCCGACCTGCGCGCGCTCGGGTACGAGGCGGCCCACGCCGGTGACGGCCGGTGGAACGGGGTCGCCGTGCTCTCCCGTCTCGGTGTGGCGCAGGTGTCCGCCTCCCTCGACGGCCATCCCGAGCCGCGACTGATCTCGGCGCAGTGCGGTCCGCTGCATGCCACATCGGTGTACGTGCCGAACGGTCGTGCGCTGGGCGACCCGCACTACGCGTACAAGCTGGACTGGCTGGCGGCGCTGCGCGAGAGGCTGGAGTCGGCTGACCCGGCGCAGCCCCTGGTCGTGATGGGGGACCTGAACGTCGCGCTGCACGACGCCGACGTCTGGGACATTCGCGCCTTCTCGGACAGCACGCACGTCACACCGGCCGAGCGGGCGGCCCTGCAGGCTCTGCTCGACTGGGGGCTGGTCGATGTCGAGGCGCGACCGGGAAAGGGCGAGTTCCCGTTCACCTACTGGGACTACCGCGCCGGCATGATGCACAAGAATCTCGGCATGCGCATCGACTACGTGCTGGCGACCCGCGCGGTGACGGTGCGCGATGCATGGGTGGACCGTGAGGCCCGCAAGGGCAAGGGCGCATCGGATCACGCGCCTGTCGTCGTCGATCTCGACCTCTGAGGCCTCAGGTTTCGCGAGCAGCCTGTCGATACCTCTCCTGACGCCGTCGCCCACCTCGGGTGCAGCGCGAAGGAGGCCTGCCCCAGATGCGTGCCCGGACCCGTACGCTGACTGCCCTGCTCCCCGCTGTCGCGGTGATCCTCACCGCGGGCCTGGCCGCCGCACCACCGGCAGCCGCCGTCCCCGCCGCGTCGGATCCGGCCGCCGGCCGGCTGCTCGTGCAGTACAAGACGGACACGACGGTCGAGACGAAGACGTCGCTGGAGCGGGCGAACGGTCTGGCTCAGGTCAAGAAGCTCGACCGCATCGGCGTCGAGGTCGTGAAGACCCGTCCCGGGAACGAGGACGCGGCAATTGCGGCGCTGCAGCGTTCCGGCCGGGTGGTCTTCGCCGAGCGCGATGGTCGCACCACAGCCGCCGCCGTCACCCCGAACGACCCCTGGTGGCCGCAGCAGTGGTCCCCGGTCAAGGTGAACGCACCCCAGGCGTGGTCTGTCACCACCGGCTCATCCACCGTCGTGGTCGCCGTTCTCGACACAGGCGTCACGAGCCACCCGGACCTGGCGGGCAAGCTCACCGCCGGATACGACTTCATCAACAACGACTCCTCGCCGGTCGACGACAACGGCCACGGCACGCTGGCCGCCGGCGTCGTCGGCGCGTTGTCGAACAACGGCATCGGCGTGGCCAGCCTGTGCTGGCAGTGCAAGATCATGCCGGTCAAGGTCCTGGATGCTGCCGGCAGCGGCAGCTACTCCGAGCTCGCGAACGGCATCGTCTGGGCAGCCGACCGGGGCGCGAAGGTGATCAGCATGAGCCTGTCCGGCGTCGACGACTCCACGGCGCTGCGCAGCGCTGTGCAGTACGCCCGCAACAAGGGCGCGGTCCTCACCTCCGCAGCCGGCAACGACGGCTGCGACTGCAGGAGCTTCCCGGCCTCCTTCCCGGAAGTGATCAGCGTCGGCGCCAGCAGCACCACGGACGCCCGGACGAGCTACTCCAACTACGGCTCCTGGGTCGACGTCGCCGCGCCGGGCACGAACTACACGACAACGATGTCCGGTGCCTACGCCTCGTTCACCGGCACCTCGTCCTCCACACCGGTGGTCGCCGGTGTCCTGGGGCTGCTGCGATCGGCCGCGCCTTCGGCTTCGGTCGATGCGATCGAGACAGCGCTGCTGTCGAGTGCGTCCCCCGTCGGATATGTCGCCGCAGGACGGATCGACGCAGCCGCCGCAATGAGTGCAACGGTCCCCACGGTCACGAGCTTCCCGGTCAGCGGACCCATCGGCGCGATGTACCCCAGCGTGGCGGGCGTGCTCGGTGAACCGACGAGCGTGGAGTACGACGTGCCGGGTGGTCGAGGGCAGAGCTTCCAGGCCGGCGACATGCTGTGGTCCACGAGCACCGGTGCCCGTGAGGTCCACGGTCCCATCGTGGTCCGCTACCGCGGCATCGGCGGACCGGGCTCATCCCTCGGTCTGCCGACGACGCATGACTCTCCGGCGGGCGACGGCGTCGGCCGGTTCAACCACTTCCAGGGCGGCACGATCATCTGGGGTCCGGCTTCCGGCGCCCATGACGTGCGCGGTGGGATCCGGGCTCGCTGGGCGCAGCTGGGCTGGGAGAAGAGCGGGCTGGGCTATCCGGTGACCGGTGACTCGCGGGCCGGTGACGGGGTCGGTT
>JAHWJP010000216.1 GCA_019348355.1 Actinomycetota bacterium
CCCCGCGGCTGCGTCTACGGCGTGCTCGGCCCGAACGGCGCCGGCAAGACGACGACGATCGGCATGCTCGCCACGCTCACCAAGCCTGATGCCGGTTCCGCCCGCGTCCTCGGGCGCGACATCGTCTCGGACGCCGACGGCGTACGCAGCGTCGTGAGCCTCACCGGTCAACTGGCCTCGGTGGACGAGGACCTCACCGGCCGCGAGAACCTCGTCCTGCTCGGTCGTCTGCTCGGCCTGAAGCGGGCGGCGGCCAAGCAGCGGGCGGCCGAGCTGCTCGACGCGTTCGGGCTTTCCGGAGCGGCGGGACGGCTGGTGAAGGGCTACTCGGGAGGCATGCGCCGCCGGCTCGACATCGCGGCCAGCGTCGTCGTCACACCGGAGCTGATGTTTCTCGACGAGCCGACAACGGGGTTCGACCCGCGCTCGCGCAACCAGGTGTGGGAGATCGTGCGCGTGCTGGTCGCCGAGGGCACGACCATCCTGCTGTGCACTCAGTACCTCGAAGGAGGCCGACCAGCTCGCTGACGGCATCGCCGTCATCGACCGGGGTCGCGTCATCGCGGAGGGCACACCGGCGCAGCTCAAGGCATCGGTCGGCTCCGCGGCCCTGCGGGTGCGGCTGCTGCTGCCTCAACAGCGGTCCGAGGCGGAGCAGGTGCTGAGCCGGCAGCTCGGCGCCGTCACGCTCGAGCCCGACCCGGCGGCGTTGTCGGTCGCGTGCTCGATACCGATCGGGCCGCGGCCGCCGTCGGTGAGCTTGCGGCTTGCCGGCGTGCGCATCGCCGACTTCTCGCTGAAGCAGCCGACCCTCGACGAGGTCTTCCTCGCGCTCACCGGCCACCCGGCCGACGCCATCCCGACCCAGCAGACCACCCCGCTCGACGAGAAGGACGCCTCATGACCACCGCCCCCGTGTCGCCGGCCGACACGCTTCCGGCTGCCGACCAGGCCGCCGTACGGCGTGCCATCTCCGCCACCTCCCGCCCGCCACGGGCAAGCGCGCTCTCTGCGGCGCTGACGTTCGGCTGGCGCGGCATGTTGAAGGTCAAGCACGTCCCGGAACAGCTGCTCGACGTGACGATCACGCCGGTGATGTTCGTGCTGATGTTCACCTATCTGTTCGGCGGCGCGATCGCCGGCTCCACCGGCGAATATCTCGACTACATCCTGCCGGGGATCCTCGTCATGTCGGTACTGTTCACGACGGTCTACTCCGGTGTCGCGCTCAACACCGACCGCACGAAGGGCGTCGTCGACCGGTTCCGGTCGCTGCCTGTCTGGCAGTCCGCCCCGCTCGTCGGGTCGCTGCTCGGCGATGCCGGCCGCTACCTGCTCGCCGGCACGGTGATCATCGTGCTGGGCGTCGCTCTCGGCTTCCGCCCCGGCGCCGGCCTTCCCGGGGTCCTTGCCGCGCTGGGCCTCGTGGTCCTGTTCGCCTTCGGCCTGTCGTGGTTCTTCTCGACCCTGGGCCTGCTCCTGCGCACCCCCAACGCGGTCATGAATGCCGGCTTCATGGGCATCTTCCCGCTGACGTTCCTGTCCAACGTCTTCGTCGACCCGTCGACGCTTCCGGCCCCGCTCGAGGCGTTCGTCGCCGTCAATCCGATCTCGATCCTCGCCACGGCCTCACGCGGGCTGATGGAGGGCAACGCCGACGGCACCGACATCGCGATCGTGCTGGCCGTCGCCGTGGCGCTGACGGCGGTCTTCGCACCGCTGACCACGCGGCTCTACCGCAGGAGCTGACCTCTCGTTCGTGGGAGACTTCCGTCCATGACCGAGCGAAAGCCGGCGGGCGTCTCCTTCGAGTCCTGGGTCGAGCGACAGCTGCGCGAAGCGCGAGAGCGGGGCAGCTTCGACGACCTTCCCGGCACCGGCAAGCCGTTGCAGCCCGCCTCCTTCGACGAGTTGGCGTGGGTGCGCGAGAAGCTCCGCCGGGACGACCTGCCCGTCTCCGCCCTGCTCCCACCGGCGCTGGCCGTCGCCAAGGAGGTCGAGGACCTCCAGGAGCGCCTGAGCCGTGAGCGGTCGGAGGTGCGGGTCCGGGCGATCATCACCGACGTCAACGCACGGATCGACGCCGCTCGCCGGGGTCCCCAGGTGGGACCGCCCGTGCGCACGCGGTTCGTTGATGTCGAGGCGGCCGTCGGCGGCTGGCGGGAGGCGGTGGCGGCGCGATCCATCCCACCACCGCCGGTGCCCGCCCGCATCGAGGCGCCGCACAGCCGCTGGACGCGTCGTCGATGGGGACGGCGTACGTAGGTTGCCGATCGTGACCACCGCGTGGGAACCGTCTGCACCTGGCGTGCTGCGCTTGCCGTCCGGCCGGCTGCTGCGCGGGCGTGCACTGCGCCGTCCGGTGCCAGAGGGCCCGACACCCACCTTCGCCCTGCACCTGCTCGGTGCGAAGCCGCCCCCGGTCGACTGGGAGTCCGGCTGGGTGCCATGGCCGGACTTCGGGCTACCGTGCGACCGACTCGCCGACGAACAGGCACTGCGCCACGCGTGGCTCCACGCCGAGCAGGAGCGAGTGGAGATCGCCTGCAGCGGCGGCCGCGGCCGCACCGGTACCGCGCTCGCGTGCATCGCTGTGCTCGATGGCGTGCCCGCCGAGCGGGCGGTGGCGTCGTCCGCGAGGACTACGCGCGTCGCGCGGTGGAGACGCCGTGGCAGCGCCGTTACGTCACCCGCTTTCCGTCCGGTGGCACGTCGGCAGACAGCTACGAATGAACTGGTTCGGCAGTCGTCGAAGCCGATCCTGCGGCGAGAGACGCTGACACCGACAGGCAGCGCGCGCCAGGCCGGCCGCAGTATCCTTACGTGGAGCCGTTGAGTAAGGAGACGAGATGGATGTGGCTGCGAGGTTGAGCTCCAAGGGGCAGGTCACGGTGCCGAAGGCTGTTCGGGAGGCGTTAGGTCTCACAGAGGGCGACGAGCTCGTCTTCCGGGTCGAGGGTGACCGTGCCGTGCTCGCCCGGACGCCCGACTTCCTTTCGCTCGGCAGGACGGTCAGTGTTCCCGCCGCCAAGCGCAACGTCGCCTGGGACGAGGTGATTCGCAGGACGCGAGCGGCTCGTGTTGCCGGGCGCCGGTGAGTGCATTCGTCGACACGAACATCCTCGTCCGGCACCTCACAGGTGATCCGCCGGAGCTTGCGGCCCGGGCGGCTGCGTACCTGCGAGCAGAGCCTGAGCTGCTCCTCACTGATCTGATCGTCGCCGAGACCGTCTACGTGCTCGAGTC
>JAHWJP010000086.1 GCA_019348355.1 Actinomycetota bacterium
CGCAGCCAGCTGCTCACCCAGCTCGAGCAGGCCAAGATGCAGGAGCAGGTCTCGGCCAGCCTGACCTCCATGTCGGAGCTCGCGGCGCCCGGCAGCACCCCCAGCCTCAACGAGGTCCGCGACAAGATCGAGGCCCGCTACGCCAAGGCGCTGGGCTCCGCCGAGCTGGCGCAGGACAGCGTCGAGGGACGCATGCTCGAGGTGCAGAAGTCCACCCTCGACATGGCCGGCAGCTCCCGGCTGGACCAGATCCGCGCCAGCATGGCCGGCAAGGAGCTGGCCGCGCCACCACCCACGAGCGCGCCGCCGCTGGCCAGCGGGACGCCGGCGGCCACCCCGGCCGCCGAGGCCGACAAGACCTTGTAGAGCGTCGCTGTGCTGCTCGAACGCCGACCACCGGACTGGCACCTGGCCCGCCGGCTGGCCGCCCATGCCCGCGCCGCCGAGAAGGCGCAGCTGCGGGCCGAGATCGCCCACGTCAAGGCTGTGCAGCGCCGCGAGCGGGGCATCGCCCGGGCCCGCCGCCGGCTCCCCTCCCAGCTGCTGGTCACCGTCGCAGCCGGCCTCGCCACCGCCCCGCTCGACGGCGTACCGGCCGTTCTCGCGACCGTGACGGCCGGCGTCGCCGGCTTTGGTGCGTACGAGTCGGTGCGCGCCCTGCGCCGCCCGCCGGTCCCGCCGCTGAGCGCCCGGTGGGTGGCGCCGGCGGTCGCGCCACCCCCCGACCCACGTTCGGCGGCCTGGCCGGCTGTGCGCCGCCTGGAGATCGTCCGGGAGGAGTTGCGCCGGCTGCTGCCGCTCGTCGCGCCCGTGGGCCGGGAGGCCGGGCAGGAGGCCTGGTCGGCTGCCGGCGAAGCCGATGGCGCCCTGCGCTGGCAGGCCGCGCGGTTGTCTGCCGTCGAGCCGCACCGGGGCGTGGACGCGGGGCTGCACCGGATGCTCTACGACGGGGTCGCCGCCCAGGAGAGCCTGGTCGGCGCGGTCGCTGACCTGGTCGCGGCGAGCGCCGACCCGCTCGCCTTCGCCCGGCTGCGGGATGCCACCGAGGCGCTGCACGCCCTCGCCCAGGGGCTGCGCGAGGTGCGATAGGGCGGTGCTCCTGCAGCCGCCCTGCTGGCGCCGGGACCAAGCGCCCCGGCGGCTGAGCCCGCGTCTCAGCCGCTCTTGACCTGCGCAGTGTGCGTCAGTGTGATGAGCAGCAGCCCGCCGACCAGGTTCCCGATCGTCGACAGCACGATGTTGATGCCGACGTCGGCGTACGTAACCGCGTCGGAAGCCCAGACACCGAACAGCACGTGCAGCGCCGAAACGATCACGTGGTCGAACGGGCCGAGCGCGAGGAAGACACCGACCATGTAGGCGACCAGGATGCGCGCGGCCACGGTGTTGACCGCCTTGAGCATGTAGGACAGCAGCGTGATGAGCGCGCCGGCGAGCACGGCCCGTGCGAGCGTCGCCGACCACTCCTTCGCCACGATCTCTTCGGCGACCTTGACGAGGGCGCTCCTTGACTCCTCCGGGAGGGCGCCGTCGACGAGGAGCACCGCCAGCAGGACGGCGCCGCCGACCAGGTTCAACACGAGGATGACGCCCCACAGCCGGCCCAGCCGGATCCACGTGCCGCCAGTGCGGGCGTCGATCGCGGCGGCGACCGGGCCGAAGAAGTTCTCGCTGAACAGCTCGGCCCGGCCGACGATCAGGAAGACCAGCCCGATCCCGAAGGCGAGTGCCCCGCCGAGCTTGGCCAGCTCGGGGCCGAACTCCGGCTCGACCAGCGCCTGCACCACCCCGAGCGCGACGATGCCGAACACGATGGTCACGCCGGCGATGAAGCCGGTCGCCACCTGGTCGAGCAGCGACAGGTTCAGCCGCCGCCGACCTTCCTGCTCCGACCGGTCGTAGATCTCCTCTGGACTCGGTGCCACCGTTGTCATGGTCGCCACCTACCACCCGGTGCGTGGATCACACGTGGACGATCAGCACCCGGGTGCGCTGACCGCGTCAGCCCCTGGCGTCGAGTGGACGGGTCCGGATCTGCGACGCTGGGGGCCGGGCCAAGCTGGCAGCGCGGGCACCAGTAGCTGAGCCGCGCGTAGGGCGCCGCGCCCTGCTCGGCGAGCGCGATCGGTGTCCCGCAACGCCGGCACGCCTGCCCGGACCGCTCGAACACCCAGTGCGTCTGGCCGCGCCGGAGCGAGCCGGTCGTCGACTGCTCCCAGCGGCCCCGGTTGGCCACCATCAGGCGCCGTCCCTTCTCGACCAACGCCGGCAGGTCCGGGACATCGCCCACCGTCGTCCACGGCGTCAGCCCCTGCAGGAAAAGAACTTCGGTGCGGTAGAGGTTGCCGAGCCCGGCGAGGTTGCGCTGATCGAGCAGGGCCAACCCGATCTCGCGCGAGCAGTCCGTGCGAAGCCGGCGCAGCGCCTCGGCCGGGTCCCAGTCCTCGGCGAGCAGATCCGGGCCGAGATGCCCGACCGCGCCCGACTCCGCATCCGTCGCCAGCAGTTCGATGACCGGCAGCCGATAGCCAACGGCCTGCCACTGCGCGTTCTCGAGAACGACCCGCACCTGCCAGGCCGGTCCGCCCCGCCAGCGGTCGCCGGGCCGGTAGAGGTGCCAGGAGCCCTCCATCCGGAAGTGCGTGTGCAGCGTCGACCCGCCGGACAGCCTTGTCAGCAGGTGCTTCCCGCGGGGAACGACCTTGAGCACGGTACGGCCGGTGAGGTCGACGGTGGCCAGGGCCGGGACCCGGAAGTCGCTGCGGGTGAGCTCTCGTCCGGCCAGCGCTTCGTGCATCCGCTGGGCGGCCAGCCAGACGGTGTCACCCTCGGGCAAGGCCGGTCCCGCCCCGCAGCCGCCGGGTCCGCGAGCCGAACGACTCCTCATCGACACCACGTCGCAGGCCGGGTCGCGGCGGCCGCTCGGACAGCGATGGCGCCGGCCCGGGCTGGCAGCGATCACACCACCACGTCTCCCGCGCGTAGTGCTCATTGGGCACGCTGTCGCGGAAGGCGACCGGCGTGCCGCAGCGCCGGCACGGCCGCTCCGCCCGGCCGTAGACCCAGTGCGTACGGCCGCGGCGCGTGTCGCCCGTGGTGACCTGTCCGGGGTGGTCGAGCGAGTGGCGCATCATCCGCCGCACCAGCTGCACGGTGGCGCGTAGGTCCACCTCGCCGACCGGCGTCCACGGCGAGTGCCCCCGCAGGAAGCAGGTCTCGACGGCCCACAGGTTGCCGATGCCGGCGAGGTTGCGCTGGTCGAGCAGCGCCTCGATCAGGGGCCGCCCGGGGCTGCACGACAACCGTCGTACCGCCTCGTCCTCGTCCCAGCCGGGACCCAGCAGATCGGGTCCGAGATGACCGACCACGGACGCCTCGTCGCCGGTGACGAGCAGCTTCAGGACGGGCATGCGCAGCGCGTACGCGGTCGGTCCGTCGGTGGCCAGCACCAGCCGGATCTCGTCCTCGAAACTGCGTGGGAGCGCCTTGCCGGGGCCGACGACCTGCCAGGCGCCGTCCATCTCGAAGTGGGTGTGCAGGGTGAGATCGCCGGAGAACCGGGTGAGCAGGTGCTTGCCGTAGGAGTCGAACGCGGTCACCTGCCGCCCGGACAGGTCGGCGGTCGCGAGCTGCGGGACACGGAAGTTCGAGCGGGAGACGGTGCGCCCGACCAGCTGCGCGCGCAGACTGCGGGCGGCCTTCCAGACGCTGTCACCTTCGGGCACACCCCGATCTTGCAGGACCTCGGCTTCGGGCGCCTTCGCGCGGTCCTGCCGCTGCTCGCGCTGGCCGCCCTTCTCGGCGCCACCGTGCTGCGGCGCCGCCCGCTACCTTGGTCCCGCCCGTTGCGGACAGAACCGGGCAGCCCGGACCCGAGAGGCGCCCGTGAAGCTCACCCGTCCCGTGATCGCCCTCGCCGGGCTGCTCACCGTCGCCCTCGCGGCCAGCGTGATCTCCACCGCTTCAGCGGTCGATCCGGTCTCGGCACACCTGCAGCGCCCACTCGCCGGCGTCGACTCCGGCACCTTCCCAGGCTCGGAGGTCCCGCTGGGCGACCGCGACGACCGAGGGCCGCGAAAGGCGCCATTGCCGGGAGCGGTCGCCGCCGTGGCCGGGTTCGGTGGCGGCGTGTCGGTGTCTTGGAACCAGTACGGCACCCCCCGCACCCTGACCCGTCCCGGCGGCTGGCTCGCGACCGGTCTCGCGGGGTCGCCGGTGGACGTGGCCCGGAGCTTCCTGACCTCCCGCAGCGCGCTGCTCGGGCTCACCGCCGCTGAGGTCTCCGGCCTGGAGCTCGTCTACGACGTACCGCTCCAAGGCAACCCGGCTCGCGTCGTCCTGCTCCGGCAGCGGGCCGGCGACCTGCCGTTCGCCGAGGACGGCCTGATCAGCATCGGCGTGCGGGGCGGCTCGGTCGCCAGCCTCACCTCCTCCGCCGTCGGGTCGCTGCGGCTGAACACCACGACGCCGGTGCTCGGCGCAGTCCCAGCCGTGCTTGCGGCGGCGAAGGACGCCGGCATCACGACCCTCGGGCCCGGCGACCTCACCCTCGGCGCGCTCGACGCGGCCGGTTTCCAGCTGGTGAACGCCGCCGGTCTGGCGCAGCCTCAGCGCGCCCGCCTCCGGGCGCTGCCGACCACCGCATCGGGGCTCCGCCTGGCCTGGGAGGTCGACGTGCTCGACGTCGCGGGTGGCCGGGCTCTCGCGGCGATCAGCTTCGTCGACGCTGTCACCGGCAAGGTCCTGCTGAGGCGCGACGCCGTGGACACGGCTGCGGCCGGCACCCGGTCCAGCGCCGGCATGCGCTCGGTCGCCCTGCCGACCGGCCAGGCCCTACCGACCGTGCCGAGCGGCGGCACGCTGTCCGGCACCTACTCCGCCACCACCTGCTCGGCGCGCCTGCCGCTGACGGTGCCGCCGGGCACGCAGTCGATCACCGTCGCCATCGGGGCGGTGAACACGGCCAACGACATCACCTTCACGGTGCGCCGCAACGGCACCTCGATCCTCGACCAGGACCTGCTGACGAGCCCCGAGGCCGGGCAGGCGACCGTCCAGCCGCCGGCTCTGGCTACCGATGCCTTCACCGTCGAGGTGTGCCCGTTCCAGAACACCGGCACGGCGCCGTTCGACTTCGTCGGCAACTATGTCACCAGTGACGCCGCCGCCGGTCCAGGGGCGCTGCCGCCGCTACCCAACCTGCCGGGAAATGAGCTGCAGGGCCCGCCGACCTGGCGCGCCTTCGGCTCCAACCCGATGCTGGCCCGGGCCGGCACGGCCAGCCCGGACAACCGCGAGAAGGTCTGCGGCGCGGTGCGGGGGGCGACGGTCGCCAAGGACCTCTCGGCCTGCGACGTGTTCACCTTCTTCGACGCGAGCCCCCTGCCGTACGACGTGGACGCGACCACCGGTCTGCCGACGTTCGCGACGCTAGGCAACAACGCGCAGACCAGCAACGCGCAGGCCTCCACCTCACTGACGCCCGGGCCGCCGGCGGTGCCGTTCGGCAGCCCTACCCGCGACTACGCGCCGCCGTTCACCGACGTGTGGAACACCAGCCGCTGCGACCCGGTCCAGACGCTCGGCGGGGCCGACGTCGACGCCTCGATCGTCAACCTGTTCGTCGGCCACAACCTCACCCACGACTTCACCTACCGGCTCGGGCTGACCGAGCCGACCGGCGCCCTGCAGGTCAACAACTTCGGCAAGGGCGGCGCCGAGGGCGACCCCGAAGTCGGCAACGCCCAGAACGCCGCCGCGACGAACCCGACCTTCACCGCGACCAATCCGGTGACGACGCCGACCAGCGGGCTCGGCCTCACCGGACGTAACAACGCCAACCAGATCACCCTGCAGGACGGCGTCGCCGGCATCACCAACCAGTACCTGTTCGAGCCGGTCGTCGGCTTCGCCGCGCCTTGCGTCGACGGTGGCCTGGACGCGACGATCTTCGTCCACGAGTACGTCCACGCGGTGACCAACCGGCTGGTGGCCGGCCCGGACGCCGGCTTGTCCGGCGAGCAGGCGGGCGCCATGGGGGAGAGCTGGAGTGACCTGGTCTCGGTCGAGTACCTGCAGGCGTTCGACCTCGCGGGCGAGCGCGGCGAGGACCCGTTCTCGGTCGGTGCCTACAGCACCGGCGACCCCGAGGTCGGCATCCGCGACTACAACCTGCGGCCGGACAAGAACCCGCTGAACTACTCCAGCTACGGCTTCGACACGACCGGTCCGGAGGTGCACGCCGACGGCGAGATCTGGAACGCCACCCAGATGACCATCCGTGAGGCGCTGGTGGAGGCCTACCGCTCGCGTTTCGACCCGGAGGACTCCGCACTGCAGGAGGCGTGCGCCCTCGGCCGCAACGCCGCGGGTGCTCCGGCGTCGACGTTCGACGGCTGCCCGGGTAACCGCCGGTGGGTGACCTACCTGTTCGACGCGATGCTGCTGCAGGCCAACGCCTCGCCGACGATGGTGGACATGAAGGACGCCATGCTGGCGGCCGACATGCTGCGTACGAACGGCGTCGACCAGCGCACCATCGCCGACGCGTACGCCAGCCGCGGGCTGGGCGCCGGCAGCGAGGCTGTGGACGCGGCCGACACCGACCCGACGCCGAGCTTCGCCTCGCCGACCGCGGCGCGCAACGCACAGGTCACGTTCGCCCTGGTCGACGACGTGACCGGGAAGCCGGTGGCGGGCAGCGTCTACGTCGGAAACTTCCAGGCACGGGCGACCCCGGTCGCGACGACCCTGGGCGGTGACAACCCGGACGCCACCGTGCCGCTGATCGCCGGGGCGTACGACCTGCTGGTGCAGGCGCCGGGCTACGGGCTGCAGCGGTTTCCGGCGACCTTCGCAGCGGGCACTTCACCGACGCAGACGTTGCGGCTGCTGCCGAACGTCGCGTCGGCGAGCCAGGGAGCGACCGTCAGCGGGGACGGCATCGCCCTTGTGAACGTCATCGACGACGACGAGGCGACGCTCGGCGGGTTCGACGGCGCCGGGGCCGGCACCCCGGTGGCCGGCCGCTCGCTCACCGTCGACCTTGCCGGTGGGCTCACCCGCATCTCGTCGGTGGCGGTCAGCGCGCTGCACCGACCGGCCGACCCGGAGGTCGAGGGCGACTTCGCCGGCGGGCGGCTGCTGGGGGTGCGCGCCTTTGACCTTGAGGCCAGCAGCGACGGTGGGCGGACCTTCACGACCGTGTACCGCAGTCCGGAGGGCTTCTTCCCGGCCGACAAGCCGCGGGCCGTCGCACCGGATCTGAACCTGCGTACGGTCACGCTGCCGGCGCCGGTGGTCGCCGACACCCTGCGGATGGTGGTGCGCACGAACACGTGTACCGGTGCTCCGGACTTTGCGGGCGTCGAGAAGGCCGCTGCGGCAGAAGTTCTCGCACCGACCGACTGCCGTCAGACGCCGAATGCCCAGCAGGTGACCATCACCGAGCTGCAGGCCTTCGGTGCGGTGACGGTCGCCGCGCCGGCCGTGGTCCCCGTCGCCGCGGGCCGCGTCTCGTTGCCGGCGACCGGCGCGGAGATCGCCCTGGCGGTGTTCGGCGTCCTGCTCATCGGCATCGCGATCGTGGTCGCCCGCCGGATGAGGTCCTGAGGCCGGCGGTCGGCTGGCGGGGGAGCGGATGCCGCGGCTGACCGCGGTGGTTACTCCCCACACGCTGGGGTCCCGACCGGTTGGGGAGCGGTTGCCGCGCGCAGGCTCACGCCCGGAGGCGCAGGCCACGCGGCGTCGGCCGGAAGCCGGCGTTCTCCAGCGCCAGACCGAGCGGTGAGGTCAGCGCCGCCTCACCGTCGGCCTTGGTGACCGTCATCTTCCCGAGCGCCCCGTCACGTACGGCCAGCGCGAGGGCGTCGACCGCCGGCGCGAGGCACGGCTCGTCCTCCCGGAACGACAGCAGCGTCTTCCCGCCGCGCTCCACGTAGAGGACGAGCGCGCCGTCGACCAGGACGACCAGCGCGCCGGCCTTGCGCGCCGGGCGGTGGCCGCGCCCCGTCTCGCCCTCGGGCAACTCCTTCTCCGGCCAGGGCAGGGCGGCGCCGTACGGGTTCGCCGGATCGGTCGCGGCGAGCACGACCGCCCGCGCGTCGTCGCGCCGCTTGCGCTGCCGAGTCGCGTACGTCGTGCTGTCCCAGCCACCCGGGACAGGCGACTGCCACAGCGGCTCATCGGACGCCGGCGCCGCCGCGGCCAGCACCCGCATCCGGTCGACCGCGCCGGGTGCGGCGAACTGCGCCGCGCCAAGGCCTTCGACGAAGTAGCCGCGGCGTACCCGTCCTGACTCCTCGAACGTCTTCAGCACGGCGTAGACCGCGGCGAACCCGCCCGGCACCCGCTCGGCCGTGACCGCGCCACGGGTGACCACGCCGTGCCGGTCGAGCAGCAACTCGGCCAGAGCGTGCGTCCGTCGGGTCGGGTCGCTGTCCCGGGCGGGCAGTCGGGACCAGCGGCCGGCGACGGTCGGCGGTCCCGACCGCGTCGGCAGCACCGGCCGGCCGTACCGACTGCGGGCCCGCACCGGCGCCTTCCGCGAGCTGTGTGCGGTCCGGCCGGTGCCGAGCAGCGCGCGCAGCGGCCCCAGCGTGTCGTTGGTGAGCTCGCCCGCCCAGACCAGGTCCCACACGGCCGTGCCCAGCGCCCCGTCGTCGAGCGACCCGACCCGTTCGGACAGCTGGCGGAAGAACAGCGCCTGTCCACCGTCGAGCGCAGCCAGCACGGCGTCGTGCAGCGGCGTCGTGGAGTAGTCGGCGACCGGCGCGAGTAGCAGCTCGGCGCTGTCGGCGAGCTGCAGCGACACCCAGCCGTCGTTGCCGGGCAGCGACCCGTCACCGACCCACAGCAGCTCACCGGACGCGGTCAGCTCGTCCAGCATCGTCGGCGCGTAGCCGGCGACCCGCGACGGGAGCACCAGCGTCTCGAGCGCCGACGCCGGCACCGAGGCTCCTTGCAGCTGCTCGACCGCGCGCACCAGCGCCTCCATGCCGCGGGCGCCGGACCCCGAAACCCCCTGCCACTGCGGCAGGAAACGAGCCAGAACCTCGGGCGGTACGGGTTCGACCTCCTTGCGCAGCTTGGCCAGCGACCGGCGGCGCACCGAGCGCAGCACCTCGGCGTCGCACCACTCCAGCCCGGTGCCGCCCGGACGGAACTCCCCGTGCACCACCCGGCCCGAGGCCGCCAGCCGGGCCAGGGCGCCGTCCACGACGGCGGTGCCGAGCCCGAGCCGGGTGGCGACGTCGGCCGGGTGGAACGGGCCGTGCGTACGCGCGTATCGCGACACCAGGTCACCGATCGGGTCGGCGACCGGTTCGAGGAAGGCCTCCGCGACGCCGACCGGGAGGGCGGCACCGAGGGCGTCGCGCAGCCGCCCGGCGTCCTCGACGGCGACCCATCGCTCCTGACCGGCGAGGCGTACGCGCAGCGCGCGTCGCTGGCCCTCGAGCTCGACCAGCCAGGCCGGCTCGCCGCCGCGCGTCACGACCTCTTCAGTGGTCAGGTCGCCGAGCATCCGCAGCAGGTCCGCAACGCCCTCGAGGTCCTTGACCCGACGCTCCGGCGTGAGCCGCTGGATCTCGGCCTCGACCTCCGCGAGCGCCGCCTCCGACAGCAGCTCGCGCAGCTCGGCCTGACCGAGAAGCTCGGCCAGCAAGGCGGAGTCGAGCGACAGCGCCTGGGCGCGGCGCTCGGCGAGGGGGGCATCACCTTCGTACATGAAGGCGCCGATGTAGCCGAACAGCAGCGACCGGGCGAACGGCGACGGCTGCGCGGTCTCGACCTCGACGAGCCGGACGCGACGGGCCTCCACGTCGCGCATCAACCCGACCAGGCCGGGCACGTCGAAGACGTCCTGCAGCACCTCGCGCATGGTCTCGAGCACGACGGGGAAGCTGCCGTACTGCGCGGCGACGCTCAGCAGCTGGGCGGACCGCTGGCGTTGCTGCCACAGCGGCGTGCGCCGGGTCGGGTTGCGGCGGGGGAGCAGCAGCGCCCGCGCGGCGCACTCACGGAAACGGCTGGCGAACAGGGCGCTTCCGCCGACTTCGGCCTGTACCGCCGGCTCGACGTCGTCCGGGGCGAAGACGGCCACCGAGCCGTCGGGCGCCTGCTCGGTCTCGGGCAGGCGGACGACGATGCCGTCGTCGGAGTGCATCGACTGCACGTCCACGCCGTACGTCTCGCGCAGCCTTGCGGACAGCGCCAGCGCCCACGGCTGGTTGACCTGGGCGCCGAACGGCGAGTGGATCGCGAGCCGCCAGTCGCCGAGCTCGTCGCGGAACCGCTCGACGAGGATGGTGCGGTCGTCGGGCAGGGTGCCGGTCGCGTCGCGCTGCTCGGCCAGGTAGGCGAGCAGGTTGGCGCTGGCGCAAGCGTCCAATCCGGCTTCTGTCAAACGGATCTCGGCGTCGGCTGGGCTCAGCGCGGACAGCTCGCGGAGGAACGCGCCGAGGGCCCGGCCGAGCTCGATCGGCCGGCCGGGAGCGTCGCCGTGCCAGTACGGCATCCGCCCCGGCTGGCCGGGCGCCGGCGTCACCAGCACCCGGTCGTGGGTGATGTCCTCGATCCGCCAGGCCGACGAACCCAGCAGGAAGACGTCCCCGACTCGGGACTCGTAGACCATCTCCTCGTCGAGCTCGCCGACGCGGGAATTCTTGTGCCCGACGAGGAAGACGCCGAACATGCCGCGGTCCGGGATCGTGCCGCCGGAGGTGACGGCGAGGCGTTGCGCGCCAGGCCGTCCCGCGAGCACCCCGGTCACCCGGTCCCACGTCA
>JAHWJP010000217.1 GCA_019348355.1 Actinomycetota bacterium
CTGTGATCGGTACTACCACGGCGTTCCTCGACGGCACCTGCAGCGGCGCCCGGCCGAGGGCGACCGAGCACGTCGGTACGGGGCTACGGGGCGACACTCTCCTCACGCGTCTTGAGGGCGAAGGCGATGGCGACCACGCCTGCGATGAGGATCGGCAGCCCGATTGAGAACATGGCGAGTATTCCGAGCGGCATGAGTATCACGCCCGAGACGGCGATCGCCTCGGCCCGCCGCGGTGCCGAGGGCACCGCTCCGTAACCAGCAAGCACCGATGCTACGACAAGGCCGCCGAGGAACCACGCTCGAGGGCTATCGCCTTCGGCGTCCATGAGCCTGACGTACCCGATCGCGATCGTGCCAGCAGCTACTGCCACCCCGACGGGAGCAAAATCCCATGCACGATCCCCGCGTCCGTTCATCTCAGGCTCACCCGCACATGGTGCCCGGGTCGCGGGACGTCGGGCCAACGCGAAAGATGGTTCGGTGCTCGGGGCGGCCCGCTACGGCCGTTCGCCGGTCAGCCGTCGAGTGCGCCATCGGCGGGGACTAGCGGGTGCTATCGGCCGCTGACGGGGATGGTATTGCAGTCAGGCGGATCCAGAACATTGCCGAGGGCGACCATCGGCCAGATGACGACCATGACAACGTGACCGGCGAGACCCGGCAACACCATCGGCTCGTTGTCGTCGGCGTGCCTCGACTCGTAGCACTGGTTCATGAGCACGCTCTGACCGAGTCCCGCCATCACCCACAGTCCGACAGCGGCTGAGGCGACCAACAGTCGGAGCGCCAGGCCTCATGATGCCCGCTACTCACCACAACGGCCACGCGACCACCTGAACGATCGGAGGAAGCCGTGTCCCGGTGGCGGCCTCCCTAGTCTCTGGCACCCGCACACATTGCCGGCTCGCGGCGCCGGCCGCCACGCCGATCTGGGTGATCGGAGCGGCCGAAGCGCTGAGGGTCCCCCTCCCGCCAAGAGCGGTCCAGGGCGCGGCGAGCGGCACCTCGGTCCGGCTCACGTTCCGGCCGTCGAAGTCCGCGATCGCCGGGGGTAGGAATGGGTCCCCGGTGGCGTCAGGTCACGCGCTGACCGTCGATCTGAGCGCACCGGCCGTCGCGCCCTGAGCGTGCTCCCGCCCGGCCGATCCCGCCGGGCCGCAGCATTTTTCGGACCGGACGCGGAACGTTCCGGGCCGCCGGCTCGTCCATCTGGTGTGCTCAATGCCGAGATGTCTCCCCCGGCCGCCTGGCACGATGACCTGTTGGCTCTCTACCGCGAGCGGTACGAGCCCATGGTGCGCCTGGCGTACCTGCTCACCGCCAACCGCAGCGTGGCCGAGGAGATCGTGCAGGACGCCTTTGTTTCAGTGCACCGCAGGTGGGACCATGCCACCTCCCCCGGGGGCTACCTCCGCACCACGGTGGTGAACAACGCCAGGTCGTGGCACCGCCGGCGGGCGCTCGAGGAGCGACGCCGCCCGGCCCGTCCCGTCGACGCCGGCCTCCCCGCCGACGAGATGTGGGACATGCTTCAGCGCCTCCCTGACCGCCAGCGGGCGGCGGTGGTGCTGCGCTTCTATGAGGACCTGCCCGACGCCGACATCGCCCGGATTTTGGGCTGCCGGCTGCCGACCGTGCGCACCGCGGTCCACCGCGGCCTCTCCGCCCTTCGCAAGGAGATGCAAGGATGAACGACCAGGACGTGCGGGACATGTTGCGCCGGCGCGCCGGTGAGGTGACGCCCGCCGGCGATGCTTGGGAGCGCATCGTCGAGCGGATCGCCGGCGACCAGCCCGCACCCGTGACGGAGTTGGCGCCCCGACGCCGCCGTTTCTCCGGCCCGCCCATCCTGGTGGGCGCGGCGGCCGCCGCGCTGGTGCTGGTCGTGGTGGCGGGGGCGCTGCTGCGGGACGGGGACGGCGGCGAGACCGTGCGGGTGACCGATGACCCGTCCGCGACGACGACCACTGCGCCCGCCCCGACGACCACCAAGCCGGTGGTGGCGGCGCCGACCTTCCAGTCCGCGGCCGAGCAGGCGGCACGGGCCTGGGTGCAGGCCATCGGCGCCGGCGACTTCGACCGAGCGTGGGACCTCCTGTCCGACCAGTCGAGAAAGGCCACCCGCGGCCGGACCGGCTTCGATGCTTCCCGCGCGGTGTTGACCGAGGAGTGGGGGGCGTGGTCCGGCGTTGCGGGCGTGTCCTACCGGGCGGTCTCCCTGCCCGGCGTGGCGAGCGATCTGCCGGCGGAGCTACCCCGCCTGGCGGTGGTGACCCTCACCGGCGTGGTGGAGCAGGAGGGGTCGACGGCGTTCCGGGCGCTGGCGATGGCGGTGCGCGGCACGGTCGAGGAGCCTCGAGTCGACCTGTTCGCCGACGCTGGGATCGAACTGCAGCCGGGCCCCGACGGGTCGGGCGGCACCCGGATGCCCGCCCGGACCAACCTCGGCGCCTACACGCCGGCTGGCGCCAAGGTGTGGTTCGTGCTCGACGACCGGGCGCCCGCGGACCCCGCCCACCTGGAGGGAGCGGACGGCGACCAGCAGTGGGTCACCTTCACGCCGAAGCCGGCTTTGACGTCGGGCCGCCACGTGCTGACGGTCGCCGCTCTGATGGTCAACGGCCAGGTCCTCACCCGCAGCATCGTCTACACGGTCGCGGCGGACGCCCCGCCGGCCGTCCTTCAGTGCGGGATGGTGGGCTTCACCCCGGACAGTGATGACGTCGCCAGCGAGATCACAGTGACCGGGACCTCTTGTGAGGCGGCCAAGACGTTCGTGAAGGCGGCCGGGCCCCACACCAGTGCGGTTGGTCCGGATGAGGTCGCCGTCGAGGGCTACCGATGCGTCCGCACCGAGGCGGCCGACGACACGCTGCCGAGCTCCAACTACCGGTGCACCAAAGGAACGACGGTCATCACCTTCGTGCGAACGTAAGTGCCGCGGAGCCCCGTCCAAAGACCGGGCGTTGCGCTGGCAGTCGCGACAGAAGGCCGCTCATGATCCAGGAGCGGTGTCGCGGCTACCGCGCAACCATCGGCGGTCGCAGACCGATTCGCCCCCTAAGTTGGGCAGGTTGAATGCCAGGGTCCTGCCGCCCGCGACGGAGTGATCGGTGCGTCCAGGGCGGTGCCTGACGGGCGGGAACTCACCCCGTCGGCGGCGCGGGTGAACGGCACGTAGGAGCGGCCGCGCGATGCTCGGGTCGTGCTCACGCTCCGCCG
>JAHWJP010000087.1 GCA_019348355.1 Actinomycetota bacterium
ATCCGGACCTCTGACAGGTCGCCGACGCCCTGCTGTCGCAACCAGCTCTCGAGCTCGCTCAGCGTCAGCTGGGCGGTCCACGGGCCGCGTCGCAGGTCGGGCTGGCCGTCGACGACGACGGCTTGCGGTTGGAAGTCGGTCCATCGCCGCACGAACGTAAACCGCTGCCGCAGCGCGCCGATGAGGATCTGCAACGCCAGGAACGTCACGAGTACGGCCGCGCCGTCTGCGAGCGACGGGTCGGAGGGAAGAGCCGTCGACGCCGCGAGGGTGCCGACTGCAACGGTGACCACGACGTCGTACCCGCTGATTCGCGCGAGGGTGCGCCGACCGGCGATCCGGACGACGAGGATCGTGAAGACGTAGACGAGGACCGTCCCGACGATCGCACCCGTGAACGTGTCCCAGCTCGACCACAGCGAAAGCTCCATGAGGCCCCGCTACCCAGGGATGCGGCAGTGACTCGGCGCTGGCCGTCCTGAAGCAGACCGCTGAGCCTGGTCAGGAGAGGTCATGCGCGGGCATGGCCGGTCGCACTCAGCCGTCAGGGTGGCTGCGTCAGGTCGGCGCCCGTCAGGCGAACAGGGGAAGCTGCTCGGCGCGCTGGTCCGGCGTGGCGGGGCCCACGTCGAGGTGCCGACGGTCGTACAGCACCGCGTTCAGCTCCCCGCCGAGCAGCAGGGCCAGACTGAGCAGGTACGTCCAGCTCATGATGATCACTCCCCCACCGAACGCGCCCAGCAGCGGGTTGCGGCTGGCAGCGATCGCCAAGTACACATGGAACGCCGCACTGGCGACGAACCACAGCACCGCGGTGAAAAGTGCACCCGGCAGTGCATGCCGCCACCCCACGCGTCGACTGGGCGCGTAGTGAAACAACAGGGTCAGCCACAGAACCAGGGCGACAACAAGCACGGGCAGGCGCAGGAAGTTCCACACGAAGACGAACACGTCGCCCAGCCCCAGCAACTCCGCCAACTGCTCGCCGCGGCCGAAGAACGGGCCTACGACCACCACGCCGAGGGCGACGACGGCAAAAGTGAGGCTGCCGAGCGCCATGACGAGGCCGACAAGGCGACGCCGGATCCAGGGACGACTCTCAGCGGCGTCGTAGGCCAGGTTGAGCGCGTTGATCGTCACTGCGAACGCGCCTGACAGGGTCACGAGCGCGCCGACGGTCGCGACGCTGAGCAGGCCGGTCCGTTTCTGCTCGAACAGGCTTTCCACCGCCGCGACCGCGTCCGACGCCTGTGCCGTGAGCACGAGTGACAGGAGCCCGACCACGCGGTCCTGCGCTGCGACGGCGACATCGGCACCGACGAGTGCCTGGAGTAGCCCGAGCAGGCTCACTGCGACCAGCAAGCCGGGGAAGATGCTCAGGACCGCGAAGAACGCCGTCTCCGCCGCGAGTCCGAACAGGCGGTCGCGGTCGACCTCGGCGGCGTACGTCCGCGCGAACGCCGTTGCACGTTTCGCCCACGTGGCGCGCTGAGAGACTGGTCGGTCATCCACGACCCCGTTGTAGCAGGGTCACGACCGGCGGCGGGCCGACACGTCAGTCGCGCCGGGTGTCGGCGAGGTTCAGGTCAGCTCGGCCGCACTGGACGAGGTCGTCTCGGCGGCTGACCGGTCAGCGGAGCACTGATGGCGTCCCGTCCGAACAGGTGCCTTTCGAGCGCATCGCCCAACCACCGCTCGAAGTCGTCCTCGGTCCAACCGGACTCCACCACCAGCTCGCGGTACACGCCGGGGGCAGCCAGTGCCCGGTAGACCGCCTGCGCCTCGCGCACCGAGACGCGTAGCTTCCCGTCCAGCGAGGCGATCATGGCGTCCATCACCTCGTTGCGGCCCGCGAGCTTCGACCGCAGCAGCGCGCGAGTCTCGGGGCTCTCGTCGGTCGCAGCTTCGAAGATCATCACGACGTCGAACCCGGCGCCGTACAGGGCGCGCGGCCAGTGTGCGGCGGACCGCAACCGGCGGTAGGGATCCGGTTCGGCAAAGACCTCCCCGGCCAGCTCCTGGGCTCGTGCCTGTTCCAGCCACCGCTCGCAGATCAGCGACAGGATCTCTCGCTTCGTACCGAAAGCGGAGTAGACGGTGCGTACGGCGACGCCGGCCTCTGCGGCGATGGCTTCGATGCTGGTCGTGCCGTACCCATCGGCGACCGGGCCGGTTTGCGGCGTCCGAGCTAGTGGTGCGCGGCGCGGTGCCGAGCCAGCACGTCGAGCCCGAAGTCGGCGGCGGGGTCACGCCAGACCGAGTGTGCGTGGTTGGCGCCGCGCTGCGTGTTGTCCCACTCGAGGAGCAGCCTGGGCCCCTGCACTCGGTAGTAGTGCGGCGCACCGGGTTCGGTGGGGCCGGCCCAGGCGAGGTACACGGCGTCGAGCTCCGCGTCATCGTCGTACTGCGACAGGGGCGACACCCCGGGTGGCACGCGGTCGAGGTAGGTGCCGAGAAGTGCCCGCAGCATGTTCCGCTGCTCGGCGTCGAGCTCACCGGCCGGAACGCCTCTCGGCGCGTCGGTGTAGGAGACGGCCGTGTGGTCGGCCTCGGTGTACCCGGCGGCGGCGTCGATGGCGTCGCTCGACTTCTGCAGCTTGGCCTGCACGACGGGGTCGGCGAACCGCTCGTCCCGCCAGACGCCGGTCAGCGGGATGACCTGGTCCCCTTCCGACACGCGCGTGCGGTTGGCAGTGACGAGGTCCGAGGGCGCGCGCGGGAGCAGCACGGCACGTGCCGCCAGCTCGCCCGGCAGCGACCTGACGAGGTCCCGCGCCAGGTCTTCGACACGGGCAAGCGGGCGGTTGACGGCGCCGCCGAGCAGCGGGGCCGAGGCCGGGTCGGCGCCCAGGAAGCACGGCGTCGTGCTCACCAGCTCACCGTCGACGACCAGGTTGTTGAGCGAGACGTGGTGGCCGCCGAACCGCCAGCCCCAGGGATGGGCGCCGTCCGGTTTGCCGAACACCCGCAGGTAGTAGAGCCCGGGGTCACGCCCCCGCTGGCGGTCGAACATGGCCCGGAACCCCTCGATCTGGTCAAGGACGTTCTCCAGCCCCATGATCGTTGCAACCGTGACGTACGCCGGAGTGGACAGCCCGGTGGAGACAAGTCGCATCGCCGCCCGCTGCTGCGCCGGCTGCTGCTCGTGGAAGGTCAGTCCGCCGTGGTCTGTCGGCGTGTAGAACCAGCGGCGCCGCTCTGCGTCGGTCGCGTCGTCGGCGGGTGCGGCGCCGGTCGCGGTGACCCGCTGGGCGCTGTCGAGCGTGTCCAACCAGGCGGCAGCCGCCTCAGCCATGCCGGCCGCCACCTCCCGACAAGCACTGAGGTCGGCGGCGCTGCCCATGTCGGCAAACGTAGCGCGGGCGGGAGTATACGCCACGGCGGTCGTTCCGTAGCGCCAGGGCCTGTCCCCCGTCGACCGGACCAGTGCCGGCGGCTCGTCCCCTTGGCAGGCCGGCGTGCCCACACCGACCGATGACCGCCGAGACCTGCTCACCGTCATCGCCTACATGCGCGCGGCACCCGGCCGACCTCTGTGACCGGCGAGGCGAGCCCCTGGTCGAGCCGGGCCAATACTCTTCGCCCGGCGCCATCGGGCTCCGGCGTCTGAACGGCGTGCCCGACCGCCGCTCAACCTCGGCGCTTCCGGAGGACTTCGTTGGGAGTTGTCGAATGGCCAGCGCGCCCGAAGGGCTGGCACGTCGCTGACCTGCGGTCGGTGCGCCCGGAGGGATTCGAACCCCCAACCTCTTGATCATGTGTGCTGCCCGGTCTGTTCACGCTCAACTCGTGCTGCCCTGTCCGCCCACCCCGTCCGGCTGGTGCGCTCACGTGCCGGATGGTGCTGATAGCTCTGTTAGCAATCCCGTTAGCAACCCGGTCTCTCGGCTCTCATCACCGCGCATCGGGCCGGTACCTGCACGACCGCTCGCCATGATCACGGCTACGGTTCCAGAGCCGCCTCGACGTCGGCCAGTTTCTGTACCAGCCGAAGCGTGTCGGGTAGTCGGATGAAGCCGAGCCGTTCGTAGAAGACCGCCACCTGCTCGTGCAACGCGTCCACGACGACAAGGCGTGCCGCGACGGTCCTGGTCGCCTGGACAACCCGGCTCAGGGCATCGGCGAGCAGCACCGGTCCACCAAGATCCTCATCGACCGAACCAACGACCGCATCGTCGGGGCGCACCTGCTCGGCCCGGAGTACGGCGAACTGATCAACTTCCTCGGACTCGGCATGAAGCTCGACCTGACCACCCGGCAGCTGAAGTCGATGACCGCTGCTTACCCGAGCGTCGGATCGGACCTCGGGTCCATCCTCTGAAGGACACTCCAGTCCGACTCTGAAGCACCGTTCCGCGACCCGTCGCTGAGTGGGCGGCTCCACCCCGACATCCGCTTCTCCCGCCAGAGCGCGCGAGCGGTTGTCGTCAGAAGCGCCCGCCACGGCCGACGCTGTCTGGATGCGGAAGGTGCGCGCACCCGCCAGGGTGCGATCAGTGGAGCAAGTCCGCCGCCTCGCACGGCCTCTGATGGAGCTGGGCATGCCGAGAGCCGCGGTGGCCATAAGACCGGCTCTGCTCCGGCCGCAGTGCTGCTGCGCAACGTCCGCTCACTGCGCAAGGCTCTTCCTGCTAGTGCCGGTATCGGGCAGGGTCGCGATGCCGCGAGGGGAGTGCTCGTCCTCGTGCGAGGTGAGGCGGCCCACGCCGGCGCCTTCCGGCAGCACCATCAGAAGCGAACGCGGGGCGGATCTCCCGTTGTGACGGCACCCCGGCGGGTGCAGGCAGCGGCGCCACTGTGTACTTCGAGAGGGGCCAGCACCGCCGTGCTACTGCTGGTGCCATCGGGGGTCGCCGGGTCGCGGCTCTGATCGGCGTGGTCGTGCTCGACCGTTCCGGTGGCCGGAGCCCAGCCCGGTGTGCGGCCGCTCGGGGCGGGCACGAGCGGAGGACGTTCTCGAGCGACAGCAAGGAGCACGTTGTGGTCAAGTGGATGCACGACGAGGGGTGACGAGCGGGGCACATGTACGCGACGGCAGCGGCGCACGTTGCGGCGGTCACGGTGCTTTGGATCAAGGCTGAGCGCTCGGGTGATGCGACGCGGCAGCGACGGGCCCTCGCCTTGAGCTGTGTCCGCCGATCTACCAGCCGTGGGGCATCGCGCTCGAGCTCGAGGAGACCAGGAGCTGACTGCAGCTGGTCAGCCCGCGCCGCCGCCGTAGCCGTGCGAGACGGTGAGCGTCAGCAGCAGTCGTCGCTCGTTGACCATCGCGCGGAAGTACTCGTCCCAGTCGGGGTGCTCGGTGCCGGCGATGGCCGTGTAGAGCTCGGCCAGCGCCTGTCCCGTCGCGTCACCGGGCCGCGTCGTGACCGGTGAGAGCTCGGCCGTCGCCTCGAGCGCCGCCCATGCCGACATGTCGGGGGTGCTGACGTGCAGCGTCGCCCGCGGGTCGCGCTGCAGGTTCCGGGTCTTGACGCGTCCCTCCGTCAGCGACACCAGGACCTGCTGGTCGCGCACCGCGTACACGACGTTGCTCGTCTGCGGCCGGCCGTTGCGTCGGAGGGTGACCAGCACCCCCAGCCGCTGCCCTGCGACCAGCGCCACCGCCTCCTCGAGCGTCACGAGGTCACCTCCACGTCAACCGTCTCCTGCGGGAAGCACAGCAGTCCGCGCACCGCCTGCGCGTCGTGGAACGGCTCCGGGTACGTCCACGCCAGGTCCTTGTCGTACCGGCCCGGCGTCCGGACCGACCAGTAGTGCGCGATGCCCTTGTAGGGACAGCGGGTGGTCGTATAGCTCGGCTCGAGCAGCTGGGTGCGCACGTCCTCACGCGGCAGGTACCACCGCACCGGCAGGCCGCTCTCGAGCAGCATCCGCGGGCGGGTCGAGTCGGCGACGAGAGTCTCGCCGACCGTGACGCGGACGCGGCGGGAGCTGCGCAGGACGTCGATGCGGCTGTAGGGGTCGCGGGGGTGGACAAAGACCTCCTCGTCCTCCTCGAAGACGCTGACCGAGTCCCAGTCGAACGCGATCAGCCCCGCGATCGCCGCGGCGCTGTCCGGCGGGTGCTCCCAGGAGTAAGCGGCGTCCTGAGCCCGGCGCTCGCCCGCAGTGATCGTCCAGTACGTCCGTGGGCCCATGCCGGGATCGGACTGCTGTCGGTCACCCGGGTCGAGGAGTGCGGTGCGCACGTGCTCGCGCGGGAACAGGTAGGTCGGCGTCCGGCCCGGCGGGTGGAGCAGCCGCACGTCGTTGCTGTCGGCGACCAGCTCACCTCCGAGAAGCACCCGGACGCGGCGGGGGGTGCTCTCGAGGTACAGCACGTGCTCCGGCGGCTGCGGGTCGAAGTTGAACGTCCCCGCCGGATGCTCGCCGAACGGGCCGGACCCCTTGGTCAGGCTCATCCTCCTGCGCTACCCGCTCGCGCCGTCCTGACGCCGCTGCGGGTCGGGCCGAGCGACACCGGGCATGGCCGTAACGACGTCCCGTTGCCGACACCTGGGATACCCCCGAGGCAGGATCACGAGCTGCAGCACCTTCGCCAGCGCAAGGACCAGATGTTCCGCGACGACCACCACTCGCCGATCCCGGCCGACCAGTGCCACTCGTTCAGCGGCCTACCTACTTCCCGCCGGCGCCGGACCTCGCCTCCGGCGCCACCACCGAGTTCGTCTCTCTGAAGATGGCGCTGGCCATCGTCGACGACATCGCCGCCATCGGCGTGATCGCCGTCTTCTTCACCGATGACCTCCAGGTCCTGCCGCTCGTCCTTGCCGGGGTCCTGCTGGTCGCCGTCGCGGCGGCTCGGCGGTTCGGCGGTTCGGCGTGCAGAATCCCTGGCCGTACGTGCTTCTCGCCCTTGCGCTCTGGCTGGCCACCTACGCCTCCGGGGTGCATCCCACCGTTGCTGGAGTGGGCCTGCTGTTCGCCGCGTACCGCCCTCAGAGGACGCGCTGGCGCACACCCAGACGCTGGGGCGGCAGTTCCTGACCGCCCCCTCGCCCGAGCGGGCCCGTGAGGTCGTCCGCACGCTCACCGGGGCGCTGTCGGCCAACGAGCGGCTGACGCTGCGGCTGCACCCGGTCGTGAGCTTCGCGGTCGTGCCGCTGTTCGCGCTGGCGAACGCCGGCGTGACCCTGGACGCCGAAGCCCTGCGCGGCGCGCTGAGCAGCCGACTGGCGTGGGGCATCGTCCTGGGCTTGGTGGTCGGCAAGCTGCTGGGCGTGGTGGTCGGGACGTGGCTGGCCCTGCGGCTGCCGGCCACAACCTTCGTCGGCGGTGTCCGGTGGGGCCAGCTGAGCGGGCATCGGCGCGGTGGCCGGGATCGGCTTCACCATCGCCCTGTTCATCACCGACCTGGCGTTCGAGGACCCACAGCTGCAGCAGCAGGCCAAGATCGGGGTCCTGGCCGGCTCTGCGCTGGCCGCGCTGCTCGCCCTCGGGATCTTCCGCTTCCTGTCCTCCCGCGGCGGCCTGTGCCTGCCGCAGGACGCCGCGCTGTCTCTGCCCGCCCTGCAGGAGATCCCGGACCCGGAGTAGCGCTGCAGAGGCGTGACCGGTCAGCTCTCGGGCACGTTCCTCGGCAAGGGGTCTCGGACAGGAAGTCCAGGATGACCGCAGCGAAGCGCTCCGGCGCCTCGTGCGGGATCCAGTGCGACGCATCGACCTCCACCATCCGGGCACCGGGGATCTCCTGCGCGAGGCGGTGCCCGTCGGACAGCGGCTGCCACGGGTCGTGGACCCCCCACAGCACGAGTGTCGGTGCCGAGATGGAGCTGTGCCGGTCGACCAGCTGCATCGTGTGATTGGTGTTCAGGGCGCTCGCGTTCCGGATAAGGCTGACAGCTCCCTCGTCGTCCGACCACGGAGCGATGATGCCTTCGACGAACTCCGGTGTGAGGCGCTCGGGGTGAGCGATGCCGTCCGGGAGGCCACCGGCTACGAACGCTGCGATCTCTCCGGGCGACTTGTCCCGCCACTGCGGGTTCCCCAGGGCGATCATGTCGTCGACGGGCCATGAGTCGTACGCGACCGCGTTGGTCAGGACCAGCCGCGCGACCCGGTCCGGGTGCTCGATGGCGAGGATGAGGGCGACCCCTCCCCCGGTGTCGTGCCCGACGAGAGTCGCTCGCTCTATGCCGAGCATGTCGAGCAGGCGAAGGACCGCGCGCGCCTGGGCGCGCAGCGAGCGGTCGAACCGGTCACGCCGGTCCGACCAGCCGTGCCCCAGCATGTCGACGGCCAGGACGTGGCAGTGGTCCGCCAGCGCGGGGATCACGTCTGCGTACAGGAACGACCACGTCGGTATGCCGTGGAGCAGCACGACCGGGTCGCCCCCGCCCACGTCCGTGTACGCCATGTCCAGCTCGAGCGGGCCGAGACCCGGCAGGGCGACGTGGCGCTGACGGACGCGGAAGTGCTCGTGAGGGGCCGTCACGCAACCAGGCTAGCCGCGGGCGTCGCAGGGTTCGGAGCGTGAAGAGACCAAGGCCAGAATGCTTCTTGGTCAGCCGATGTCGCCTCGCGTCTCGCAAGGCCGGGACTCCACGCGCGCGTCCGCCACCTCTGACGTCCTCAGTGGGAAGACCAGGTTCAGCGGTCGGTCGCCGTGGGAGACAGGCCCGGACGCGACCGCGTTCCATTGCGGGGCGACTCCACCTGCTGAATGAGCCGCGCGCGACGAAGTCCAGGACAGCGCCCGTGTGGTCGCCGGCGACTGGTCCCACATCCGGGCGCGCGGCCGCCGCTGAGGAACTTGCGCGCGCCCAGGTGGGGCGGCTCCGGGTAGTCGATGGTGAAGCAGCTCAGCTGGACATCGCGACGAATCCATCTGTCGATCTGCATGACGAGTTCCAGGGACTCAGTGTCCTGCAGGCCGTCGAAAAGGGATTCGCGGTGGGAGCACGAAGCCACTTCTTGGCTCGCGCTGGCCATTCGTGCCGGCGTAGCTCGCGAGGCGGGGCCGGCCGCTGTCGAGGATCAGCGCGAGCATGTCCGGCCGCGGGCGGTGGGAGAGGTACCGGCTCGGCATCGTTGAGGCCGACCCTGATGGAGCTGGGCAGGTCCGGGACGGGGCCAGAAGACCAGGGATGTTGGATGTCGGCAGTCACCCGCCCGGGACTGACCCGCAGAAAACCCGGCGCTCGACAGCGGGTCTGGCACGCATCGCTGTCTCAGGGTTCGCTGTCGAGGAGGTTGCTGAGGTGGTCGGCGACGTTCTCGTCGTGCAGCGGCAGGGCGTGGCAGTACTGCCGCAGGGTTGTGGACGCCTCGGCGTGCCCGAGGCGCTGTTGGGCTTGCATGAGCTGGCCGTCGGCGACTAAAGCGGTCGCGACGGTGTGACGCAGTCGGTGCAGGCAGACGTCGGGATGACCGTGACGGCGTACGAACGTCTGGAACCAGTGACCGAGCGTGCTGCAGCGCAGCCGTTCGCCATGCTCCGGGCCGGCGGAGAAGAGCCACGGGCCCAGTGCTTGATCAGGAGGCAGCCTTGCTCGCCACGCGGTGAGGGTGTCGCGCCACAGCTGAACGGAGCCGGCGCCGACGGTCACCCGCCGGGGAGCGTCCGGTCTTGGTCATAGTGACGAGCTCCGCGGAGACCCCGCGGTCGAGGTGCAGCACCCGGTCGTGCAGGTCGTCGAGGTGCAGCGCACCGAGCTCACGGCGGCGGGCTCCGGTGTCGGCGGCCAGTCGCAGCAGCAGCCGGACCTGCTCAGCAGCGTGCAGCCGGCGGTCCTGACCGCGGAACGGCGGGGCGCTCGTCAGCTGCTGTACGTCGCTGGCGGCTGGCGCGGGCTGGCCAGGGCCACGCATGCCCTGCAGCGGCTGGCAGGCCAGCAGCCGCTGTTCGAAAGCCCAGCCGAACGCGGCCTTGAGCGTGCGAGCCGGCAGCGCGCTGGTCGTCGTCGGCACACCGGCGAGTTCCCAGGCGCTCATCGCGGCCCGCAGCACCGGCGGACTGACGCTGCCCGGTGCCCGCCGCGCCAGCGGGTCGGCGCTGAGCCGCCGGGTGGCCTGCCGGTAGTTCTGCCAGGTCGAGGGCTTCCAGTCGTGCTCTGCAGTCAGCCACGTCTCGAGCAGGTCAGCGGCCGTTCGCAGCGGCCGTTGCTTGCGACGTCGCAGCTCCTCGGCCTGCGCCGCCAGCATCACCCGACGCCGTTCCGCCTCCGCGAGCTCACCGCGCACGGTCACCGAATGCTGCACCGGATCACCGCTGACCGGGTCGGCGCCGACGCAGACCCGGACCTCCCAGACGCCAGGCCGGCGCTGGCCGCAATGTCCCTGCTCCACGACGTGTCATCCCGACAGCGTCGCGCCGTTCTAGGGATGGTTCTAGGGATACCGACGTTCACACTCGGGACCTGGAGCGGCGATACCGGTTCTGACCTGCGCTTTTGCGGTGCGCTCGGAGGGATTCGAACCCCCAACCTCTTGATCCGTACCGGTCCGGCTGGTGCGCCTTACGTGCCGGACGGTGCTGATGGCTCTGTTAGCAATCCCGTTAACAACGCCGTCGCGCGCCGCGCGTCGCGCGATCCGCGGAACCACCACCTCCCAGATGTCCTCGCGCCGAGCCGATCGATCCCTCCAAGTCCCGGCTCAGCGACCTGCCAAGCCCGTCGATACTTGGTTCGGCCCGCTGCACGTCCATAGTCGCGGAGGCTA
>JAHWJP010000088.1 GCA_019348355.1 Actinomycetota bacterium
CCCGGTCGACTCCGTCGGTGCGGACGTCCTGGTGACGATGCAGCAGCGGCGATCAGGCGGCCACCCTGGAGGCGGGGACGCGGGCGGCAGCGGCGCTCGTCGGCGTGACGCCGCCGCCCCTGGCCGGCGGGCTGGAGGAGCTCGTGGCCGCTGCCGGACGAGGGCTCCCGCCCCGGCGCGTGCGCGTGCAGGGCCTGTTCTCCGGCGGCACGCTCTGCTACGAGGCGCAGGTGATCCTCGAAGGCCACCTCGGACCGGTGCACTCCAACGAGCCGCTCCGCAAGGACCATGACCTGCCGGCGCCGGAGGGAGCGCATGTACTGCTCGACCTGGGCGCCGAGGAGTACACCCGGGGCGTGCCGCACCCGATGATCGACCTGAGCACGCGACTGGAGCTGCTGCGGCAGCAGGCCGGTGACGAGGACCTCGCGGTCGTCCTGCTCGACGTGGTACTCGGCCACGGCAGCCACGACGACCCGGCCGGGCAGCTCGCCCCCCTGTGCGCCGAGCTGATGGCCGACGGCGGTCCGCAGGTCGTCGCGTACGTCCTTGGGACCGAGCAGGACCCGCAGAGCTACTCTCGGCAGCGGACGGTCCTGCAGGCGGTGGGGTGCATCGTGCCGGAGACCAACGCTCGGGCCGCGCACGTCGCCGCCGCGCTGGCGCTGCGCCGCCCGGAGCTGGTGAGGACCGGCCTGTGACCGGCGCTCCGTCCGTGGCTCTTCTGACGTACAGCACGAAGCCGCGCGGTGGCGTGGTGCACACCCTGGCCCTGGCCGAAGCCCTGCACGCGCTAGGCCAACCGGTGCACGTGCTTGCCCTCGGCGATCCGGACGCCGGTTTCTTCCGGCCGCTGCGGGCGCCGATGTCGATCGTGCCCGGGCCGTCCGGCGGAGGGACGATCGAGCAGAGCGTGGCCGCGAGCATCGACGCGCTCGCCGCGGCCCTCGAGGACGTCGACGCCGACGTGCTCCACGCCCAGACTGCATCAGCGCGCGTGCTGCAGCGCGCGTGCGCGACGCGGGTTCTCCGGTCACCGTGGTGCGCACGGTGCATCACGTTGACGACTTCACCAGCGCCATCCTGATGGACTGCCAGCGCGAGGCGATCCTCGAGCCGGACCGGGTGCTGACGGTGAGCGAGGTGTGGCGGCGGACCCTTGCCGCGGACTACGGCGTCCGCGCCGAGGTCGTCCCAAACGGCGTCGACGTCGAGCGCTACGCCTCCGCCTCGCCGGTGCGCGCCGCTGAGTTGCGCCGCTCGGTGGGCGCTGCCGACCGACCCCTGCTGCCGTCGGTGGGGGGTATCGAACCGCGCAAGGGCAGCGATGTCCTCGTGCGCGCGCTCTCCGTGCTGCAGCGCGAGGGAGTGCGACCGGTCCTCGTGGTGGTCGGCGGGCACTCCTTCCAGGACCACCGCGCTTACAAGGAGGCGGTCCTGGCCGAGCTCCCCGGACTCGGGCTCGAGCTGGGCGTGGACGTCGTGACCGTCGGCACCGTGCCCGACGACGACATGCCGGCCTGGTACGCCGCCGCGGACGTCCTGGCGTTCCCATCCATCAACGAGGGCTTCGGCTTGGCGGTGGTCGAAGCCATGAGCGCCGGCGTGCCGGTCGTCACGAGCGACCTGCCTGTTTTCCGGGAGTACCTCGTCCCGGGGCAGGACGCGCTGCTGGTGCCGGTCGGGGACGTCACCGGACTGGCGGCAGCGCTGCAGACAGCGCTGCTGGACGACGTGGTGCGCACGAGCCTCGTCGCCGGAGGCGCCGCCGTCGCCCGGCGCTTCACGTGGCAGGCCAGCGCGCAGCGCCACCGGGACGTCTACGCAGGTATCGCGCCTGCGGTGCCGCGGCGGCCCGCCGAGGTGGCTGTTCCGCGGTAGCGCCAGCCGGATCACACGGCTAATAACCCACAGGGGTGTTGCGCGTTACCCACCTCGTACATGCTGGCAAGCAGGTCCGCGGCCGGTAGCCCTGGACCCACTCTGGGAGGGGCTCCGAGCTCTCGGCGGTCGGCGCCGGTAGACCGCGTTGCCCGTCGTCCACCCATCGCCAAGAAGCGCATCCGATTTTGGCACCGCCGCCTGCCGGCACCGCCGGGGTGCAAGCACAAGAGCTCCGCCGACGCCCGCCGCCGCTCCGTGGATTTGGGCGGGCCCGGTGCGGCCAGAAGACCGGACCTGCTCGGTGGGGCGCCGCTCGCGACCGCACTCATCCAGCCGCGAAGAGGGTGGTCGTTGCAAGTCACCTCGTCCGCCGCGAGCGGCCTGACGAACGTTTTGGGTCAGGAACCAACGCAGGGGCGCCTTCGCAATCTTCTGTGCCACACTAAGGCGTGGACCGAGACGTCCGGTGGTTTGGCTCTGCGCGGCGCCATCGCATCGGCAAGGCCCACGCGATGCATGTGATCACCACCGTCGAGCCACAGGCCGTGCCCGCGACAGACCGTCGCGGATGCGCGCCTGGTCTGGATCGGCCCCGATGACCGCGGCATCGAGCTGGAGATCGTGGCGCTGGACCTCGACGACGCTGTCGTGATCATCCACGTCATGCCCACAGGCTTGCGGAGGTAGTGATGAGCAAGGCCGGCCCGTACCGACTCGCCGTCGACATCCCCGAATCCGAGGTGCTGCACGACAGTCAAGGCCGGGTCGTCGATGAGGCCTACGTAGACGGGGCGGTCGTTGAGGCACTGGCTCGCGTGCGCGGACGGGGGCGTCCGTCACTGTCTGAGTCGGGCGAGTCCCCACTGTTGCGGGTGCGGCTGAGTCGGGAGCTCGACGAGGCGGTACGCAAGGCCGCCAATGATGCGGGCGCGTCCCGATCGGAGTGGGTCCGCAAGGTACTGGACCAGGCGACCCACCGGACCGGCTGAACTGGGCGTCCGTTGGTCCGGGTTGCTAACGGGATTGCTAACAGAGCTATCAGCACCATCTGGTACGTGAGCGCACCGGCCGGACGTGGTGGGCGGACAGAGCAGCACGACCTGAGCGTGAACGGACCGGTCAGCACTCATGATCACGATTCCCTCAGCCCTACGGATCAACAGGTTGGGGGTTCGGATCCCTCCGAGCGCACCGAGATAGCCTGTCAGACAGTAGGTTTCGTGCCCTTGCTTGCAGGCGCAACTGGGTTGCTAACGGGTTTGCTAACGGGTTTGCTAACGGGTTTGCTAACGAGATTCTTTAGCTCGGCGTCGTGGCTGCGTTGTCGCGCGTTCCGTCCGACGTGGCTACCGTTGGGGTGTGGGGGTCTTGGTCCGAGTCCTCGGACCGCTGGAGGTTGTGCACGGGGGCCGCCCGGTCGATGTCCCGGGCGGCAAGGAGCGTGCGCTGCTCGTACGGCTTGCCCTCGACGCCGGGCGGGTCGTGTCGAGTGACCAGCTGATCGAGTCCCTCTGGGACGACGAGCTTCCGCAGTCGGCCGCGGCGTCGGTGCGTGTCCTCGTGTCCCGGGTCCGCGGAGCCCTCTCGGAGGCCGGCGCCGGCGACGTGATCCTCACCCGGCGGCCCGGGTACCTTCTGGTCGCGGACGACGTCGACGCGGTCCGGTTTGAGCTGCTCGCGGCGCGGGGCCGGCCGAGCTGGCCGAAGGCGTCCTGCCGTGGCAGCGGCAACCCTGGCGGAGGCCTTGGAGCTCTGGCGGGGCGACCAGCTCGCCGAGGCGGTCAGCGAGCCGCTGCGGGCGGAGGCGACACGGCTCGACCAGGTGAGGACGGCGGCCATCGAGGCGCGCCTCGAGGCCGGGCTCGCCTGCGGCGGACACCGACAGGGGCTCCCCGAGCTGCAGGCCCTGTGCCGCGCGCACCCGCTTCGCGAGTCGCTGTGGGCGATGCAGATCACCGCGCTCTACCGGTGCGCCCGCCAGGCGGACGCGCTGGCGGCCTACCAGGACCTGCGCCGGACTCTCGCCGAGGAGCTGGGCATCGACCCGAGCAGTCGGCTCCGGCAGCTGGAGGCGGCAGTCCTCGCGCAGGACCCCGCCCTGGCGGCGCCCGAACGGCCGCGAAGTCGTGCCGGCCCGCTGTCGTTCCCGACACCGTTGGCGGTCACCGAACGGGCGCCGCTGGTCGGCCGGGCCGACGAGCTGCGGCTCGCGCGGGCGGCCTGGGCCTCGGCCGCCGGCGGCACCTCCGCGGTGGTCCTGGTGGGAGGCGAGGCGGGAGGCGGCAAGAGCCGCCTGGTGCGTGAGCTGGCGCGGGGGGTGCAGGGGCCCGACGGCATCGTGCTCCACGGCCGCTGCAACGAGGACCTGGCGATCCCGTACCGCCCGTTCGTCGAGTGCCTGTCGAGCGTGGTCGCGCAGCTGCCGGACGAGGTGCTCGACGACGCCGGTCCGCAGTGGCCGGCTGAGCTGGCGCGGCTGGTGCCTGCGGTGGCGAGCAGGCGACCAGACCTGCCGGCGCCGCCTCCGGCCGAGCCGAACGTCGAGCGCTACCAGCTGTTCCAGTCCGTGGCGTCGCTGCTCTCCGCACTCGCGCGGCAGTCCCCGGTGCTGATCCTGCTCGAGGACGTGCACTGGGCAGACCGTCCGACGCTGCTGCTGCTGCGGCATCTGTCCGGGCTCGACCTGGGCCGGGTCCTGCTCGTCGCCACGTTCCGCAGCAGCGGCAGGCTTTACGGGCCACTGCTGGAGGCGCTCGGCGCCCTGCCGCCGGAGGCACGGGTCACGCGGATCGCCCCGCACCGCCTGAGCGGGGCCGAGACCACCGCACTCGTACGGGCATCAGCCGCGTCGTTTGGGGAGTGCGAGGACGAGCTCGCGGAGGCGCTGCACCGCCAGACGGACGGCAACCCGTTCTACCTGGTGGAGATGCTCGCCCACCTGCGCGAGACTGGCGCCCTCGGCGCAGGACAGGTCAGCTCGGTCGGCGACCTCGACGTGAGCGCGGCGGGGCTGCCGGACAGCATCCGAGAGGTGCTGCGCGCGCGCCTGGCAAGGCTGGGGCCGGCGGCGGAGCGGGTGCTGCCGGATGCCGCCGTCATCGGCCAGGAGTTCGACCTGGCCGTGCTCGCCGGCAGCACCGGGCTGGACGACGACACCGTGCTCGGTGTGCTCGACGTCGCCGCACGCGCTGCCCTGGTCGAAGAGGCGCGCGACCCACCCGGACGGTTCCGCTTCACCCATGCGCTCGTGCAGCAGACCCTGTACCGCGATCTCGGGGCCACGCGACGCACCCGCGCTCACGCACGCGTCGCCCTGGCCATGGAGGCGGTCGGCGGGCGTGGGCCCGGCGAGCTCGCGTTCCACTTCCAGGCCGGGATCACGCGGGAGACCACCGGCAAGGCGTTCTGCTACGCCAGGGCCGCCGGGTTGGCGGCCCTGGCCACGTCGGCACCGGACGAAGCGGTCCGCTGGCACACCGCCGCGCTGAACGCGCTCCCGCCGAACCGGCAGGACGAGGAGCACGTGCGGGCCCTGGTCGAGCTGGGGACCGCACAGCGACATGCCGGGCAGCCCGCCTACCGGGAGACACTGCTCGCGGCAGCCCGGAGGGCGCAGCACATCGGCGCGGACGACCTGCTGATCGACGCCGCGCTGGCCTGCTCCCGTGGCGGTTTCAGCAAGCTCGGCGAGGTCGACGCCGAGAAGGTCGCGATTCTCGAGGCGGCTCTCGGGGTGGCGGCCCCTGACTCGGTGGAGCGCGCCCGGTTGCTCGCGGTGCTGGCCGGCGAGCTGATCTGGCACGCCGACCACGTCCGACGCATCCGCCTGGCCGACGAGGCCGTCGAGGTCGCCCGCCGCACCGGCGACGTCGCCGCGCTGCTGTACGCCATCCTCCAGCCAGGCCCCGCCACGAGCGTTCCGGAGACGGCCGAGCAGCGGGTCCGGCTGCTGCGGGAGGCGGCCGAGATCGCCCAGCGCACGAACGACCGGGTGGCCTCCTGCCACGTGGTCCTGCTGCTGGCGCCGATGCTGGTCGAGGTGGTGTGCCCGGACGGCATCGCACACGCCCTGGACGAGGTCGCGGAGGTGCTGGCGCAGGTCGGCGAGCCGTGGGACCGGCTGATGGTGCCGGTCGTGCAGGGCTGCGACCGTGCGGAGGCGCATGCCGGGGGTGTGCTGCGCATCGGCACGGACGGGGGGCAGCCCGATGTGCAGGAGATGCACGCGGAGCTGATTTACATGATCCGCTGGCAGCAGGGTCGCCTCCGCGAGATCCTGCCCCGGTTGCGTGAGGTGGCTGCAGGGTTCGAGGACCTGCCGGCGTACACCGCAGGGTTCGCCTGCGCCGAGGCACTCAGCGGTGACGCGGAGCGCGCCCGGCGGATGCTCCGCGCGGCGGCGGACAACGGCTTCGACGCCTTCTACGGCATCTCGTGGCTGAGCCGCACCTGTCAGTGGGCGGAGGTCGCGGTGGAGGTCGCCGACCTGGACGCGGCTGCCGGCCTGTACACCGCGCTCGCCCCGTGGAAGCACCTGTTCGCTATGTCAGGGCCCCTGCCGCTGCACGCGGTCAGCCTGGCCCTGGGGCGGCTGGCCGCCCTGCGTGGAGACGCTGAGACGGCCGCCGCGCACTACGCCGACGCCCTGCGCATCCATGAGGTGGTGCGGTCGCCGTTCGGCATCGCGCAGACAGCGCTGCACTGGGGTCGGTTGCTCCGGCGCACCGACCCGCAGCGGGCCCGGGTGCTGCTCGACACGGCCGCCGACCTCGCTCACCGGTTTGGCTTCCGCGACATCGCGCGGCGGGCAGCGGACGGGCGCTAGAGGTCCGCAACGGCGCCGCTACAGCACTGCAACGTCGATCCGGCAGCCTCCGGTCACCACCACTCACCAGGAGATGTCGATGATCGCTCATCTTGTCGAGTTCCACGGGCCGGCGGAGCAACTGGAGACGGAGGGGATGCGCGGCTTCCAGGAGCGCGTCGTTCCCGTCCTGCGCGCGCAGCCGGGATTCGAGGGCTGCCTCACGCTGCTCAACCGCGAGCACGGAAGGATCCTGGGGCTGACCCTTTGGGACACCGAGGAGAACGGTCGCCTCGCCGGTGCCCGGCTCGAGCAGGAACGCCGTACGGGCATGGAGGAGATGAGCGCCCAGTCCCGATGCCGGACCTCTACGAGGTCCTGGCCCGGCTGTAGCGCCGCCGGCGCTCGCCCGTCCTTCCCCAACCTTCCCAAGGAGCTCTCATGATCGTTGTTTCGGCTGCCACGGGTCGGCTCGGCCGTCTCGTCGTCGACCACCTGCTGGACCGCGTGCCTGCCACCGATGTCGCCGTCGCGGTCCGCGACGTCAGCAAGGCGACCGACCTGGCTGCCCGGGGCGTCGACGTCCGGCACGGCGACTACGACGTCCCCAGCAGCCTGCGCCGAGCCTTCGCGGGTGCTGATGCGCTGCTCTTCATCTCCTCGTCGGACATCGAGAGCGGACAGCGTGTCGACCAGCACCGGCGCGTCATCGCGGCGGCGGGCGATGCCGGCGTGAGGCGCATCGTCTACACGAGCGGCCTCGGAGCCGACGTCGTCGAGGAGGGCGTTCTCGGGGAGCACCACGCGACGGAGCACGCGCTGGCTGACAGCGGCGTCCCGCACACCGTGCTGCGCAACCCCATCTACTCCGAGTTCTTCCTCAACCCGGGGCTGCTCGCCGCGATCGAGAGGGGGGAGCTGACGAGCAGCACCCAAGGCCGCGGGATGAACACCGCGACGCGGGCCGATCTGGCGGAGGCGGCGGCCGTGGTGCTCACCAACAGCGCCCCGGCCGCCGGCTACGACTTCACGGGGTCGCTCTGGACCTACCCCGAGCTGGCCGCCTTCCTGAGCGAGGTCAGCGGTCGCCCGGTGAGCTACCGGGAGGTAGCGGAGGACGAGGGGTTCATGACCGTGATCGGCCCAGCGATCCGCGCGGGGGCGTTCGAGCTGCAGACCGGCGACCTGGAGAGCGTGCTGGGGCGAACGCCGGCCAGCCTGCGGGATGTCGTGGCCGGCGTGGTGCATCACGCCGCCGCGGTCTGAGTCCGTCTTCCCCGGCTGCGGGAGCGCGCGTACGCACCGCTCTGCTCGCCGGCATCAGATAGCGGCACCGCGCGCTTCTCGGCATGGGCGGCCGTTCGCCCGGCTGTGGACCTGCCGTCCAGAGACCAGCGCAGTACTCGGAGGGGCTGGACAGCACCCCGGATAGCACGTACGTTTGTCCGTACACTGGGAGGTGTTGATGGCGGCCACGTCTCGGTTGGAGGTTCGGGTGCGCGCGGACAGCAAGGCGCGTCTGGAGTTGGCGGCAGCGCTCGAGCACGTCGGTGTCAGTGACTTTGTACGTTCGGCAGCCGAGGCGCGGGCCGATGAGGTTCTGCGCGAGCACGACGCCACGACACGCGTACCGGCTGGATTCTTCGACGATCTGATGAGCGCGCTGGAGGCGGTCGGGTCCCCGAATCCTGCGCTGGCCGAGGCGGCTTCCCGGGCCCGCAGGCTGGTCACCCAGCGATGAGGTGACCTACCGCTCGGAGTCTTTCGACCCGGACCGACACGATGTCGAGCACTTCCGCTGCGGTGAGGCATCGCTTGATGATTGGCTTCGCGAGCAGGCGAGCCCGGCAGCGGTGCGGCGTACCGCCCGTACCTGGGTGTGGACCGACACGCGGGGCGCCGTCGTGGGCTTCTACGCGTTGTCGGCACACAAGGTCTCCCGCGAACAGGTGCCCTCCAGGATCGGTCGTGGCGGGCCGGTGGAGATCCCCGCGGTCCTGATCGGCAGGTTGGCCTTGGCGGAGTCGTTGCGTGGCCAGGGACTGGGACCGGTGCTACTGGCCGATGCCCTGAGCCGGGTTCTCGAGGCGACCAGGACCGTCGCGGCACGCCTTGTCGTTGTGGAGGCGTTGCACGAGCAAGCGGCGGTCTTCTACGAACGGCTCGGCTTCACCCGACTACCTGGCACGCTTCGGCTGGTACAGAAACTGGCCGACGTCGAGGCGGCTCTGCAACCGTAGCCGTGATCATGGCGAGCGGTCGTTAGGCACGCGCCCGGCGCGGGGCTCACGCACGAGGAGACAGACGAGCGGGTTGCTACTAACGGGATTGCTAACAGAGCTATCAGCACCATCCGGCACGTGAGCGCACCAGCCGGACCGGGTAGGTGCACAGAGCAGCACGACTTGAGCGTGAACGGGCCTGTCAGCACTCAAGATCACGAGTCCCTCAGCCCTACGGATCAAGAGGTTGGGGGTTCGAATCCCTCCGAGCGCACCGCAAAACCGCAGGTCAGAGGCTGTTGCAGCCTGAAGGTTGTTTGCAAGGGCAATGTCTCTAACAGGATTGCTAACCGAGCCTGACGGGCCCACCCTGCCGCTTCGCCTCGACCGTCGATAACCCGGCGTTACGTGGCCGTCTCCGGCAGGGTCTCGTGGCCGCCGTCAGGGATAGCCTGCGAACTCTCCGTGAGGCCGCCGGCTCCGCGCGTTGCGAGGTCCCAACTTCACGCCGCTCTCTCCTCTCGCGGCGAGGACTACGACGGGGCGCCACGGCAGCTGCGGGCCGTTGACCGCGGAACGCCGATCGCCAACGGCTCAGCGTGTCCCTGGCCATGCAAGCGAGCTTCACCGTTCGCCAACGTGCCGTTCACGTGCTTCACCGACACCTCGACAAGCTTCGCCTGCGCGGCGCTTACGCGTGAGGCAAGTTGCTTGACCCGCTTCTGTGCGGTCGCGATGTTGGTCTGACTCGTGTCGAACCCCACGCATCGACGGCCCAGCTCCATTGCTGCGAGTGCCGAGGTGCCGGACCCGACGAAGGGATCGAGCACGAGATCACCGGCCTGCTCGTCAGACTGATACATCGGCCGGGCAACGACACGGCGAACTCGGCACCGTGTCCGTTCTTGCCACTCCCGGTGGGCACGTACCACACATCGGTGACCTTCTCGCCGGACTCGTACGGAGCGTTCCACCCGCCCAGCCTCCTGTCGAGGTTCTGCCAGCCGGACTTGTCGAAGTAGGAAGTTCCGCCGGCAGCGAGGTGCAGGATGACTTCAGCCTGTCGCGTGACCCTACTCTTGACGGGTTCAGGCGTCGTGTCCTTGTTCCACGTGATGTAGCTCTTGATGCGATAGCCGATGCGCGACGCGCGTGGGCGACACGTGCGGGGATCATCGCCAGCTCGCCGTCCAGGAGATTCGCCGCCGGGCTACGCCCCGTGCAGGTCGATGACGACGGCGCGGGGTTGACGGTGCTGAACCGGCCGGCGTTGCAGGTCCGGGTGACCGTCGGAGGCCGGCCGATCGACCTCGTCAACTGCCATTTGAAGTCGAAGTTGTTGAGCTTCCCCGGCGGCCGGTTCTCGCCCCGGGATGAGGGGGAACGCGCCCGGTTCGGGGTGTACGCGGTGAACCGTCGGGCAGCGGAGTCAGCCGCCGTCCGGGAACGAGCCACCCAGCTTCTGGACGGACAAGGGCAGCAGCGGGCTGTGGTCGTGCTGGGGGACCTCAATGACGAGGCCGCAGCCGCCAGCACGCAGCTCCTGCTCGGGCCACCCGGCTCGGAGATCGGGACCGGCGGGTTCGACCGGCCCGACACCGGTGACGGCCAGCGGCTGTGGAATCTCGCGCCGCGCATGCCGGAGGAGCAGCGCTACACCCGGATCTTTCGCGGCGAACGCCAGCTGATCGACCATCTGCTCGTCAGTCACGCGATCGTTCAGGTCGTC
>JAHWJP010000089.1 GCA_019348355.1 Actinomycetota bacterium
GCTTGGCCCGGCTCCGGGGGGGGTTGAGCCGAGCCCGTCCAAGTCCGGGATCGCCGTAGCAACCCCGTCGGATGATGGTGTGCCCCGCTGCGAAAGCAGGAAACCCACCAACTCGCTCTACAGCCTATCCTGCCTCGTTGTGAGCTCTCCTGCACGCGAAGCTGCGTTTTTCGACCTCGACAAGACGGTCATCACCAAGAGCAGCACCCTTGCCTTCGGCCGGCCGTTCTACAAGGGAGGTCTCGTCAACCGCCGGGCGGTGTACAAGAGCGTCCTGGCGCAGCTCGTCTTCTACCTGCGCGGCGCGGACGCCGACACCATGGACCAGGTCCGCGACCAGCTGCGGGAGCTGTGCGCCGGCTGGCCGGTGGAGCAGGTCAACGCGATCGTCGCCGAGCGAATGCACCTGCTCATCGGATCCGTCGTCTATGTGGAGGCCCTCGCGCTGTTCGACGAGCACCGGGCGGCCGGGCGTGAGCTGGTGATCGTCAGCAGCAGCAGCGAGCACGTGGTGCGACCCATCGGCGAGCTGCTCAACGTCGACCACGTGATCGCAACGCGCATGGTCGTCGTGGACGGCAAGTACACCGGGGAGATCGAGTTCTACGCCCACGGCGAGCAAAAGGCCGAAGCCGTGCGCGAGTTCGCCGCGGAGCGCGGTTACGACCTCGAGCAGTGCTGGGCGTACGGCGACTCGACGACCGACCAGGCGATGCTGGAGGCGGTCGGCAACCCGGCGGCCGTCAACCCCGACAAGAAGCTGCGGCAGCTGGCCGAGGACTCCGGCTGGCCGGTTCTGGAGTTCCAGAAGAAGGTCCGGGTCCGGCCGTGGCATCGCCCCCACCCGGGCAAGGCCGCGGTCTACGCGCTGGTGGGAGTTGCCGCCCTGGGGTCCGGCCTGGTGTGGGGGGCGCGTCGACGGCGGCGGTGACGCGGGTCACCTGAAACCCTTGCGCAAGCGGGCTCCGCGGCGTACAACAGCAGGTACGGACCACCGCCTGCGGGCGGACTAGCTCCCCTCGACGGCGGTCCGTGCGCGAGAGCCAGGCACCCACGTGCGACCAGCCGCGAGAGGCACGTCCAGCAGGCCCCAAACCGTCTCCACGAAAGGGCACACCGGGACCGCTGCACGAACCGACTGCACGCTCTGATCACCTGGCCCCCACGCATGGCGGCGGCGGTCTCCTCCGGAGGCCGCCGTTCCCGTGTCAGGATCCGGGTGGGCGCGAGGACGAGCCGCGCCCGATGGCCTCGCAGACCGCAAGCCCTTCGCGCGCGCCGAGCGCGACAGCCGCCGCGCAGTGCACGATCCACCGGGCCACCCCGGGCGGGCCACCGCCCACATAGCCGCGCAGCGCCTCGGCGTAGTCGGCGGACAGCTCGGCATGCCCGACCTCCGGGGCCGACACCGCCTTGGGGTCCAGACCGCGGTCGACCAGCACCAGCCGGGACGCCGCCCGGGCGACCAGGCCGTCGGCGGTCCCGAACGCGCGCAGTGCCATCAGCTCGCCGTGCACCACGGCGGCGACCACCACCGCCGCCGCGGACGTGCCGGTCACCAGCACCCGGGCCAGCCCGTCGAGCCGGGCGGCGACCTCCAGCGGGTCGGGCGCCGCGCCGAGCTGCAGCGGGTCGTCGTAGGAGGCCCCCACCGGTCGCGGGCGGCCGAGGGCGTCGGGGTCGTCCACGAGCTGCGCTGCCGCGAGGACATGCAACCGGGCGAGCGCCTGCCGCGGTGAGTGCCGGAAGGAGACCAGCAGTTGGCCGAGCTCGGCGTGCAGCCGGACCGCACCCTCGACCAACCGGGCGCCACGCTCGTCCCGGTTCGGCAGCGTCACGGTCCCACCAGCCATCAGCTGGCCGCGCAGCCGCTCGAGCTCGATGCCGGCCCCCTCCAGCGACGCGGACGCGCGGGCTCCCCGCAGCGCCGCTTCGGCGGTGACCTCGGCCGAGCCGCGCCGCAGCACCCGGTGCGAGAGCAGGCCGTCGACGGCGGTGCGCGCCTGCGCCACCGCCGACTCGACCCCGGGCAGCGCGACCAGCGGGGCCAGCAGGTCGGTCACGCGCGGGCACGCTAATAGGTTTCGTGCGGCAGCCGGACGAACGGCGCTCCGAGACCTACAGTCCCGGTCATGGGCCGGTCGCTCGTCGTCGTGCTCGCCCTCGCCGTCGTGCTGGTCGTGCCGGGTGTCGTGCTCTACCGGGCGGTCCGCGGTCGGCGCGCCTTCGGCAGCGTCGCCGAGATCGCCACCCACGCAGCCCTGCACGAGGCCTCCCTCGCCGCCCCTGCGCTGCGGTCCGGCCTGACTGAGCAGGCAGCCGCCCGCAGCGCTGGTCACCTGCGCACGCTGCTCGGCAGCGCCGCGGTCGCGCTCACCGACACCGATCGGCTGCTCGCCTGGGAGGGCAGCAACGCCGAGCACGCCGATGCGGCCCATGCGCTCGCCGCTCCGGCGCTGCGCGGCGCGCGCACCACCGTCGAGCGGGTTGCCTGCGCCGACCCGGACTGCCCGGTCCGGTCGGCCGTCGTCTGCCCGCTGGTCCTGGACGACCGGGTGGTCGGCACCCTCACGGCGTACGACGCGCTCGCCGGTCCCAGCCTCGTCCGCGCGACGGCCGAGGTCGCCCGCTGGGTCTCCGGACAGCTGGAGCTGGCCGAGCTGGACGAGTCGCGGGCCCGCCTCGCCGAGGCGCAGGTGCGCGCGCTGCGGGCCCAGATCAGCCCGCACTTCGTCTACAACGCGCTGACCGCGATCGCCTCGTTCGTCCGCACCGACCCCGAACGGGCCCGGGAGCTGCTGCTGGAGTTCGCCGACTTCACCCGCTACTCCAGCCGGACGCACGGGGAGTTCACCACCCTCGCGGAGGAGCTCCGCTCGATCGACCGCTACCTGCTGCTGGAGCGAGCCCGGTTCGGCGACCGGCTGCAGGTGCGGCTGCGCGTCGCCCCCGAGGTGCTGCCGGTCGCGGTGCCCTACCTGTGCCTGCAGCCGCTGGTCGAGAACGCCGTACAGCACGGACTCGAGCACGGCCATGGCTCCGGGACGGTGACCGTCGTCGCGGAAGACGACGGGGCGCAGTGCCGCATCTCGGTCGAGGACGACGGCGCCGGCAGCGATCCCGAGCGCGTCCGGGCGATCCTCGCCGGCACGGCGGAGACCGACTCGATGGGCCTGGCGAACGTGGACGCGCGCCTTCGTGCGGTCTACGGCGACGAGCACGGTCTGCTCGTCGAGACCGCGCTGGGCGCGGGCACCAAGGTGACCCTGCGGATCCCGAAGTGGACCGCCGGGGTGCGCGCCTCATGAGCCTGCGCGTGCTCGCCGTCGACGACGAACCACCCGCCCTGGACGAGCTCGCCTACCTCCTGCGCGCCGACCCGCGGGTCGGTGAGGTGCGGACGGCGTGCGACGCCGTCGGCGCTCTGCGCGAGCTGGAAGCCGCGGCGTACGACGTGGTGTTCCTCGACATCCGGATGCCCGGCCTGTCCGGGCTCGACCTCGCGAAGGTGCTCGCCCGGTTCGCCGAACCGCCCGCTGTCGTGTTCGTCACGGCCCACGAGGACGCCGCCGTCGACGCCTTCGCGCTGCGCGCGGTCGACTACCTGCTCAAGCCACTGCGCAAGGAGCGGCTGTCCGACGCCCTCGGCCGGCTGCATCCGGCCGCCGGCAACCGGCCGGCCGCCGAGGGCGACACGGTCGCGGTGGAGCTCGGCGGGGTGACCCGTTTCGTGGCGGTCGCCGATGTCCGGTTCGTCGAGGCGCAGGGCGACTACGCCCGGCTGCACACGGCGGCAGGAAGCCACCTGCTGCGGGTCCCGATGGCGCAGCTGGAGCAGCGCTGGGCATCGTTCAACTTCGTCCGGGTGCACCGCTCCTTCCTGGTCGCCGCCGCGCACATCACCGAGCTGCGGGTCGAACCTGGCGGCGGCCATGTGGTCACGGTCGGGGGTGGCCCGGCGGCGGTCTCGATCCCGGTCAGCCGACGGCACACCCGCGAGCTGAAGGACCGGCTCGTCCGCCGGGCCCGGGACGTCGGCCGGTCGCAGCCATGACCGAGCCGCCCCGCCGCGTCGCCGTCACGAGCCCACGGACGTCCGCCGTCCGGCGACCGCCGGGGCGGCAGACGCTGCTCGCCCTCGACGAACAGGACGTCGTCGGTGAGCTGCTCATCCGCTCGCTGATCCGCGCACAGCTGCTGCTCGGTCTGCGCCTCGCCGCGGTCTTCGGTTGCCTGCTCGGTGGCCTGCCGCTGCTGTTCGCCGTCGCTCCATCGACCCGCGACGTGCAGGTGCTCGGGGTGGCGCTGCCCTGGCTCGTGCTCGGTGCGCTCGTCTACCCGTCCCTGGTCGCCGGCGGCTGGCTCTACGTGCGCCTCACCGAACGCAACGAGCGGGACTTCGTCGACCTGGTCGAGCGGTCGTGACCTCCACCTCGTACGACGTCGTCGCCGTCGCGGCCGTCGTGCTCCTGACCCTCGGCATCGGTGTCTACGGCCTGCGCCTGGCCCGCACGACGAGCGACTTCCTGGTCGCCTCGCGGGCCGTCTCCCCGATGTGGAACGCCTCCGCGATCAGCGGGGAATACCTGTCGGCCGCGTCCTTCCTCGGCATCGCCGGGCTGGTGCTCGCGTACGGCGCCGACATGCTCTGGTACCCCGTCGGCTTCGTCGCCGGCTACCTGGTCCTGCTCCTGCTGGTCGCCGCGCCGCTGCGGCGGTCCGGTGCCTACACCGTGCCGGACTTCGCCGAGGCCCGGCTCGCCTCACCGGCCGTGCGCCGGTTGGCCAGCCTTTTCGTCGTCGCCATCGGCTGGCTCTATCTCGTGCCGCAGCTGCAGGGCGCCGGGCTCACCCTTTCGGCGACCACCGGGGCGCCGGTCTGGGTCGGGGCGGTGCTGGTGGCGGTCGTGGTCACCGTCAACGTGGCCGGCGGCGGGATGCGCAGCGCCACCTTCGTGCAGGCCTTCCAGTACTGGCTGAAGCTCACCGCCCTCGCCGTTCCCGCGCTGTTCCTGCTGCTGGCGTGGCAGGGCGACGGCGCCCCGGACCTCGCCGCACCGGCCGGCCCGGTCTTTCGCGAGACCACCTCGGTGGTGCTGGACGACCCGGTGCGGGTCGAGGTGGTCGAGCCGGTCACGGTCGACGTGCGCGGCAGCGGGCCGCGCCTGCTGGGCGCCGGCGAGCAGCTGCTTCCGTCCGGCACGCTGGTCTTCCCGGCCGGCGCCGCCGTCCCGCACATCGACCGCATCGAACGGGCCACCGGCGACGCGTGGGCCCGGCCGCTGTCCGGGGCCGGCGGGTTGGATCACCCGCTCTACGCGACCTACGCGCTGGTGCTCGCGACATTCCTCGGCACGATGGGGCTGCCGCACGTGCTCGTCCGCTTCTACACCAACCCCGACGGTGCGGCCGCCCGCCGGACGACGCTGGTGGTGCTCGGCCTGCTGGGCGTGTTCTATCTCGTCCCGACCGTCTACGGCGCACTCGGCCGGCTCTACACCCCCGAGCTGCTGCTCACCGGCCGGACCGACGCCGTGGTGCTGGCGTTGCCGGGCGCACTCATCGGAGGGCTCGGCGGTGACCTGCTCGAGGCGCTGCTCGTCGCCGGGGCCTTCGCGGCGTTCCTGTCGACCTCGTCGGGGCTGCTCGTGTCGACCGCCGGCGTGCTGGTGCAGGACGTCCTGCGCGGGACGGTCCGCGACTTCCGGCGGGCGGCCGTCGCGGCGGCTGCCCTGCCGCTGGCGCTGGCCCTCGCCGCCTCGAGCCTGCCGATCGGGCAGGTCGTCGGGCTCGCCTTCGCGATGGCCGCCTCGACCTTCTGCCCGCTGCTCGTGCTCGGCATCTGGTGGCGCGGGTTGACCGCGCCGGGCGCTGCCGCCGGGCTGGTCGCCGGCGGCGGGCTGTCGGCCGCCGCGGTCCTGTCGACCCTGGCCGGCCTGGCCGACCGCGGCTGGCCGGCCGCCCTGCTCGCCCAGCCGGCCGCCTGGACCGTGCCGACCGCCTTCGCCGTGATGGTCGGCGTCTCGCTGGCGACCCGTGACCGGGTGCCGGCCGACGTCGGGCGCACGATGCTGCAGCTACACGCCCCCGAGTCGCTCGGGCTGAGCCTGCGCCGCTGAGGCCGGCGCCGACCCCCGGCTCCCGCGCCCCCCCGGCACTTCCCCTGCCGTACGACACGCTCGTGCCCGTGAACGATGTCGCCACGCAGGGGAAGTCGGGGTGGGGGGGGTTCGGGGTGGGGGTGGGGGGCGCCGCTCGTCCCCGCCTACGGACCGTTCGGCGCACGGTCGGGCCGGTCGGGCGCAGGACCGGCGCGTACCCCTGCCGCCGCTAACCCCGACTTCCTAGCGTGATGCCGGTCACACGCCGTCACAGCACGAGAGGGGAGATCCGGTGAGCACTGTCCACGACCGATCCTCGACAGATGCCGGAGGAGGGTCGACGTATGCCGAGGTACAGGCGACCGAGGAGTTCCAGTCGTTGAAACGCGCCCTGCGCCGGTTCGTCTTCCCCGCGACAGCTGCGTTCCTGGCCTGGTACCTGCTGTACGTGCTCATGTCCGCCTACGCCCGCGGCTTCATGGACAACCAGCTGTTCGGCAACATCAACGTCGCGTACGTGTTCGGCCTGCTGCAGTTCGTCTCGACGTTCGTGCTCGCCTACATCTACTCCCGGTACGCCGACAAGCACTTCGACCCGACCGCCGACCGCATCCGGCAGCGCCTGGAAGGGACCTCGACATGAGCAGCGTGCTCGCGCAGGCGCAGACGGTCACGGGCGGCCAACGGGGACTGACCATCGTGCTGTTCCTGGCCTTCGTCGCGGCGACGCTGTTCATCACCATCCGGGCGAGCCGGAACAACGCCACCGCCGCCGACTACTACGCCGGCGGCCGTTCGTTCACCGGCCCGCAGAACGGCGTTGCGATCGGCGGCGACTACATGTCGGCGGCCTCCTTCCTCGGGATCGCCGGCATCATCGCGCTGTCGGGCTACGACGGCTTCCTCTACTCCATCGGCTTCCTGGTCGCCTGGCTGGTCGCACTGCTGCTCGTGGCCGAGCTCCTGCGCAACAGCGGCAAGTTCACGATGGCCGACGTCCTCGCCTTCCGGATGCGGCAGCGGCCGGTGCGGGTGGCGGCGGGCATCTCGACGATCACGGTCTCGATCTTCTACCTGCTGGCGCAGATGGTCGGTGCGGGCGCGCTGGTCAGCCTGCTGCTCGGCGTGGACAGCCAGGCCGCGAAGAACATCACCATCGTCGCCGTCGGCGCATTGATGATCTTTTACGTCACGGTCGGCGGGATGAAGGGCACCACCTGGGTGCAGATCATCAAGGCCGTCCTGCTGATGACCGGCACCACGCTGGTGACGGTCCTGGTGATGGTGAAGTTCGGCGGGAGTGTCAGCGCACTGCTCGGTGACGCGGCGGCCAACAGCGGCCAGGGCCAGCGGTTCCTCGAGCCGGGCCTGCGGTTCGGCACCGACGCCCAGGGGCTGGCCGGCAAGCTCGACCTGATCAGCCTCGGCATCGCCCTGGTGCTCGGCACCGCCGGGCTGCCGCACATCCTCGTCCGCTTCTACACCGTGCCCGACGCCAAGGCGGCGCGGAAGTCGGTGCTCTGGGCGATCGGGATCATCGGATCCTTCTACCTGATGACGATCTGCCTCGGCTTCGGCGCGGCGGCTCTCGTGGGGCCCGACGCCATCAAGGCGCAGAGCCCGAGCGGGAACACCGCCGCCCTCCAGCTGGCGCAGGCCATCGGCACCGACTTCTTCGGCTCCACCGGCGGCACGGTGCTGCTGGCGATCATCGCCGCGGTCGCGTTCGCCACCATCCTCGCGGTCGTCGCCGGGCTGACGCTCGCCTCGTCGGTGAGCTTCGCCCACGACATCTACGCCAGCGTGCTCAAGCGCGGTGAGGTCAAGGAGGGCGAGGAGGTGCGCGTCGCACGCATCGCCGCCTTCGCCATCGGCGCCGCGGCCATCGTGCTGTCGATCTTCGCCCAGAAGCTCAATGTGGCCTTCCTCGTCGCGCTCGCCTTCGCGGTCGCGGCCTCGGGCAACCTGCCGGCCATCCTGTACAGCCTGTTCTGGAAGAAGTTCAACACCACGGGAGCGGTCGCCGCCATCTACGGCGGGCTCGGATCCGCCATCGTGCTGGTGATCTTCTCGCCGGTGGTGTCGGGCAAGGTCACGCCCGGCGTCGGCGGCGCGCCGGCCACGACCACCTCGCTGTTCCCGGTCGGGACCGATTTCTCCTGGTTCCCGCTGGACAACCCCGGTCTGGTGTCGATCCCGTTCGGGTTCTTCTGCGGCTGGCTGGGCACCGTGCTGTCCAAGGAGTACAACGCCGAGAAGTACGCCGAGATGGAGGTCCGGTCGCTGACCGGCATCGGCTCGGAGAAGGCGGTCCAGCACTAGCCTTCGCACCCTGTCCCGTCGGCTGATGGAGGTTCTTCCCGTGACCCAGCAGACCGGCCTCGAGGCCCTGTCCAGCGAGAGCCGCCGCTTCGAGCCGCCGGCGGACCTCGCGGCGAAGGCCAACGTGTCGGCCGACGCCTACGAGCAGGCGGCGGCCGACCGGCTGGCCTTCTGGGCCGAACAGGCCGGCCGGCTGGAGTGGGCGACGCCGTGGACCGAGATCGTCGACTGGCAGCCGCCGTACGCCAAGTGGTTCGTCGGCGGGACGCTGAACGTCGCGGTGAACTGCCTGGACCGCCACGTCGCGGCCGGCAACGGCGAGCGGGTCGCCCTGCACTGGGTGGGCGAGCCGGACGGCGACACCCGCGACCTGACCTACGCCGAGCTGCTGCGCCAGGTGTCGATGACCGCGAACGCGCTCACCGAGCTGGGCGTGCAGGCCGGTGACCGGGTCTGCATCTACCTGCCGATGGTGCCGGAGGCGGTGATCTCGATGCTGGCCTGCGCCCGGATCGGGGCGGCGCACTCGGTCGTGTTCGGCGGCTTCTCGGCGCAGGCGCTGGTCGACCGGATCACCGATGCCGGCGCGAAGGTCGTCATCACCGCCGACGGCGGCTACCGCCGTGGCTCGGCGTCGGCGCTGAAGCCGGCAGTCGACGAGGCGCTGGAGCGCTGCCCGGACGTCACCGCCGTGCTCGTCGTCAAACGCACCCGGCAGGACGTGGCCTGGGCCGAGGGCCGCGACCACTGGTGGGCCGATCTCGTCGACCGCCAGCCGGAGTCACACTCGGCGCAGGCCTTCGACGCCGAGCAGCCGCTGTTCCTGCTCTACACCTCCGGCACGACCGGCAAGCCCAAGGGCATCCTGCACACCTCCGGTGGATATCTCACGCAGTGCGCCTGGACGCACTGGGCGGTCTTCGACCTGAAGCCCGAGAGCGACGTCTACTGGTGCACCGCCGACGTCGGCTGGGTCACGGGTCACTCCTACCTCGTCTACGGCCCGCTCGCCAACGGCGTCACCCAGGTGATGTACGAGGGGACGCCAGACGCCGGCGGGCGTGACCGGTGGTGGTCGATCGTCGAGCAGTACAAAGTGTCGATCCTCTACACCGCGCCGACGGCCATCCGTACCTTCATGAAGTGGGGCGAGGACCTGCCGGGCGGACGGGACCTGAGCTCGCTGCGGATCCTCGGCTCGGTCGGCGAGCCGATCAACCCGGAGGCCTGGATGTGGTACCGCCGGGTCATCGGCGGGGACCGCTGCCCGGTGGTGGACACCTGGTGGCAGACCGAGACCGGCGCGATGATGGTCTCCCCGCTGCCGGGGGTCACGAGCTGCAAGCCGGGCTCGGCGATGGGGCCGCTGCCGGGCATCTCGGTGGATGTCGTCGACGGTGAGGGTCGTTCGGTGGGCGAGACCGGCGGCGGGTTCCTCACCCTGGACGAGCCGTGGCCGGCCATGCTGCGCGGCATCTGGAACGACGACTCGCGCTACCGCGACACCTACTGGTCCCGCTTTCCCGGTCGCTACTTCGCCGGTGACGGCGCCAAGTGGGACGACGAGCACGTGCTGTGGCTGCTCGGCCGGGTCGACGACGTCATGAACATCAGCGGGCACCGCATTTCGACGACCGAGGTGGAGTCCGCGCTGGTGTCACACCCGAAGGTGGCCGAGGCCGCGGTCGTCGGCGCGTCGGACGAGACCACCGGGCAGGCGATCGTCGCGTTCGTGACGGTGAAGGGCACGGTCGACGACCTCGAGTCCGGCGGGGACGAGTTCGCCCAGGAGCTGCGGGCGCACGTCGCGAAGGAGATAGGCCCGATCGCCAAGCCCCGCCAGATCGTCATCTCCCCCGAGCTGCCCAAGACGCGCAGCGGCAAGATCATGCGCCGGCTGCTCGTGGACATCGCCGAGCGGCGCGAGCTCGGTGACGTCACCACCCTCGCCGACCCGGCGGTGGTGCAGGCGATCGACGACACGATGGGCGCCGCCGCCGCGAAAGGTTGAGCCGGCGGCAGCACGACACGATGTGTGCCGCCGCCGCGAAAGGTTGAGCCGATTCCGGGCTCGCTAGGACAGGACGGTCAACTGCACCCGGCGGTTGCGGGCCTGGCCCTCGGGGT
>JAHWJP010000218.1 GCA_019348355.1 Actinomycetota bacterium
GGCCGGCAAGCGGTTGCTGCTCGAGTCGGCCGGCAAGCGGGAGATCGGGATGATGGTGCCAGTGGTCTTCCTCGTCCTGCCGATCACCTTGCTGTTCGCGCTGTTCCCGGGCTTCTACGGCTTCTCGCTGGTGACCTCGTGAGAGCAGATGACACTCTGAACCCTGCCCCGTCCCGTTCGCCTGGAGGACCCGTGCTCACTCTGCTCCTGACCTTCCTCGTCGCCGCGCAGAACCGGATGGGCGAGCGGGAACGCGGTGACGTGCCGGGCTGGGTGCTCATCACGCTGATGACCGCAGGCATCGTCACCGTCCTGTGGGCCTTCGCGGGGCCGCGGCTGCTGACGATCCTGACCGACGCCCTGGACGCCGTCGCCCCCACATAGCCAATGTCCAGAGCGAACCGGCACCGCGAAGAGGGCAACAGCACCGTCGAGTTCACCCTCGTCTCGGTGCTGGTCGTCACGCTGTTCCTGATCGTGCTGCAGGTCGGCTTCGTCCTGCACACGCGCAACGTGCTGGTCGCCTCGGCTCAGGAGGGTGCGCGCTACGGCGCCAACGCCGATCGGGGCCCAGCGGAGGCACGCATGCGCACCCGCGAGGTGATCGCCACGGCGCTGTCCGGCTCGGTCGCCGGGCGGATGGATTACGACGCCGCGGAGGTCGTCCGCGACGGCGTGCTGACCATGGAGGTCACCGTCCGCGGCCCGCTGCCGCTCGTCTTCCTGCCGGCCGGGCCGCTCGCCCTGACCGTGCAGGGTCACGCGCTCGAGGAGCGCCGGTGAGACCGCGCGGGGACGCCGGAAACGCGCTCGTCGAGTTCACCTATCTGGCAGTGCTTCTCATGGTCCCGCTGGTCTACATCCTGCTGACGGTCTTCCAGGTCCAGCGGGCGGCGTTCGCCGTGACCGAGGCAGCACGGCAGGCGGGACGGGCGTACGCCACGGCAGACACTCCAGCAGCCGGCCTTGCGAGGGCGCAGACCGCTGCGTCGCTCGCGATGCGTGACCAGGGGCTCGAGGCCGCCGCGCCGCCGGACATCAGCTCGACCGGCGGGGTCACACCGGAGGCGACGGTCACGACGACCGTCCTCTATCGGGTGCACCTGCCGCTGGTCGGCGGGTTGTTCGCCGGGACCGTCCCGCCGAACATCCCGGTCCGTGCGACGCATGTCGAGGTCGTCGACCGCTTCAAGGTGGCCCGATGAGAGGGCGCCGCGACGACGGGACCGTGCTGGTGCTGGTCATCGGCTTCGCCTTCATCCTGGTAGTGATGGTCGCGGTGGTCGTCAACGTGTCGGCGGTCGTGCTCGCCAAGCGCGGCGTCGCGAGCGCGGCCGACGGCGCGGCGGTCAGCGCCGCGCAGTCCCTCGACGTCGAGGCGCTCTACCGGGACGGCCTGCGCGAGCAGCTGCCACTGAACGTGGCGGAGGCGCGCGGCCGGGTGGCGACGTACAGCACCCAGGCCGAGCTCCAGCAACCCGGGCTGGCGCTGGTGGTGCGGCTCGACGGCCGTACCGCCGTGGTCACCGCCAGCCGCACGGTCCGGCTGCCCTTCCCCGTCCCGGGCAGCACCGGTTCGGTCCTGGTCGAGTCCGTCGCCCGGGCCCGGGCACCAGCGGCGCCCTGAGCCAGTGCCCGACTACCCTCGTTGCTCGTGTCCGTCGACCGCAGTGCCGACCTCGCGGCGCTCGACGCCACCCTGACCAGTATCGAGAAGGTGTTGGACGTCCCCGCCCTGCGTGTCGAGCTGTCCGACCTCGAGGCGCAGGCCGGTGAGCCCGACCTGTGGGACGACACCGCCAAGGCGCAGCAGGTGACCACCCGGCTGTCGACGGTCCAGGGTGACATCGAGCGGGTCGAGACCTACCGCGCCCGGCTCGACGACCTCGCCGTGCTGTTCCAGATGGCTGCGGAGGAGGCCGACGAGGGCGTCGCCGCCGAAGCCGACGCCGAGCTGGCCACCCTCCAGCGTGAGATCGGCAGCCTCGAGGTCCGGACACTGCTGTCAGGGGAGTACGACCAGCGGCACGCCCTCGTCCAGATCACCCCCGGCGCCGGCGGCGTCGACAGCCAGGACTGGGCGCTGATGCTGTGGCGGATGTACTACCGCTGGGCCGAGCGGCACGGTTACGAGCTCGATGTGCTGGAGTGGCAGGAGGCCGAGGAGGCCGGGGTCAAGAGCGTGGTTTTCCAGGTGAAGGTTCCTTATGCCTACGGCACGCTGGCCGGCGAGCACGGCGTGCACCGCCTCGTACGCATCTCGCCGTTCGACAACCAGGCGCGCCGGCAGACCTCGTTCGCGATGGTCGACGTGACGCCCGTCGTCGACGTCGCCGACGCCGTCGAGGTCGACGAGAAGGAGATCCGGGTCGACGTCTTCCGCTCCAGCGGGCCGGGCGGGCAGGGCGTCAACACGACCGACTCGGCGGTACGGATCACCCACCTGCCGACCAACATCGTCGTGTCGTGCCAGAACGAGCGCTCGCAGATCCAGAACCGGGCGGCCGCGATGATCGTGCTGCAGACCAAGCTGCTCGAGCGCACGCGCGAGCAGGAGGCCGAGCAGATGGACGCGATCCGCGGCGGCAAGGCCGACGTCGCGTTCGGCTCGCAGATCCGCAACTACGTGCTGCAGCCCTATCAGATGGTCAAGGACCTGCGCACCGGCATGGAGTCGGGCGCGACCGGGCCGGTGCTCGACGGGGAGATCGACGACTTCATCGAGGCGGCGATCCGCTGGCGCCGGACCGGCGAGGACGAGGACGGCAACCCGACCTGAGCCGACCCCTTCCCCCACCGACCTGCGCGTTGCGGGGGCCTTCTGGCCGGTACGGCCGTAGCATCGGTCTCCGTGATCCGCCTCGAAAACGTGAGCAAGAGCTTCCCGACGAGCGCGCGCCCGGCTCTTGACCAGGTCAACGTGGACATCGAGAAGGGCGAGTTCACGTTCCTCGTCGGTTCGAGCGGCTCGGGCAAGTCGACCTTCCTGCGGCTGCTGCTCAAGGAGGAGGTGCCCACCTCCGGCAAGGTGTACGTGGCGGGCAAGGATCTGAGCCGGCTGTCGCGGTGGAAGGTGCCGGCGTTGCGCCGCTCGATCGGCTGCGTCTTCCAGGACTTCCGGCTGCTGCCCAACAAGACGGTCTTCCAGAACGTCGCCTTCG
>JAHWJP010000016.1 GCA_019348355.1 Actinomycetota bacterium
CATCGGAGGCGTCATCGCCAACCTGCTCGGCACCGGCAGCATCTTCGAGCTCAACATCCTCGGCTTCATCGTCGCGGTCATCGCGGCCGTCCTGCTGATCGGCGTTGCCGAGGGTGTGGCAGGCAAGCGGGCCCCCAGCCGCTGACGGGTTTCCCGGGCAGTTCTGGCCGGCTGCAGGCGGCTGAGCACCCCGAAGCCGCCGTCGACGATCCCGGCGTTGTAGCCCCAGCTGCCGAGGAACGCCCCGGTAAGGGGCGCTGACCGAGGCGCCGTCAGGCGTGAGGGAGCAGTCCTGCCACAGCCCGGGGTCGCGCTCGCTGACAGGTCAACTGGCCGGAAGCGCGCGAAGGAAGTCCCAGACGGCCTGCGTCGTGTCCACCGCACCGTTGATCGGGCCGAAGCCCGGAGCGAACCAGGTGTGGCCCGCACCGTCGATGGTGACGAGGCGAACCGACGATCCCTGCGCGCAACCGGTCCAGCTTGTGATCGTGACCACACCGTCCGGCTCGGTGGTGGACGGGGCAGGGCAGGCGTTCAGGTCGGCCCAGCGCTGCATCACGTCCCGCGTCGGCGGCGAAGGGGCGGTGGCGCCGCCCGCAGTCGCACCTCCTTCGTACGGCACCAGCTCGTCCGCCGTTCCGTGGAACTCGATCACCGAGACCGGTTCCGACGGCTGACAGTCGTCCAGGATCATCGCGCCTGCGACGGAAGCGACCCCGGTGATCCGCCCGGCGAGGTCACACCCCAACCGGTGCACCATGATCGCTCCACCCGAGAAACCGACGGCGAAGACGCGAGCGGGGTCGACACGTTCGGTGGCCGAAACGTCGTCGATCACATCGCCGAGGAAAGCGACGTCGTCCGGTCCGGGCAGGCCGCCGTTGGGGCAGCAGTAACCGGCGTTCCACGTTCGGTTGACGCCGTCGGGGTAGGCAACCAGGAACTTCTCCTGCGCCGCCAGTCGGTCGAACATGGTGACGCCCACCATCTGCTCTCCGGTGTTGCCCACCCCGTGGAGCACCAGCATCAGCGGCGCGGGGACGTCCCGGTCGAGCGTGACCGGAGCGAACAATCGGTAGCTCCGCGACAGACCGTCAGCAGTGGTGAGCTGCTGTTGACGCACGGCGGGCGGGATGACGGTGGTCGGGGCCGGTGCCGACCCCCCACACGCGGCGAGGCCGGCGAGCAGCAGGGCGACCAGCACGCAGGTTGCTCGACTGGGTCTCCGCGGTTCGCTCTGGCTGGCTCTGCTGCCCACAGTGCGTGTCTAGCAGCAGCGTCGGCCGCTAGTACTCCTCCTGCTCGATCTCTTGGTCCTCCGGCTCGCTGTCGGAGCAGGCGGTGGTGGCGACGAGCGGCAGGGTCACGAGCATGGCGGTCGCGAGCAGGCGACGGGCCCGACCGGTCCGGCGGGGGACTGCGCCTGGCATCGGGATTCCTCTCATCGGGATCTTCGGTCGTTCTGCCTCTGTGGTGAGTGGCGCAAACCGCCGGCAGTCGTCTGCGTCGACCGGTGCTCCTTTCGCCACGTTCTGGGTGAACCGCAGTCGCGCCAACGACGTACAGAAGGGCAGGACGCCGATGACGCGCGACCGCCCGATCTCATCGACGAGGGGACCGCACTCATGCGTAAGAAGATCATCGTGGCCGTTGCCACCACCACCCTGGCCGCCGCCGGTCTGGCCGTGCAGGCCGGGGTGGCCGCCGCCGGACACGCGAACGCCGTGCTCGAGGCGAGCCTGGACGGTCGCTCCGAAGTGGCCGCCGGCGCCACGAACAACAAGCAGGTCGGCGACCCGAACGGGCGCGGCGAGGCGTACGTCTTCGGGATCGACGGCGACGCGACCACGCTCTGTTACGTCCTGACCGTGGACAAGATCGCCACCGCCACTGCGGCCCACATCCACGAAGGCCAAGCCGGCGAGAACGGGCCGGTCGTGGCCAACCTGGCAGCACCGGCGGACGGCAACGCCGCCGACTGCCTCACCGAGGGCGAGCCGGGCAAGTTCCCCACGGGCGAGACGGTCGCGGACATCCTCGCCGACCCGGAGGACTACTACGTCAACGTGCACAACGCCGAGTTCCCCGGTGGCGCCGTCCGCGGCCAGCTCGCTGCGGAGAGGTAGCCGGGGAACTGGCTCCAGCATGGAAGGGAACTCGCTCGTCGGACCCGAGGCGTCGCTACCGTTCGCTGGTGACGGTCTCGGGACGGCGGGCTCTCGCGTCGCGATCAGGCGTGCAGCAGGGATGCGGTGAACCTTCACGAGTTGCGGACCGCACTGGACCGCCGCGGCGTCAACGACAGGGCATACGTCCTCGACGGTCTGACCCGCGGGGAGCCAGTCGAGGGTGCCTCAGACGATGGTGAAGGTACTTCCGCTCACGGCGATCTCGCGCCGAGCCAGTGGCCCGCTCGCGGGTCCCTGGACCACCGAGCCGTCGTTGATGTCGAACCGGCTGCCGTGACAGGGGCAGCTGATCACCTCGTCCTCGACCCCGCTGACGGTGCAGCCCTGATGCGTGCAGGCCGCCGAAAAAGCGAAGAAGGTGCCCGCACTGGGTTGGGTGACCACCACCCGACCCTCGAAGACCCTGCCGCCGCCGATCGGGACTGCTGCCGTGTCGCCAGCGACCGCCGTCCCGCCACTGCCTGACCCGGATTCGCTCGGAGAGCTCGCCGGGCTGGCGCATCCGGCGATGCCCGCCGCGGCCACGAGGCAGCCTCCGGTCAGCAGCGCCCGCCGCGTACAAGGGGCGTCGACCAGGTTCCTGCTCACACCGTCACCAGCAACCCGGTCAGATACATGAGCAGCAGCCCGGCGGTGATACCGCCGATGGTCGCCGTGTCGAGCGCCTGCCCGACACGGGACCGGAGCGTCGGTGCGATCTGGACGATCACCTGGACGATCGCACCGACACCGACGCCGAGCAGCAGGGCGGAGATCTCGCTGTTGTTCACGGCCGCTCCGATCACCGCGCCCGCGCTCGCCGGGGCGCCTGCCAGCAGGGCGAGCACGGCCAGACGAGCCTTCGACGGACGTTGCCTCGTCAGGGGCGCCACGATGGCGATGCCCTCCGTGGTGTTGTGCAGGGCGAACCCGACGACCAGGAAGGCGCCGAGCGCCAGCTCGCCGACGGCGTAGGCGGACCCGATCGCCAGCCCCTCACCGAGGTTGTGCAGCCCGATGCCGACCGCGATCGTGGTCGCCAGCCGCCGCCCGTTCACGCCCGCCGCCTCGGCGTAGTCCCGCCGGCTGCGGATGGCTCGGTCCACCGCCGTCAGGAGCAGAAAGGCCAGCCCTGCACCGAGCACGACCAGGCTGGGACCCCCGAACGCGCCGCCCGAGAGTTCCGCCAGCTCGATCGCCTCCAGGCCGCCGTCGATGGCCAGGTAGGCCAGCAGTCCGACGGTGAGGGCGAGCAGCACACGCACGACCGACGGGCCGGCCCGGCGCAGCAGGGGCAGCGCCATCATGCCCAGCGCGACGGGGATGATCCCGACGTAGACGCCGAGCAGCGCCATCGACCCGAGCGTCCGGACGCCGTCGGGGGTGCGCACAGCCGCCGGGATCTCGTGCTCGACGACGACACCCGTGGCTGTGAGCATCGAGATCAGGTACGGCTGCCCCTCCTGCCACGGATAGTTCAGGCGCAGGGTGGCGGCGTCCAGCCGACCGACGGGTTCGGTCCCGCCGACGACGTCGACGAAGCTGTCGTTGACGAACACCTGGGCGATCTGTACCGGATCGGGACCGGTGTTGCGCACGGTCAGGTCGATCACGCCGGGCAGCAGCACAGTCCGCTCCACGGCGAGCTCCTCCACGGGAGGGCCGTTCCTGGACGGCAGGGCGTTACCGGCCAGCAGGGCCAGGGCGCCCATCGCCACGGCCAGGGCAGCGAGGGCAGCGCAGACCAGAGTCCACAGGGGCACCGAAGCGGTCCTGGCCGGCCGGCGGACGCCGCGCTCGCCCGGCGGAGCCGTGGGCGCGTCGAGGCTCGCCAACTGCGGGTCGGGTGTCATGAGTCGGTCACCTCGAAGAAGCCCATCCAGCCCAGCTCGGCGAACTCGGTCTTGTGCGCGTGGAACATGTACCGCCCCGGCCTCGGGAAACGAACCTCGCAGATGCCACGCTGGCCCTGCGCCTGCATGATGGTGTCGGTGAACTCCGAGGGCTCGAGCCGGGTGCCGGTCGGGTAGTAGTCGAAGAAGTTGCCGTGCAGGTGGAAGGTGTTGATCGGGTCGTACTCGGTGATGTTGACCAGGTAGATCCGCACCAGCTCGCCCAGGCGCACGCGTACCGGCTCGTGCATGTAATGGAAGGGGATGCCGTTGACGGCGTAGAGCTGGTTGCCCTCGCCGTCGAAGGTCGTGTTGTAGCCGTGCATGACCATGACCAGCTCGTCAGCCGGCGGGCGGTCCTCCGGCGGGTCGACGATGAACGTCCCGTACATGCCGCGGGCGATGTGCTCGGCGAGCGGCCCGACGTGGCAGTGGTAGAGGTGCAGGCCGAACGGCTCGGCGTCGAAGGTGTAGGTGAAGCTCTCGCCGGGCGAGATCACCCCCCTGCCGACCATGGGCACCCCGTCCATCTCCGCGGCGTGGATGCCGTGGAAGTGCATGGTGTGCGGGTGCGCGGAGTCGTTGACGAACCGCACCTTCAGCAGGTCGCCCTGTCGGCAGCGCAGGGTCGGCCCCGGGATGCGGCCGTTGAACGTCCACGCGGGGAAGCGCACCCCTGGCGCGACCTCGATGTCCCGGTCGGTCGCGAACACCTCCCACTCGCGCACCGTACGACCGTCCGCGGAGGTTGACACGCGGCCGTAGTCGAAGTCCCGCAGCACGTCGGTGGGGTCGAAGCCGTTCGCCGCGTGATCCACCGTGCCACCGGATCGGAACGTGGGACCGTTCTCGCCACCCCCGTGGGCGGGGCCGTTGTGGTTGCTGTGCCCGTCGCCGGGGACACTGGCTGCCGCTGCCGGCAGGTCGAACAGCGCGCGTCCGCCGAGGGCGGCAGCAGCGGTGCCGAGCACCGTTCCGCCGAGGAACCGCCGGCGCGAAGGCAGGGGCATCACTCCGGGACGGTGAGGTGCAGCAGCGCGAGCTTGTCGAGCGCCGGACGCGCCATGGCGGCAACCGCGGTGAAGACGACCCCCTGCTGCGCCGTCAACCGCTCGTCGACGATCCGGCTCAGGGCGTACGCCACGGCGCCCGTCTGGCGCACGCTGACCGCGTCGACGCTCGGCTGCCGGGTCGAGGCAACCGCGATGCCCTCGGCGTGGCCGCTGGCGTCCTGCGACGCGCCGACCGAGAAGGACTCCCGCGGGTTCACGCCGGGGTCGGCGACCCGCTCCCGCAGCTGCATCAGCATCTGGTGCCACCCGACCACATCGCCGGGGAGCTCAGTCGCCGTGACGTCGTCCTCGGTCAGCCCGGTGCCGCGCGGTCCTGGCGTGAAGCACCGCGTGTAGGACAGCAGGGCGGTCGTCCAGTAGGCCTCGAGCGCCAGGTCATCCGGCTCCGGTCGGCCCGCGTCCAGCTCGGTGACGAGCCGCTCGCAGCAGCGCAGTACGGTCTGCAGGTCCTCGAACACCGCAGCGAGATCCGCCATCGCCAGGGCAGCCGGTGAGGTCAGGCGCCGGACCACCGCCGGCACCGCGCGGTCCTGGGCGGCCGGGTCCGGTGCGGGTGCGTCCTGCGGGCGGGCGCCGGAGTCCTGCTGCGGGACGCTCATCCGACCGACGGCCCGAGGCCCAGCGACTGCGGAGTGCTGGCGTCCGGCGAGGGCTGGTGCAGGCCGCCGTCGAGCTCGCCGAACTCCGTCATCAGCGCCCGGCTCCCGCCCCAGGGGGTCTGCTCCTCGGCGATGAGCGTGTTGGTGGTCAGGAGCAGTCCGGCGACCGACGCACCGTTCTGCAGCGCCGACCGGCAGACGCGCAGCGGGTCGATGATGCCCATCTCGATCATGTCCCCGTAGCGGCCCTCGAGCGCGTCGAACCCCTCGTCGACGCCCATGCCGGCGATCGAGGCGATCACCTCCTGGCCGTTGTAGCCGGCGTTGCTGGCGATGAGGTACGCCGGCTCGGCCAGGACGCGGCGGACGATCTCGACGCCGATCTCGTAGTCACCGGTGACCTCGAGATCGTCGAGGGCCGGCGCCGCGTGCAGCAAGGCGACGCCGCCGCCGGCCACGATGCCCTCGGCCATGGCCGCCCGGGTCGCCGACAGGGCGTCCTCGACGCGGTGCTGCAGCTCGGCGAGCTCGGCGTTGGTCGGGGCGCCCACCTTCACCACGGCGACCTTGCCGGACAGTGAGCCGATCCTTTCGGCGAGCACGTCCTCGTCGACGCCGAACGTCGCCTTCTTCTGCTCGGCCTGCATCTGAGCGATGCGGAACGCGATGTCGTCGGCGGATCCGGCCCCGCCGATGATGGTCGTGCGGTCCGCGGTGACGCGCACCTGCGAGGCCCGGCCGAGCTGTTCCAGCGTGATCGTCTCGATGGTCGCGCCGGAGTGCTTGGACAGCACCGTGCCGCCGGTGGTGGTGGCGATGTCCTCCAGCTTGCGTAGGCGCCGGTCCCCGAAGCCGGGTGCCCGGGTGACGACACACTGGAAGACGCCGTTGACGTGGTTCTGGATGAGCATGGACAGTGGGGCGCCCTCGACGTTCTCCGCCACGATGATCAGCGGCCGGGGGGCGCGCATCACCTTGTCCAGCAGCGGCATCAGCTGCGCGATCTTGCTGATCTTGTCGTTGGTGAGCAGGATGTAGGGGTCCTCCAGCACCGCCTCGAGGCTGGCCGGGTGGGTGACCATGTACGGCGAGATGTAGCCGTTGTCGTACTCGAAGCCCTCGACGAACTCCACGCTCATGCCGGGGGTCGCGGACTCCTCGACGGTCACGATGCCGGTGTCGCCGACGGTGAACAACGCCTCGGCCAGCACCGCACCGACCATGTCGTCGTCGTTGGCCGAGATGGCAGCCACCCGGGCGTAGTCCTGCTCGGTCTCCACCGGCCGGGCCACCCGGCGCAGGTGCTCGACCAGCCGGCCGACGGCCAGGTCGATCCCGCGCTTGACCAGCACCGGGTTACCGCCGGCGCCGATCGCCTTCATGCCCTCCCGGATGATCGCGTGCGCGATCACGGTCGCCGTGGTGGTGCCGTCGCCGACGATGTCGTTGGTCTTGATCGCGGCTTCCTTCACCAACTGTGCGCCCATGTTCTCGAACTGATCGGGCAGGTGGATCTCCTTCGCGATCGTCACGCCGTCGTTGGTCACCACCGGCGAGCCGGTGATCTTCTCGATGATGACGTTGCGGCCCTTGGGGCCGAGCGTCGACTTCACGGCCTCGGCCAGCTGGTCGACCCCCGTGAGCAGGCGATTACGGGCGTCCTCTCCGAACACCAGTTCCTTGGCCATGGGTGGACCTCTCTGTCAGGTGGGGCGGGGCAGGTTCGGCGGTGGGTGAAATCAGGGGACGAGGATGGCGCGACCACGCACGTTGCCGGCGTCGAGCTCGGCGAGCGCATCCACCGCGGCGTCGAGCGGGAAGGTGCTGGTGTGCAGCGTGACCTTGCCGGTCTGCGCGAGGACCATGAGCTCGGCGAGCTCGTTGTAGGTGCCCACGATGTTGCCGACGATGTTGCGCTCGGTCGAGATGATGTCGAGTGTCGGGACGCTCAGCTGCCCGCCGTAGCCGATGACGTAGTACGAGCCCCCGCTGCGCGTCATGGCGAAGCCGTCCTGCTCCGCGCCCTGCTCGGCCACGAAGTCCAGGACGACGTCGGCGCCCTGGCCGTCGGTCAGCTCCTGGACCGCCGCGACCTGCCCGCCGTCGGCGACGACGGTGTGGTGGGCGCCGAGCTGCTCGGCCAGCTTCAGCGCCTCGGCGTTGCGATCCACGACGACGATGTTGGTCGCCGTCAGCGCGGCGAGACACTGGATGCCGATGTGCCCGAGCCCGCCGGCGCCGATCAGGACGCACGTCGTGCCCGGGTAGAGAAGCGGGAGTGCTTTGCGCACCGCGTGGTAGGCGGTGATGCCGGCGTCGGCGAGCGCGGCCACGTCCTGCGGTCGGGTCGCCGGGTCGAGCAGCACGCAGGCGCGGGCCGAGGTGAGCAGCAGCTCGGCCATGCCGCCGTCGACGCCCAGCCCCGGGAACGTGCTGGTGGTGCAGTGCATGTCCTGGCCGCCGCGGCACGCCCGGCACAGCCCGCACGTCGGGGTGGGGTGCAGGATGACGGTGTCGCCCACCTTCACGTTGGTCACCGCCGAGCCGATCTCGTGCACCCAGCCGGCGTTCTCGTGACCAAGGATGTACGGCAGGTCCGGCGCCATGGCCTCGGCCCACTGGCCCTCGAGGATGTGCAGGTCGGTGCGGCACACGCCGGCGCCGCCGATCTTCACGATCACGTCGAGCGGGCCGGAGATGGTGGGCTCCGGAACCTCCTCGACGACCGGCTGCTGGTGGTAGGCGTGCAGGCGTACGGCTTTCATGAGTCCTCCCCAAGACCGAGTGTCGGGTAGCGATCGCGGAGCATGCCCCGGCAGATGCCGCTGTTGGCCTCGGCGCCGACGCGGGTCAACCGTGCCTTGCGCAGGTGCAGTGGCAACGCGGCGACGCCGACCGCCTCGCCGCTTCCCGGGTCGATCAGCAGCGGACTGCTGTCGTCGGCGGGCAGGCCGAGCTCGGCGCGCCGCGCCCGCAGGCGCTCGCGGTCCGGTGACGGCGGAGCGTCGCCGAGGCTGAGTCCGGCCAGCTCCTCACCGGTGCGGCCGGCGGCCAGCAGCGGTCGGCAGACCCGGTCGGTGCCGGCGAGCACCGCCTTACGGATGAAGTCGACCCGAAGGCCGTCGAGCTCTGCGTCCGCGAGCGCCCCGAAGGACGCCACGAAGCCGGACCGGGCCGCGACGCCGCTGTTGATCGCCGCCGAGGCGAAGTGGTCCTCGAGAACGATCTCGGTCCGCCGCACTCCGGCGACGCCGCTGACCGCCTCGTAGGCGTCGGCGACCATGAGGAAGGCGAAGTTGGGCGCGCAGAAGTAGGTGGGTAGCCGCAGGTGCACGTCGGCCACCCCGTCCGTGGACACGGTGCACGAGGCGACGAACCCCAGCGAGGTGACGGGTTCGTCCAACTCCGGATCGCGCACCGTGTCCAGCGCGGCGAGCACGCAGGCCGCGTCGGTCACGCGGCCCCCTTCACGTGGACGCCCCGACTGTGTCCTCCACCAGCTTCGCGTCGTCCTGGTCGGCGGGCGCACCCTCCTCGGCGGGCAGTTGGAACTCCGCCGGCACCTCGATGTCGTAGAGCTTCGCGGCGTTGAGCCCGAGGATCTTCTTCTTGGTCGCCGCGTTGACCCGCGGGTAGTCGGAGAACTCATCGCTCGGGTAGTCCCAGTCGACGAAGCCCTCCACCTGCCACTTGGGTTCCCAGATGCCGTAGTCGCTGCCGAAGGTCATCTTGTCCTCACCGACCCAGAACAGCAGCTCACCCATCACCTTGGCGAAGAACTTCGGCCGGGCGTGCATGAGCCCGCCGATGACGACCGACAGGCCGGCGTAGACGTTCGGCTCCTGGGTGGCCATGAAGCAGAAGTCCTCGATGCGGGGCAGTCCGACGTGCTCCACGATGAAGTTGAGGTCCGGGAAGTCGGTCGCCGCATGGTCCACGTCCGAGACGTCGAAGGCGTCCTTGTCCAGCGGCCAGATGGTCGGCCCCTTGTGGACGTGGATGTTCTTCACCCCGAGCTCCTGGGCCCGCTCGAGGAACCGGTACGCCTCCGGGTCCTTGAGCGTCCAGCCGCGGGAGTCCTCGAGCCACTCGGCGGTGTAGAGCTTGACGCCCTTGGCGCCCCAGCGGGCGACGTTGTCCTCGAACTCCTTCATCGCTGCGTCGCCGCCGCGCGGCTCGAAGCGGCTGTTGACGACGAACTTGCCCGGGTGCTTCTCCGACAGGGCGCCGTTGCGCTCGGTGGTGTTGAAGCCCTCGGTGTACCAGGACTTGAGATAGGTCGGCTGGAAGATAGCGACGTCGACGTGCCCGTCCTCGAAGACGTCCTTCATCAGGCCCTCTTCGGAGTACTTCTGGAAGCGGTCGATCGGCCAGTGCGTCTCGGCCGGCCCCAGCGACTGGTAGGCGTGGAAGCAGTCGATCCACCCCTTCGCGAAGTTCTCCTGCCCAGCCACCCAGTTCGCGGGGCTGGCATCCCAGTAGTGCATGTGGCTGTCCACCACGAAGTACTTCTCGCCGTCCTTCTCGTACACCGTTCCTCCTTCGATCGTGGGTCGGGCCTGCCGGGGTGCGGCGTAAGACGCTCAGTTCCTGATGGGCAGGTCCCAGCCGAGATACTCGGCGGCGTCCTCCGGGCTGGCGAACATGATCGTCCGATCGTCCTCGTGGATCATCTTCCCGTAGTGGGTGGACATGTTCTCCTCGAACTGCGCGGAGTCGAACCAGTCGTCCTCCTCGCCGAGCGCCTCGGAGATGTCGGCGTAGACGAAGTCCATGCGGTTGTCGGCGTCGACGCGGATCATCGACGGCAGCGGGGTGATGGTGACGCCCTCCTGCTTGCGCATCACCTCGGCGACGACGACGCCGACCTGGTTGTTCATCAGGGTGACGCCGCACCTGCCGGAGGCGCTGTTGTTGGAGGCGTACGGGCTGTTGGAAGCGGTCGCGGTGCTCACTGGGCGAGCTCCTTCGGGGTCTCGAGGCCGAGGTCGGACAGGATGCCGGTGAAGCGGCTCTTGCAGCGGTCGAGGCCGTCCTCGAAGCGCGGGGGCTTGGCGTCGGGCTGCGACCACAGCGGCTGCATCGCGCGGGCCGCCTCCAGACAACGCGGGACCCAGACCGACAGCCACTGGTCCATCGTCGTCTTGTTGTGGTCGGCGAACTCCTTGTCGTTCACCAGCGGCTCAAACATCGCGATGGTGTAGCGCAGGTCGCGGGTCGCGTAGTCGTGCTCGCCGGCGCCCACCACCGTCGGCGTGACGTAGTCGCCGTTGCGGGGCGACGCCTGCTGCACCAGGTGGCTGCGGAACAGCTCGCCGATCAGCGGCTCAAACACGACGTTGACGGCGAACACCGCCTCCGCCCAGTCGTCGACGCAGGTCAGCTGCTCCGCCACGCGGCGCACGCCCTGCCAGGCGGGGTCGCTGTTCCACGCCTCGAGGTGGGCGCTGCCGTCGAAGCCCTCGATCTCCTCGCTGAGCGTCAGGTTGTACAGCGCCAGGTCCTGCGCGGTGCGGATCCGGTGCATGCCGTTCACCGCCACGGCGGTGTTGTGCATGTTGGTGGGACCGCGCCGGTTGGCGTTGGAGAACACGTACAGCCCCAGGCCGTGCTCCACGTGCATCCACGCGCCGACGTGGCTCTCCACGAACGAGACCCAGTTCGGGTTCCACTGCTCGAAGGCCTTGGTCTGCCGGGCCGCGTCGACGTTGGCGGCGAGCTGCCGCACGACGTTGGCGTTGTACTTGTAGAGGGTGAGCTCCCACTCCTCGTTCGGGTCGCGGAACTCGTGCCAACCGTGGGCGGGCCAGTCGTAGCCCTTGCCACCCGAGCCGGGGAAGCGCTCGGGCTCCGGCCGGTCCGAGCCCCAGGCCTTCAGGGCGGTCCAGTCAAGCGGGTAGCCGCCGCGGCCGTCGGAGAAGCCGTAGATCCAGCCCTGCGCCAGGTAGTGCCGCGGGTCGGGCTGCACCTCGACAGTGACGTCCTCGTAGTGCGTCTGCCTGCGCTTCTGCGGGACGAAGTAGTTGTAGTTGCGGGCCGTGGAGTCGGGGAAGACCTTCGCACCGGCCTCCGCATCGGTGAACTGGGGCTTGGGGAGACTGCGTTCGGTCGTCTGCTCTGCGGTCGTCATGTCGTGGACGCCCTTCCTGTGACGGGGGTGGTGTCAGGTTCACCAGTGCTGGTGAACTTGTCGTAGAAGATCCGGTTCGAAGGGGCGCCGAGCTCACCGAGCAGCTCGATCGCGGCCTCGACCATGGGGGGCGGCCCGCAGACGTAGGCATCCGCGCGACGCAGGTCCTGCTCGTGCTTGCGGACGACGTCGGTGATCAGGCCGACCTCGCCGTCCCAGTCGTCGCCGTCAGCCGGCTCGGACAGGGCGGGCACGTAGGTGAAGTTGGGTAACTCCTGCTTCAGCGCGCGCAGCTCGTCCTCGAAGCACAGGTCCCGCTTGCCTCGCGCGCCGTAGTAGTAGGTGGCCTTGCGGTTGGGGTCCCGCTCGGCCAGGGACCGCAGCACCGACAGGATCGGTGCCATGCCGGCGCCGCCGCCGACGAAGACAAGGTCGGACTGGCTGTCGCGCAGGGTGAAGACGCCGAACGGGCCGCTGATGGGCAGCTCGTCGCCGACGGAGAGCTCGTTGGCGAGGTAGCCGGAGAACACCCCGTCCGGGTAGCACTTGATGATGAACTCGAGCTGGCCGCTCTCCTTGGCGGAGATGTTGGCCATCGAGAACGACCGGCTGTCCCCGCTGCCGGGGATGCTGATGTCGACGTACTGGCCCGGGAAGAACCGGAAGTCGGCGTCCGGTGGCACGGCCAGGACCAGGTGGCGGATGTCGTGGGTGACGGACTCGTTCGACACGACCGTGCCGATCGTGTTCTGGATGGGCAAGCCGGACCGGATCATCTCCTCGTCGTAGTTGAGGAGCTCGATCGTCACGTCCTCGTAGACGTGGGCGCGACACAGCAGCGTGAAGCCCTCGTCCTTCTCGCTGTCCGGCAGCGCGAAGGTGGAGTAGCTGTCGTGCTCGACGTCCTCCCCCTCGAGCAAAAAGGACTTGCACGCGGCGCACTGGCCCTCCTTGCAGCCGTGCATGAGCATGATCCCCTGCTCGGCCGCCGCCCGCAGGACGGTTTGCGACTCGTCGACCTCGATCTCGATGCCGACCGGCTCGAACCGCACGGTGTGCTTGTCGGCCATGGCTCCTCGCTCGCTTCGCTGGGGATGCGGTGGAGGCGGGGAGGGCCCGGGACTCGTGGTCGCGGGCCCTCCTCGCCGTGTGTCGTGCCGGTCAGGCCTTGACGGGGGCCTTGCCAGCTGGGCCGTGCGCGGTGTAGTCCGCGTGGAACGCCTTCTGCTCGTCCTTGCTCATCTCGTTCAGCAGGACGTTCGGGCTCTGCAGCGGCGGGCAGCGGCGCAGGTGGTCCAGGGTCCACATCTTCTTCGGGTCGAGGTTGAGATGCGGCTGGGCGACCATCGTCTTGCCGTCGTCGCGGACGTAACCCATGTCGGAGACGACGTCGGCCCAGTTCCAGCCGTGGTAGAGCGTCTCCCACTCGCGCTTGCCGATGAGCCGGCCCATGCTCGGGGTCTCCCGACCGTGGAAGGTCGGGCGGAACGCCACCGTGTCGGTCCACTTGCAGGCCTCGTGGCAGTAGGTGCGCGTCTGCCCGTCGACGTCGGCCATGACCATGTCCTCACGGACGAGGCACGGCACCATGCAGGTCCAGCAGCGGTGCGGGTAGGCGTAGTCCACGTCCTCGAAGACGATCGGGTTGTGCCCGTTCGGGATCGACAACCGGTTGTAGTTCTCCCACCACGCGCCGTACTTGGAGTACCAGCCCGGGTACTTGTACTCGAACCACTCGAAGTCCTTGTCGGTCATCGGGTCCATGCGCCAGTAGTTGGCGACCCACCCGGTGCAGAAGAACTGGGCCACCTCGTGCACGTAGCCCTTGTTCCAGATCTGGTTCCAGGACTCCTCGATGAGGTCGTGCGGGATGACCAGGCCATACTTCTCGAGCGGCACCAGGTAGCTGCGGTAGTAGTCGTCGTAGATCCACCGGCGCCACATCTCGGCGTAGCTCTCGCGGTCCTTGCGGCGGTCCTTCGTGCCGTACTCGATGAAGGTGCCGATGGCCGCGTCGACGACGCGGTGGTTGTTCCACCAGGCGTAGCGCAGGTCGCGCTCGAGCAGCTCGTGGTTGCCCTCGTCGGCCAGAGCCATCAGCAGCGTGGCGTAGCCGTTGCTGATGTGCCGGGACTCGTCGGACTGCACGGAGTGGAAGACGGTCGGCAGCAGGTAGTCACCGTTGGCGGCCGCCTCGGCGGGCATGGCGACGAACAGCGTGTTGGTGAACGCCGTCTCGGCGACGATGGTGAGGTAGATGCTGGCCGCCGTGATGGCGTCACCGGTGATGAAGCCCTCGGCGAACTGCCGGCCGATGGTGCCGCAGTAGTCGTTCTGGAAATTGCGCAGGCTGCTGTTGAACCCGGCCGGGTCGATGTAGTTGTTCATGTAGAGGCGCTTGAGGTTCTGCTGGATCGTCGAGTGACGCACCTCGTCGATCATCTGGATCGCCTGGCCGTTGTGCAGCTCGGGGTTAGGCACGTTGTGGAACAGCAGCGGCATCGCGCGGGCCGCGGAGATCTCCGGCAGCGGGATGATCGACAGGAACAGCTTCTGCCACTCCAGCCAGCGCTCCTGCACCTGCCGGAACATGTTGCCCCGGATCGCCCCGTCGGACGCGCCATAGACCCGGCTGTCCTTCTCCTCCTGCATCGGGAAGTACGACCGCAGGACCTGCTTGAGCGGGTCCTTCTTCGTGGCCTTCGAGAAGGTGTAATCCGTTCCGTACTGGGAGACGGGCTCGTGGTACAGGGGCTCCCATGCGAGCTCCTGGATCTTCTGGTGGGCCTTGGCCACACTCTGGCGACTCATAAGCATTCCTCTCGGTCGACTGCCTCGCTGCCTGTCAGCACACTCGATACGCAAACTTTCGGGGGTCTCACTCTGAGACACTCCCGGCGAACCATGTCACTTCTCGCCGAGCACCGCCTCTCGGATCGTAGCCAGGTGATCACGTACATCCCGCATGACCTGGCGGTTGCCCTCCGCGTCCGGCTGGATGCCGAGAGCACGAAGAAGATCGGCCGCCGGCTTGCCCGGATCACCCGCGTTGCCGAGCACGGGGTGCAGACCCTCCTGGGCCAGCTGGTGGAACACGAGATTGACAACCGTCCAGGGGTTGTAGGTCTCGGTCGCGCCGGGTTCGGGCATCGGAGCACCTCCGCGTCGTTGGCGGCCACAGTCCTACCCCGGCCAGGCCGGGAGGTCGTCTCAATCTGAGACACCTCGAAGACCGGTCCGGCGGTTACCTTGGTCTCTCCGTGAACGAGGAGTTCCCTGCGCGTTGCGCACAAGTCAAAGGACGCCGTGAACCGCGACCACCCCGCGCGCGAGACAGATGCCCCCGGACTGGCCCGGGCCCGGGAGCACTTCCTGCGCGTGGACTCCATCGATCCGCAAGGGGTCCGCCAGGCCATCCTCGCGTCCTGGTGGCGGTCCCGGGAGTCCAACGTCGCGGCGGACCGACTCGAGCCCCAGTACGTGCGCGACCCCAACCTGGACACCCCCCTGACCCGGAGCGCCGAACCGGTGCTGCGTCGTCTGCGAGAGCAGCTCGACGGCCAGCCGCTCAGCATCGTGCTCACCGACCCGGCCGGTGTGGTGCTGAGCCGGCTGACCGCGGACGCTGTCCTCGAGCGCCACCTCGACAAAGTCAACCTCGCTCCCGGCTTCAGCTACGCCGAAGGCGTCGTGGGGACCAACGGAATCGGCACGGCGCTGGAGGCCGGCCGGGCCATGCACGTCTTCGGCCACGAGCACTACGCGGAGAACCTCGAGAGCCTCGCCTGTGCTGGCGTGCCGATCCGCCACCCGATGTCCGGCAAGACCGTGGGCGTGCTCGATCTGACCTGCTGGCGACGCGACGCAGGACCGCTGCTCATGACCCTCGCCAAGACCACAGCCGAGCAGATCCGGCAGGCTCTACTCACCGAGACCGGGATGCGTGAGATCGAGCTCCTGCACGCCTACCGGCGGGCCTGCCGGCACAACACCGGGATGGTCTTCGCGCTCAACAACGACGTGGTCATGATGAACGAGACCGCGCGCACGACGCTGAAGCCCGGGGACCAGTCGGCCCTGCTGCGCCACGCCGCGGAGGCGCTGTCCGAGCGTCGTGAGTCGGCGTCGGTGGAGCTTCCCTCGGGTGTGCAGGTGCGACTGCACACCCGAGCGGTGCAGGGCGACGGAGGTGTTGCCGGCGGCGTCGTGGACGTGAAGGTGGTGGAAGCCGCTACCGGCGGCGTCCCCGCCACCCCCGCCGCCACGCGCATGCTGCTGCCCGGTCTCATCGGGGCCAGCCCGCTGTGGCGGCGCGCGTGCGCCGATGTCGAAGGCGTCTACCGGTCCGGCGCATGGCTCGTTGTCGAGGGCGAGCCCGGAACGGGCAAGACGGCCCTGCTGCAGGCCCTGCATCAACGGCTGAACCCCGCCGGGCACTACACCCTGCTCGAGCCGGCTGCCGACGGGGACAGCGCCTGGTTGAAGCACGCCCGTCAGACCCTGGCGGAGAAAGACGGCACCATCGTCCTGCGACACCTGGAACGGCTTTCGACCAGCGCGCTGCGGGTGCTGACGTCAGCGCTCGAGGAGGCCGCCGGCCGACAAGCCGCCTGGGTCGCCGTCGCCGTGGCGCCGGAACCGCCCGGCCCTGAGCTGGAGAGCATGCTGCGCCTGTTCCCGCACACCGTGCGGGTCCCACCCCTTCGCCATCACATCGAGGACGTGGAACAGCTGGTGCCGTTCTTCCTGCACCGGCTCGGCGTCGGAGGGCAGTTGACCTGCTCGCCCGAGGCGATGCAGCTGATGCTGCGCTTTTCTTGGCCCGGCAACGTCGCCCAGGTCCTGGAGACCTTGCGGTGGGTCCGGCGGCAGCGGCGCAGCGGAGTGCTGCAGCCCCATGACCTGCCGCCCGAGATCCAGTCACTGAGCCGGCACCGGCTCAGTCCGCTCGAGTCCATGGAGCGTGACGCGATCGTGCTGGGACTGCTCGACGCCAGTGGCAACAAGGCCCAGGCGGCACGCGCTCTCGGGATGTCGCGGGCAACCATCTACCGCAAGATCCACGAGTACGGGATCGCCGGCGGCGGCGGCTGAGCTCGCCGCGTCAGTGTTCGGTAGGTGCAAGCTCGGACATCGTCGACCAACCCTGTTCCGGCACCTCCACGTGAATGATCTCCGGCGTCGCTGCGAGCGCCGGGGGCATCTGCGTCATGGCGGCCCGGAAGTGCTCGGTCTGCACGTGCACCGCACCGGCCGCCGCGGACTCGAAAGCCTCCACGAGGACGAACTGGTGTGGGTTGTCGACGCTTCGCGACCACTCGAAGAACAGGTTGCCCTCCTCCTTTCGGGTGGCTGTCGTGAAGTTCTCGACAAGTGAGAGCCAGTCCTCGCTCCGGTCGGGCCGAATGCTGAACTTGACGACGATGAAGATCATGAGGCTCCTTCGAGGGCGTGCAGGCATGCTGTCGGCGCATACCGTCCCCCGCGCGGACGAGCTCATGCCTGCCGGACGGGCACTGTCCGAAGACGAACTCGGCTGACCAGCCTCGGTCCCGCCCCCCGTCCAAGTAACCGCTGCTCCCGCCGATATCCCGCGAACGTCTACGGGAGGAACAGGCACACGACACACCTCGAGAGGCTGCTGACCGCGGCGGCCGGAGTGACCCTCGCGCTCGGCATGGCTGCCAGCGCCGGGGCCATGCCTGGTCTTGCCGCCGGCGGTCCTGCCCCGACCGAGGTGGTTGCCCAGCTCGCGCCGGAGGCGACACCTCCCGTGGTGACCCTGGTCGATGTTCCCGCGCCGCCCCCGGCGGCTGTCGTGGAGGTGTCCGCCCCGGTGGTGACGTCGGCCACGGTCCCGGCCGCAAAGCCCGTGGCGGCCACGACGCCGGCGAAGAAGCCGCCGGCCGCGGCGTCGACGAAGACCCAGCCTCCAGCCCGTCCGGCCGTCGCGCCGGCACCTGTGGCGGCCATTCCGGCCGTGGTTCCGGCGCCCGCCGTGCCCGCGGCGGTCGCGACCGTCGCCCGCCGCACCCCCTCATCCCAGGAGATCACGTCCACGATCAGCGAGCTCAAGCGCCAGGTGGGCGGGATGCTGCGGTTCGTGTCACCTACCGCTGCCTAGATCAATTCGGCCGGGGACCAGGTGTGCACCGGGTTCGACAACGGTGAGACGTTCTCGCAGGTGAAGGCCAATGGGCTGTCCATGATGCCGGACTCGGTCGACGTGTCCGAGGCCACCGCCGACTGGGCCGTCCGTCAGCTCGTGACCATGTACTGCCCGGGCCACGCAGACAAGCTCGCCTGACCGGTCAATAGCCGGCGTCGAGATCGACGGTGCCGAGCAGCGGCCGGCCCGCGCCGAACCGCAGCACGTTGTCGTAGACCCGCCGCGCCAGCAGCGGCTGTGCGGTCTGCCAGGGATTGGCGGTGTGCGGCGTGATGAGGCAGTTCGGCAAGGACCACAACGGGTGCCCGTCGGGAAGCGGCTCGGGATCGGTGACGTCGAGCGCCGCTCCCCCTATCGCTCCCTCCTGCAGAGCACTGACCAGCGCGTCGGTGTCGACATGCCGGCCGCGTGCCACGTTGACGAGCCACGCCGACGTGGACATGGCGGCCAGCTGGCGGCGGCTGATGACGTGCGTCGTCTCTGGCGTGAGTGCAAGCGCCAGCACGACGACGAGGGCGTCAGCAAGCACCTCGTCCAACCGTTCGGGACGGACGGTCCGGGACGCTCCGCGCATCTGCTCCGGAGAGCGCCGCACGACTGTCACCGCGCACCGGAAGGGCGCCAGCAGCTCCAGCAACGAAGCGGTGATCCCACCACCGCCCAGGACGACCACCGGCGCGCCGTAGAGCGTGGAGACGCCCTGCGCACCCCAGGACGTCGCACGCGCGCGGGCCGGCAACTGCCGGAGGCCGGCAAGGGCGAGCGTCAAGGCGTGCTCTGCGGTCGGCTCGGAGTAGGCGCCCTTGGCGCAGGTCCACGTCCGTGAGCTGTCCAGCACATCGACGAAGCCTTCGACACCCGCGAACGGCAGCTGCACCCACCGGGCGGTCGGCGCGGCGCGTACGGCAGCCACCAGCCCGGCCACATCCCCAGGGTCGCCCCACACCAGCACGTCGGGTGCGTCGTCGAGGTCGACGATCTGCCCGCCGGCCGAACGGACCGCGGCAGCAACCGGTTCGGACGCAGCCGGGGCGAGCGCGACCCTGGGCGTCATCTGGGCTTCCCGGATGCCATGACAGCAGCCTGCCACCCGAGCGGTGCCGGTCGTTCGGGTGAGACGCCTGTGCGTACGGCAGGCGCTCTGGCGGCGGATGCAGCGGTGAACCTGCCGCTCTGGGGGGTAAGAGGCGGTCATGACGACACCAGGCGTACCTGTCTCGTTGCCCGTGGGCCGCTACGCACTCGGCTCGTACCCGAACTACGAGCAGGCTCAGGCCGTGGTCGACCACCTGTCTGATCACGACTTCCCGGTGGAGACGGTCACCATCGTCGGGGCCGACCTGCGCCTCGTCGAGCGTGTCACCGGCCGGATGACGCGGGGCAAGGCAGCCCTCGCGGGTGCGCTGTCGACCGGCTGGCTCGGACTTCTCTTCGGGCTGTTCCTCGGCCTGTTCGCCGAGTCCGGCACAGCCTTGTTCAGCCTCGCTGTGTACGGGTTCCTGATGGGTGCGGCATTCGGCGCCGTGCTCGGGTTCACCGCACACGCCGCGACCGGTGGGCGGCGCGACTTCAGCTCGACGACCGGGCTGGCGGCGACCAGGTTCGAGGTCCTCGTCGAGCAGGCTCGGGCCGAGGAAGCCGAGCGTCTGATGGCCCAGTTGCGCTGACGCCTCCGGCAGCGAGGAGCGGTCACGCTCGTCCTCGAGCAGCAGCGCCGCTGTGCACCTGTCCTCGTCTGCCTCGGGGTAGAACACGTGCGCTGTGCCGGTCGAGACGCTCGTGCTCTGCGCCCGGCGGTCGGGTGAGCGTACGAGCTCGCGGTCGTCGCTGGCTCTCGACTTGATTCGTTCAAGAACATGGGCAAGACTTCAACCGTGCCGAGCCCCACGAATGCCGAGAGCCTCCTGCGCGGAGCGGATCTGCGGGTGACGCGCCCGAGGCTCGCCGTGCTGACCGCCGTGCACCAGCGACCGCATGCCGACACCGAGGCGATCATCTCCGCCGTGCGGACCGAGATCGCCGCGGTGTCCCACCAGGCCGTCTACAACGTCCTGCGCGCGCTGACCGACGCCGGGCTGGTGCGCCGCATCCAGCCCGCCGGCTCCGTCGCGCGCTACGAGGTACGTGTCGGCGACAACCACCACCACGTCGTCTGCCGCTCGTGCGGCGCCATCGCCGACGTCGACTGCGCCGTCAGCGAGACCCCCTGCCTGACCGCCTCGGACGACAACGGCTACGCGATCGACGAGGCCGAGGTCGTCTACTGGGGCCGCTGCCCCACGTGCGCGGCCGCCTCCCCGAAGCCCGAAGCAACCGGTACCGCCCCTGAGAGAGGAACGACGTGACTGATCACCCCACCGAGAACGTCAGCGAGAGTGAGAACCCGGCACTCGCGGCTCCCGAGGTCAAGGACACCCGCCCGAGGACGAACCGTGACTGGTGGCCGAACCAGGTCGACCTGCAGGTCCTGAACAAGCCGGCCCGCGATTCCGACCCGCTGGGACCGGATTTCGACTACGCGGAGGCTTTCCGGTCCCTCGACGTCGAGGCGCTGAAGCAGGACCTCATTGATGTCATGACCACCTCGCAGGACTGGTGGCCGGCTGACTACGGCCACTACGGCCCGCTGTTCATCCGGATGTCGTGGCACGCCGCCGGCACGTACCGCCTCGCCGACGGGCGGGGAGGTGCCGGCAGCGGCGAGCAGCGCTTCGCCCCGCTCAACAGCTGGCCGGACAACGGCAACCTGGACAAGGCACGGCGGCTGCTCTGGCCGGTCAAGCAGAAGTACGGCCGCTCGGTCTCATGGGCCGACCTGCTCGTGCTGGCCGGCAACGTCGCACACGAGTCCATGGGCTTTTCGACCTTCGGCTTCGCCTTCGGCCGACAGGACGTGTGGCAACCCGAGGAGGTCTTCTGGGGGCCGGAGGACACCTGGCTCGGCGACGAGCGCTACAGCGGTGACCGCGAGCTCGCCGAGGGCGTCGGCGCCGTGCAGATGGGTCTCATCTACGTCAACCCGGAGGGGCCGGGCGGGAACCCCGACCCGCTGGCGTCGGCACGTGACATCCGCGAGACCTTCGCCCGGATGGCGATGAACGACGAGGAGACCGTCGCGCTCATCGCCGGCGGTCACACGTTCGGCAAGACGCACGGCGCGGGCGACCCCTCGCTCGTAGGGACGGAGCCGGAGGGCTGCCCGGTGCACTCGATGCAGCTCGGCTGGAAGAACGAGCACGGCACCGGCAAGGGCAAGGACACGATCACCAGCGGCCTCGAGGGCGCGTGGACCCCGACGCCGATCCAGTGGGACAACAGCTACTTCGAGACGCTGTTCGGCTGGGAGTGGGAGCTCAGCGAAAGCCCGGCCGGCGCCAAGCAGTGGAAACCGAAGGACGCCGCGGCGGCGGACCTCGTGCCCGACGCGCACGATCCATCGGTCCGTCACGCGCCTTTCATGGCGACGTCGGACCTCGCCCTGATCGCGGACCCTGCCTATCAGTCGATCTCGCGTCGGTACTTCGAGAACCCGGAGGAGTTCGCGGACGCGTACGCCAGGGCGTGGTTCAAGCTGCTGCACCGCGACATGGGCCCGGTCTCGCGCTACCTCGGCCCGTGGGTGCCCGAGCAGCAGTTGTGGCAGGACCCGGTCCCGCCGGTGGACCACGAGCTGATCGGCGAGGCGGACATCGCCGAGCTCAAGGGCTTGATCCTCGCGTCCGGGCTGTCGGTCTCCCAGCTCGTGCAGACCGCCTGGGCTGCAGCCTCGTCGTACCGCGGCACCGACAAGCGCGGCGGTGCGAACGGCGCGCGCCTGCGCCTGGCTCCACAGAAGGACTGGGCGGCCAACGCCGGCACGGCCGAGGTGATCGCGAAGCTGGAGGAGCTCCAGCAGTCCTTCGGCAAGCCGGTCTCGCTCGCCGACCTGATCGTCCTGGGCGGCTGTGCTGCGGTTGAGAAGGCCTGTTTCGAAGCCGGCTTCAACATCACCGTGCCGTTCGCACCGGGGCGTACGGACGCGACGCAGGAGCAGACCGACGTCGAGGCGATGCAGGTTCTCGAGCCTCGGGCGGACGGGTTCCGCAACTACCTGCAGGCCGGCAGCAAGCTCGCCCCCGAGACGTTGCTCGTCGACAGGGCGTACATGCTCGAGCTCACCGCCAAGGAGCTCACGGTTCTCGTGGGTGGCCTGCGGGTCCTCGGGGCCAACACTGGCGGTTCGCAGCACGGCGTGTTCACGGACAAGGTGGGGACGCTGACGAACGACTTCTTCGTGCAGCTGCTCGACATGGACACCGAGTGGCGGACCGCCGCCTCGGACGAGGGCGTGTACGAGGGGCGCGACCGCGCCAGCGACGAGGTTCAGCGCACGGCCACGGCTGTCGACCTCGTCTTCGGATCGAACTCGATCCTGCGCGGCATCGCCGAGGTCTACGCGGCCGACGACGTGAAGGAGAGGTTCGTACACGACTTCGTCGACGCGTGGGACAAGGTCATGATGCTGGACCGGTTCGACCTGAAGTAACCGCTCGCGCACGCCCCGGTCTGCTGCACCTGTCAGCGGGCCGGGGCGTTCGCAACGCGTCAGATCGTCGTGACGGACAGGGTCACGTTGGTGCACTGGGCGCCCTGCGCGCTCAGGGCGTTCTTCTCCGCGCTGTCGACGGTCAGGCCCCAGCGGATCTTGACCGCGGTCCACTCGTGAATGTAGCGGCAGCGGTCGTGGGTGGGCAGCCAGGTCGACGGGTCCTGGTCGCCCTTGCTCTGGTTCACGTTGTCGGTGACCGCGACCAGGCTCCGGCGGTCACCAAGGTCGTTGGCGAAGGACTGCCGTCGGGAGGTGGTCCAGTTGCGGGCGCCGCTGTCCCAGGCCTCGGCGAGGGCCACCATGTGGTCGATGTCGACGTCAGACGCCGCGGTCCAGGTGACCCGGTCGTAGTAGGAGAACCACCGGCCGGTGGCCACCGTGCAGCGGCTGCTGGAGGTGAACGTCGGGCTCACACTGCTCTCTGCGATCAGCACCTCTTGCCGGGTGTTCTGGCAGTCGCCGTCGGCGTCCTTCCAGTGCGGGAACAGGCTGCGGTCGTACCCGGTCCGCACCTCCGTGGCGACAGGCAGCTGGCTGATGGCCGTACGAAGCGGGGCGCTGTACGAGCCGGCCGAAGCGGGACCAGCGGTGAGCGTCGTCGTCGCGGCCGTCATCACCAACACCGTGATCACGGCACCGACCAAGCGTGCGAGACGACCGGGCATGCAGACAGAAACCTCCATCGATCCTCCACGGACGACGTGACCACTCAGCCATCCGGCTGACGAATCCTGGAAGGCTCGGACGTTTCGGACGCTAGCCGCCAAGAGGCCAGCTTCGGCGCTCACCACCATGAGTTCACCGAACGGTCATCGGCACGTCCCAGCAACTTCTTGACGAACTCTGTGCCGTTGCCGATCGTCTGCCTACCGGACGTCCACGGCGACAGTGAGCTGGACCGTCCCGCGCTCGCGACCAGGCGACGTCCAGCCGGTCACGCGTGGGACAAGGTCATGATGCTGGACCGGTGCGGCGCACCCCCATGGCTTCAAGCTTCCCGATGAGCCGGTGCGCGGCCAGCCCACGCCGGCTGTCGAGCTGGTCGATCGCGTCATGCAGCAACTGCTCGCAGACCTGCATGCCCAACTCCTGGTCGGCCGGCCCTTCCAACAGCCGCCACGCTGCTTTCAGTCGTTCGTGTGAGAAGGCGATCCGCTCGTCGCGCGGCTGTGTCGGCGCCGCCTCGTCGAGCTCGGCAGAGTTCACCAGATCGGTGAACGCTGAACGGATGCGCTTCTCGGTGGCCATGCCAGTGATCGTCCCCCGCGCTCGGCCGAAGTAGTCCGGCGTGCCACCTCGCCGCTTCTCGAGTGCCCAGGATCAGGACTTGGGCGGTAGGGACTGGACGTACCGCAGCCCTCGCTGGACCCACGCCTCCAGCGCCACTGGGTCCGTCAAGGTGACGCCGCGCACGAGAACCCAGCCCTTCATAGCCGGGCGGCTTCCCATGACCACCGGCTCGGCACCCGGCTCCGTCAGCAGGCGCTCGCCGGCGACCGGTTCGACGCGCACCATGAGCCCACCCTGGCTACTGGCCGCTACTGCCATGTGTCCGGCGACCAGGAAGGCGATCCCGCCGAACATGCGCTTCTTCGACACCTGCTGGTCGATCAGCAGGGAGCGCACACGGTCCGCCAGCGCCTCGTCATAGGGCACCAGCTGAGGGTAGCCGCGCCTGATCACGGCGGTCGAACCGCCGGTGTTCTCACCGGCCCGGCTGGACGAAGTTGGAAGGGGCACCGGGGCTGACGGCATTTTGGACGACCGTCTGATGCACGTTCGGCGCGGGATGGGGTAGGCGCCGGTAAAGGGAGCCGCATTGCGACGAGAGGACACCCGATGGGCCGGACGGTGACGCCGGCTTCGGGCAGCACAGCGGCGCACGCCTGGGCGCCGCCGCTGGCCACGTTGCGCCTGGTCGGCGACGGCCGCAGCGTCGCCATGCTCTCCCCTGACGCGAGCGTGCAGTGGTGGTGCGCCCCGGAGTTCGATGACCAGCCGTTGTGCTGGCGACTTCTTGACGCCGACGGCGGTACAGCCCGCTTCCCCGACCTCGAGTACGTCGACGCGGACGCCGCACCGGCCGCCGCGAGCGCCACCACCGTGCTCCGGGATGCAGCTGGCTTGATCGACGTGCGCGACGGGATCGTCACCCGCGGGCAGGGGCTCGCGCTGGTCCGGCTGCTGCGACGACGACCGGGCGCCGCAGGCCCGAACCGTCGGGTGGTGGAGCACCACCTGACAGTCGGAGGGTTCGATGCCCCCCGCGTCGCATGGGCGGTGGAGGGTGAGCAGGCGACCGGCATGCTGGAGTCGCCGGGTCAGCACCGGGCGTTGCTCGTGCGAGGTGGCCAGCAGCAGGCCTGCGGCGTCAGACTCATCAGCCGCTTGCAGGTCAGCGACGACGCCTGGACAGCGCTCGTGATCGCGGTCGACGCGAGCGCCGACGCAGACGCGGTAGACCTGCTCGACGAGCTCAGCGGCATGGACGCGGCCGAACGCGAGCGCCTGGAGGACGTCCGCCTACCCGCCAGTCATCCTGAGCGGGCGCGGGACGCCCTGGCCGTGATCGGTGCCTGCACCTCACGTGCCACCGGGGCGGTGGTGGCGGCACCGACGACGAGCCTTCCGGAGGCGGCGGGCTACGACCGGCAGTTCGACTACCGTTACACCTGGCTGCGGGACGCCTCGCTGTCGACCGCGGTGGCCGCGCTGCTCGGCAAGGGCGAGGACGCTCGGCGCTATCTCGCGTTCGTCCACCGGGGGTGGGGCGATGAGGACCTGTTGACCCAGCCGATGCGCACCGTCCGTGGCGGTCCCGTGCCCGACGAGCGTGATATCGACGGCGTCGCTGGCTGGGCCGGATCCCGGCCGATCCGCGTCGGCAACGGTGCCAGCGGGCAGCGGCAGTACGACTCGCTGGGGCTGTTCGCCGAAGCGGTGTCGGTGTACGTGCAGGTCGGCGGGGAGCTCGACGACCGGACGTGGGCGCTCGTGCGCCGCCTCGCCGATCAGGTGTCCGACGACGACCCCGGCCAGGTGAAGGACAGCAACGGCATCTGGGAGATGCGCACGGCGAAGCCGCTCGTCGACGGCGACATCGGCCGGTGGCTGCTGCTCGACCGCGCCCTGTGGATCGCTCGTGGTTGGCGGCCGTGGACATCCCGCCGACACTGGAAGCACGCCCGCGACACCATCCGGCACCGCATCCTGGCGGCGATCGACGAGGAGGGGTTGCTCCCGCAGGAGTACGGCCAGGACCCCGCGACGCCTGACGCGTCCGCTTTGATGGCCGTGGCGTTCGGGATGTTCGGCTCGGACGACCCGCGGGCCGGTCGTCTCGTCGACGGCCTGATCGCCCGGCTCGGCTCCGGGCCGTACCTGTACCGGTACCCGCCTGGTGGCGACGACGGCTTCTCCGGGGTCGAGGGTGCCTTCCTGCCGATGTCGTTCCTCGCCGTCACCGCGCTTGCGCAGCTGGGACGCGTCGAGCAGGCCGAGCAGCGACTGGACCGGCTCTGCGCCGCGCTGCCCCGGCTGCTCTCGGAGGAGGTCGACCCGCAGACCGGCCAGCTGCTGGGTAACACGCCGCTGGTGTGGAGCCACGCCGAGCTCGCGCGCGCGGTCTACGTCGTCGACGCGGCCAAGCGCCGGGCCCGCTGGGGGCCGGCCGGGTCCTGGGCCTGGCGGCTGCAGCGCTACCTGCGCCTGCGCCACGACATGCGCAACAACGACCGACCCGACCGCGACTGATCAGCCCCGCGCGCCCCGACGAACAGGAGCACAGATGCAGACTCGACAGCGCCCCGCCGGCCCGCCGGCAGCGAGCGTGCGACCTCCTAGCGGCGGCGTCGGCCGCAGCAGCACCCCCGCCGCCGACGCCGTGTCCGACGCGCTGCGCCGGGGCGACAGCCCCTACCTGCGAGCCCGCCGCCGCACCGCAGGGCTGCAGCTGGGCGCGGCAGCGACGCTCGGCGTGGTCGCGCTGTACCAGTTCGGGCTGCTGCGCTCGGTCCCGGAGCCACCCCTGCCCGGACTCGACGCCGACCGCGTCGATGCCTCCGGCGAGGCCTACGTCATGCTCCGCACGCCTGACTCGACCATCGGGATCGCCAGTGCGGGAGTCTCACTCGTCCTCGCGGGGATGGGTGGGGCGGACCGGCACGAAAAGCAGCCGTGGATCCCGCTGCTGTTGCTCGCCAAGAGCGTGGTCGACGCGGCCGGCGGGGCCTATCTGTTCGCCGAGCAGGTCACCAAGCACAAGAAGGTGTGCTCCTGGTGCACCGCCAGTGCCGGGCTGCTGGTGGCGACCGTGCCGGCCGTCCTGCCCGAGGCGCTGGCTGGCTGGAGGGCGTGGCGCAGCCGCTGACGCCGCCCTACCAGCTCGCCCGAACGCCGCCGACCCGAGGAGAGACCAAGCATGTTCGGCACCAAGCGCACAGGACCCCCCGGCACCGCCGTCGTCACCGGCGGCACAGCCGGCATCGGCCGGGCGACCGTCCGCCGGCTCGCCGCCCGTGGCTGGGACGTCGCCGTCCTCGCCCGCGGCCAAGAGCGCTTGGACGCCACGGTGCGTGAAGTGCAGGACGCAGGGCGGCGGGCCCTCGGGATCTCGGTCGACGTCGCGGACTCCGCCGCGGTCGAGGCGGCTGCAGGCCGCGTCGAGAGCGAGCTCGGTCCGATCGACTTGTGGGTCAACAACGCCTTCACCGGCGCCATCGCCTTCTTCGACGACATCGAACCCGAGGAGTTCGAGCGCATCACCGCCGTCACCTACTTCGGCTGCGTCAACGGCACCCGGGCCGCGCTGCGCCGGATGACGCCCCGCAACCGGGGGACGATCATCCAGGTGGGGTCGGCGCTGGCGTTCCGCGGCATCCCCCTGCAGGCGCCGTACTGCGGGGCGAAGGCAGCGATCGAGAACTTCACCGAATCGCTGCGCGTGGAGCTCGAGTACAAGAGGTCCGCGGTGGAGATCTGCCAGGTCCACATGCCCGGCGTGAACACACCGCAGTTCGACTGGGTGCTGCACCGGGGGATCGAGCACCACCCGATGCCGGTCCCGCCGATCTACCAGCCGGAGGTGGCCGCCCGCGCCGTCGCGCATGTCGCCGAGCACCCCCGGCGCACCATGTGGGTCGGCCTCCCCACCGCACTGACGATTCTGGGCAACCGGGTCGCGCCATCGCTGCTGGACTGGTTTCTTGCCAAGACCAACGTTCAGGGGCAGCAGTCACCCGAGCACGACCCGCCCGGCGGGCAGTCGAACACCTGGAAGCCGGTGTACGGCGCTGAGGTGAAGGCACACGGCAGCTTCGACGAGCAGGCGCACGCGCACAGCCCCGAGCTGTGGATCAGCCAGCACCGCGGGCTCCTCTGCACCGGACTCGTGGGCGGCGCGGGACTGCTCGCGCGGCGGATGCTGCGCTGAGCGCCGCGCATCGGACGCCGTGACGGACGTCGTCGGCGTTGCCGGGCCGAACGGGCTCCTCGCGGCGAACCTCCTGGCCGACACGGGCGGAGCGTGGTTGTTCGTCGAAGCGGTGTATCCGACCGGCGACGGCTCCAGAACGTACCGGCGCCTGCGCGTCAAGGCACAGGATCTGCACTGTGGACAACCAGACACCCGGTGCTGAGGTCCTCGAGGTTGTCGCTCCCCGCCACTAGTTTCGACTCTGAGAGCAGGAACACCCGACGTTGGAGGCACAGTGCCGGGCACCATGAAGATCGCTGGGCTCTTCGCCGGGATCGGCGGGATCGAGCTCGGTTTCCAGCGTGCGCTCGGCGAAGCCGTGGAGACCGAGCTGCTGTGCGAGTCGTGGCAGCCTGCGCGCAAGGTTCTGGCTGCCCGCTTCGACGGCATCCCGATCCACCCGGACGTGCGCGAGCTGCGCGACCTGCCGGCCGACCTGGACGTCCTGGCCGCCGGTTTCCCCTGCACCGACCTGTCGCAGGCCGGAGAGACCGCCGGCATCGCAGGGGCCGCCTCCAGCTTGGTCTCACACGTCTTCGAGGCTCTGCGTCTGGCCGGCGACAAGGGTGACCGATCGCCATGGCTGCTGATCGAGAACGTCCCGAACATGCTGGCCCTGGACCGGGGGCAGGCCATGCGCTATCTCGTGTGGGAGCTGGAACAGCTCGGCTACCGGTGGGCCTACCGGACGGTGGACTCCCGCTTCACCGGATCACCTCAGCGTCGCCGACGCGTCCTGCTGGTTGCCTCCAGGACGCACGACCCCCGCGAAGTGCTGTTCAGCGACGACGCCGGTCCTCGACCTGACGAGGACTACGCCGAGGACGCCTTCGGCTTCTACTGGACCGAGGGCCGGGGCGGACTCGGGTGGGCGCGCGACGCCGTGCCCACCCTGAAGGGTGGCTCGACGATCGGCATCCCGTCCCCGCCGGCGATCTGGCTGCCCGACGCTCCCCCCGGGCGGAAGGTCGTCACCCCACGGATCAGCGACGCCGAAGCCATGCAGGGCTTCCCGCGGGAGTGGACGGCCATCGCCGAGCAGGGCAAGGCCCGCGGGCCGCGCTGGAAGCTCGTCGGCAACGCCGTGACCGTCGACGTCGCGGCGTGGGTCGCCGGGCGGCTGGCGGCACCCGGTGCGGCCGATGTCGAGAGCCGAGAGTGGGACGGGCCCGCCTCCTGGCCTGCCGCCGCCTGGGGTCAGGACGGCAAGGTGTGGAGTGTCTCGATCTCCGAGTACCCCTCCCACGCGCCGTACCGGCACCTGCTGGACGTCGTCGACGCCGACCAGGCGCCCGCTCTGAGCCACCGCGCGGTCCTGGGCTTCCTCCGCAGGTTGGAGCAGGGCAACCTCGGGCGTCACCCCGGCTTCCGGACCGACATGGCGGAGCACGCCGACGTGATGGGACCACAGATGACACCCCTGGCGATCTGACGGCTGGCGCCAGCCGAGCGGGCGCACGCCGTAGGTTTACCGCATGTACGGGCCCGGCATCCTCGCGCGCTTCCTCCAGAAACCCGGGCCCGCCGACAAGTACGGCAACCACTGGCAGTACCACTCCCGCTCCGACCGGCACAGCAAGGTCGGCAGCTGGGGCGTGGCGCTGGACCTGCTCGCCACGTCGAGCCTGCTGCGGCGGCACGTGGACGACGGCAAGGTCGTGCTCGGTGTCAACCACACGATGACCGACTTCGCGACCGGCCGGAAGAAGGACCTCGACCTGGTCATCGCGCGACCCACCGGCGCCGTTCCGCACACGGCCAAGACCTTCGCCGGTCTCGCCGACCAGTACGGCATCGTCCTGGAGCCTGTCGAGCAGGGGGTGCTCGCCGCGCTGCCGGCCTTCCCGGTCAATACCGTCGGGGCAGTGCTGGTGGCCCTCGAAGCGAAGGCCTGCATGACCGCCCACGTGAAGTCGCTGCCTCGGCTCTATGACGAGTTGAACTCTTCACACCTGTGCGTGCACGGAGCCTCCCGGCAGGCCTTGGCCATCGGCTACGTGCAGGTCAACGCCGCCGACCAGTTCCTGTCCCCGGTCGTGAACAACCGGCTCCTCGGGGACACGCCGGCCGAGGTGACCGAGCACCGACAGCCCGCGGACACCGAACGTGTGCTGAAGAAGGTCGCGGAGATCCCCCGCCGCTCGGCCTCGTCGGAGAGCGGTTTCGACGGCATCGGCATCACCGTGCTGAACCTGCGCAACGACGGCGGCCCGGTCACCATCGTCGACGGCCCGCCGGCACCGCAGCCCGGCGACTCCTTCCACTACGGCAGCATGATCGTGCGCATGGCCAACGAGTACGACACCACCTTCGCGCAGGTGTGATGCCCGGACCGACTCCCTCGTCGGCCGTCGTCCGCCGACGGATGCAGCAACAACGACGGCGGGACACCCGGCCGGAGATGACGCTGCGCCGCGCGCTGCATGCCGCGGGCCTCCGCTACCGCGTCGAGTGGCCGGTCATTCCGGGGCTGCGCAGACGGGCCGATGTCGTCTTCGGGCCAGCGAAGGTCGCCGTCTTCGTCGACGGGTGCTTCTGGCACCTGTGCCCCCAGCACGCCACCTCGCCCAAGGCGAACGCGGACTGGTGGCGCCAGAAGCTCGAACGCAACCGCGAGCGGGACCGCGACACTGACCGGCTGCTGCTCGATCAGGGATGGCTCCCGGTGAGGGTGTGGGAGCACGAGGACATGGCTGAGGCGGCGCTGCGTGTCGCCGATCTTGTGCGTCCGCGTCGCGCGTCGAGCCAACGTCGCGGACGTGCTCCCTGATCCACGACCGGCGCGCCCAGATCCTCGAGATGTGCTCGATCAGCGGCAACCGCCGCGTCACTCAGCAGTCGCGACGCGAGCCCGCTTGGACTGGTAGCGGGTGACGGCACTTTCGTGAGCCCGGTCCCCCGCCTCCCCGGCCAGCCGCTCCGAGAGTTCCGGAATGGCTTCGTCCTCGCCGTAGGCCACCACCCGGTCACCGGGTTCGATGACGGTGGTGCTGATGGGGACACCGAGGTAGGAGCCGTCCTTGCGGTAGATGCCGAGCACGACGATCCCCTCCTCGCGCAGTCGCAGCTCCTCGAGGCGCCGCCCGGTCAGCCAGCTCCCGTCTTCCGGCTCGAGCACGGCGACGGTGAAGTCGTCGCTGATGTGCAGCAGCTTGTCGTAGTCGCGGACGTTGAGGCTGGTGAAGCGGCGCAGCGCCCACTCGGTCACCCGCGTGAGCAGGCGGTCCACGAGGCGGCTGCCCGCGAGCAGGCGCAGGCCCACGAGGCCACCGACCAGGACGACCAGACGCAGCGCTGTCTGCTGGTCGGTCGCATCGGTGAAGGACAGCAGCAGGGAGGTCAGGCTGGTCACCACTCCGGCAGCACCGAGCAGCATCAGCTGCAGGACGATCCGGCGGCGGACCGGGTGGTTGACGACCGACTCCGACTCGTTGGTGGTGAAGCCCGCACCGCTGAATGCCGAGCGTGCCTGGAAGCGGGCGATGTCCCGGGACAGCCCGGTGGCGGTCAACATGACCGTGGCCACTCGGGTGATGACGACTGACAAAGTGACGATCGCGAGCAGTGAGACGATGGCGAGCATGACTGTCCTGTGCCGCCTGTCGGCAGGGACAAACGTCGGCCGCTACAGCTGATGCAGGCCGCTCAGGGGGAACCCCAGGTCGGAGTTCTGCTCGTGGACCTACTGCTCACCTAACTGGCGAAACAGCCCGGGACGCTCGTCACCGCGACTCACGCTCACCTTCCCGGTCGGCTCGAGGACCGCAATCCGGACCTCTGACAGGTCGCCGACGCCCTGCTGTCGCAACCAGCTCTCGAGCT
>JAHWJP010000219.1 GCA_019348355.1 Actinomycetota bacterium
CCTCGACGTCGGCCGGCTCGACCGCCGGGAACATCGCGATGCGCAGCTGGTTGCGACCGAGCTTGCGGTAGGGCTCGGTGTCGACGATGCCGTTCGCCCGCAGCACCTGCGCCACAGCGGCGGCGTCCACGGAGGCGTCGAAGTCGATCGTGCCGACCACCTGCGAGCGCATCGTCGGATCGGTCACGAACGGCGTTGCCAGGGAGCTCTTTTCGGCCCACGTGTAGAGCCGCGAGGAGGAGTCTGCGGTCCGTTCCACCGCCCAGGACAGCCCACCCTGCGCCAGCAGCCAGTCGACCTGCTCGGCCATGAGGAAGACGGTCGCGAGCGACGGCGTGTTGTAGGTCTGGTCGAGCCGGCTGTTGTCGAGCGCGATCGTCAGGTCGTACGACGCCGGGACCCATCGACCGGTGGCCCGGATCGCGGCGACGCGCTCCATCGCCGCCGGGGACATCAGCGCCAGCCAGAGCCCGCCGTCGGAGGCGAAGCACTTCTGCGGCGCGAAGTAGTAGACGTCGAACTCGGCGGCCTCGACCGGCAGACCTCCCGCGCCGCTGGTCGCGTCCACGGCGACCAGCGCCCCCTCGTCCGCCCCGGCCACCCGGCGGATCGGCATCATCACGCCGGTCGATGTCTCGTTGTGGGTCAGGGCGTAGAGGTCGACGCCGGCCTCGGCGACCGGCAGCGGATGACTGCCCGGGTCGGACGACAGCATCGACGGCTCGGAGAGGAAGGGAGCCGACTTCGCGGCGGTCGCGAATTTCGAGCTGAACTCACCGAATGACAGGTGCTGGGACTTCTGCGCGATCAGCCCGAAGGTGGCGATGTCCCAGAACTCGGTGCTGCCGCCGTTGCCGAGCACCACCTCGTACCCGTCCGGAAGGGAAAACAGGTCCCGCAGACCGGACCGCAGCCGGCCGACCTGCGAGCGCACCGGCGCCTGCCGGTGGGAGGTGCCCAGATAGTCGCGTCCGGTCGCCAGCAGCGCGTCGAGCTGGGCGGGCCGCACCTTCGAGGGGCCGGAGCCGAACCGGCCGTCCTGCGGGAGCAGGTCGGCGGGGATCGTCGGCGTCGTCATACCTGGTAGCCCGGGGCGAGGGTGCCGCTCTCGACAGCGCTGACCGGCCGCGCACCCGGGCCGACGTAGTGCGCCGACGGACGGATCAGCTTGTTGAGCTTCTTCTGCTCGAGGATGTGCGCGCTCCACCCCGCGGTGCGCCCACAGGTGAACATCGAGGTGAACATCGCCGGCGGAACCTCGGCGAAGTCGAGCACGACGGCCGACCAGAACTCCACGTTGGTGCGCAGCGGGCGCTCGGGGTAGCGCGCGGTGAGCTCCTCGATCGCGGCCGCCTCCAGCGCCTCCGCCACCTCGAAGCGGTGCGAGCCGAGCTCGAGTGCGGTACGCCGCAGCACCCGGGCGCGCGGGTCCTCGGCCCGGTAGACCCGGTGGCCGAAGCCCATCAGGCGCTCCTTGCGGTCGAGCGCCCCCTTCACGTAGCCGATCGGGTCGCCGGACTTCTCGACCTCGTCGAGCATCGCGAGCACCCGGCTCGGCGCGCCGCCGTGCAGCGGGCCGGACAGCGCGCCGATCGCGCCGGAGATCGAGGCGGCCGCGTCGGCGCCCGTCGAGGCGATGACGCGAGCGGTGAAGGTCGAGGCGTTCATGCCGTGCTCGGCGGCCGACACGAAGTAGGCGTCGACGGCTTTGGTGTGCGCGGGGTCGGGGTCGCCCTTCCAGCGGATCATGAAGCGCTCGACGATGGTCTTGGCCTTGTCGACCTCGCTCTGCGGGACCATCGGCTTGCCGAGCCCCCGGGCCGACTGCGCCACGAACGCCATCGTCATGACCGACACCCGGGCCAGGTCCTCACGGATCTGCTCCGCGCCGATGTCGAGCATCTGGTGCAGCCCCCACGCCGGCGCGAGCATCGCGATCGCGGACTGTACGTCCACGCGGATGTCGCCGGAGTGCACCGGTAGCGGGAACGGCTCGGCCGGCGGCAGGCCCGGGTTGAACTTGCCGTCGACCAGCAGGCCCCACACGTGACCGAAGCTGGTGCTGCCGACGAGGTCCTCGATGTCGACGCCGCGGTAGCGCAGCGCACTGCCCTCCTTGTCCGGCTCGGCGATCTCGGTCTCGAAGGCGACGACACCGTCGAGGCCGGGCTGGAACAGCGGGGAGGCAGCCATGCCGTCCATCTTGCCGTGCCCCGTGACGGGCAGCCGCCGCGGCTAGCCTTTCCCGGGTGGACAGCGCGCGTTTCCTGGCCGATCTGCGCCGGGACTACTCCCGCGCCGGCCTCTCCGAGATAGACCTCGCACCCAGCTGGCTCGAGCAGTTTCACCGCTGGTTCGGCGACGCGGCAGCGCTGACCGAACCCAATGCGGTCGTGCTCGCGACGGCCACGCCCGACGGCGTCCCGAGTGCCCGCACCGTGCTGCTCAAGGCCTACGACGAGCGGGGGCTGGTGGTGTTCACCAACCTCACCTCCCGCAAGGGTCGCGAGGCGCTGGGCAACCCGCGCGCGACGCTGCTGTTCTCCTGGGTCGAGCTCGAGCGGCAGATCGTGCTGGAGGGCGCCGTCGAGCAGGTGTCGCGGGCGCAGACCGAGGACTACTTCCGGGCCCGGCCGCGCCGCACGCAGATCGCCGCGTGGGTGTCGCACCAGTCCGCGGTCGTCGCCGACCGACCGGAGCTGGAGCGACGCCAGGCCGAGTTGACCGAGCGCTTCGGGGACGAGGACATCCCGGTCCCGGACTTCTGGGGCGGTCTGCGGGTCGTGCCGTCCGCCGTCGAGTTCTGGCAGGGCCGGCGCGATCGGCTGCATGACCGGCTGCGCTACCGGCTGGCTGGGGACGGCTGGGTCGTGGAGCGCCTGTCCCCGTGATGAGCCTGCGCGGCGCGGCGCTCGACCTCACGCCGCTGCGGCAGTCCGCGCCGTACCGTCGACTGCTGTTCGGCGACGCGGTCTCGGTCATCGGCACCCAGGTGACCACCGTCGCGATCCCCATCCAGGTCTACGCCCAGACCCGGTCGGCCGCCGCCGTCGGGCTGGTCGGGCTGGCCGGTCTGGTGCCGCTGATCGTCTTCGGGCTGTACGGCGGGGCGATCGCCGACGCCGTCGACCGCCGCCGGCTGGTCC
>JAHWJP010000220.1 GCA_019348355.1 Actinomycetota bacterium
GGGGTTCTACGCCCCCACCGGCCAGTGCTCCGCGAGCAGACCTGACATCGGGAAGTCCTTCGGGTTGCCCGTCGCCAGCCGGGCCCCAGCTTGCACCGCCGTCGCGGCGATCAGGCAGTCGGCCTGATGGAGGGTCACCCCCGCGGCGGCGAACTGGCGCCGCCAGCCGCCGGCGAGCTGGGCTTCGTACCGCCCGAGCGGCAAGACCTGCAGCCCGCTGAACAGCCGGTCCGCGGTGGTCTGCTCCGAGTCGCGCAACCCGCGCACGATCTCCTCGACGTTGATCGCCGAGGTCGCGGGTACGTCACCCCCCCGGCGCAGCCCGAGCAGGCGCTCGGCAGCGGGCCGCCCGCGTAGCACGTCGATCAGGACGGTGGTGTCGAGCAGCAGCAACCCCATCCGCGCTCACCCGGTCCGGCGGGGCTCGGCGCGCTGCGCGCGTACCCACCCGGCCGGGTCGTCATCCCACTCGTGCGGGACGTCCTGCGCTGCGCCGACGCTGGCCTCGAGGGCGGCCCAGCGCTCGTCGTCCTCGAGCGCGCGACGGACTGCAGCGGTGACGAACGCGCTGCGGCGTCGTGGCCCCACGCGCGCGTCGAGCGCGGCGACCGTCGCGTCGTCCAAGGTGATGTGTAGACGCATGTGTCGAGATTAGCCCACTAGCCGCCTCTCGACGGCAGCTCGGGCGCGCACCCGCCACCGTCCTCCGGAGCGTTCGGGGGCTCCGGGCATGGCGGACCCCGAGCCACTTCCTCTCCGGGTGGAGAGGGCCGGCTGGACACGGCCGGCGGCTCGGGGTCGGGTGCCTGTGCGGGATTCGCCGTACGCCGGTCAAGGCGCGCGGTGAGAACCGACGTGCAGTCCTTGAACGGCGTCCTAGCGGACAGCCACCTCACTTGTCCGAGAAATACTCAAGCGTCGGACCACCTCCTCTCCAGTGTGCCGAGAAGCCTAAGTCGCGCAGTCGCCTTTGTCACCCGCTAATTTCGGTACGGGGGGCAGCCGGTCCGCTACGACGGTGACGGGTCGCTGGTTGCGGGCGTCTGCGGCGCAGGCACCTCGGGCGGGCCCGGGGGCGCCGGGGCGACGGTCAGCTCGTCGACCGGTTCGGGGCTGGAGGGGGCGGGGGCGGCTGGTGATGACGCTGGTGCTGGCGCGGCGGGTGCTCTTGCGGGCGCCGGTCGCGGGTCGTTGGTGCGGCGCAGCGGCGCGGGAGCCGGAGCGGGAGCGGGAGCGGCGGTCGTACGCGTCGGTGTTGCAGTTGCTGACCGGCCCGGCAGGCGTGCGGGCGCTTGGACCGCGGGCGGTGCGGGGCTGCTCACTGCGGGTGGCGGGATCGGTGACGGGGTCGGCGTGGCCGACTCGGTCGAGAACCGCGCGGCCGGTGAAGGGTTGGGCGAGGCGGAGCTCGCCGGTGACGGCGAGTTCACCAGGTTGGCCGTCTGCGGTGCCACCGGTGTACGCATCGCGGCGGACGTCAGCGCAATGACCACGACCGCGAGCGCGGCGAGACCGGCGTCGGCGGCCCGGCTGCTGTTCACCTACTCACGGTAACCGGGGGCGGCTGCGTGGCGGCCGTGTCGAGGGGGAACCTGTTGGCCGATCGCCGCATCCCGTACGCCTGCCGTGCACCTTCTCGTGACGTGCGACGGCGAGCGTGGCGGTGCCCGGCTCGCCCGACCGGGCTCGACCGCACCCGAGGAGTCCGTCGCATGCGCAGTGCCGTCCGTTCACTCCTGACCGTCGGCGAGGTGGCCGTCGTCGTGGCGTCCCTGGCTCCGGGAAGTGCCTCGGCCGAACGACCGAGCCGGCCGGGTGGCGATCCGCGCCCCGGGTACGGCGCCGAGCGCTTCGACCTGCAGGCCCACCGCGGCGGCATCGGCCTCACCGTCGAGAACACGCTTGCCTCCTTCAGCCGGGCGCTGGAGCTCGGCGTCAGCACGCTGGAGCTCGACGTGCAGATCACCGAGGACGGCCACGCCGTCGTCACTCACGATCGCGACCCGAGCCCGCGCAAGTGCCTCGACACGGCGCCCGCGTTCGCAGGCGATCCCGAGTTCCCTTACGTGCCAGGCAGGACCTACATCAAGGACCTCACCCTCGCGCAGGTCCGCACCCTCGACTGCGGGTCGCAGACGCTGCCGGAGTTCCCCGGCCAACAGGCGAGCCCCGGCGCCCGGATGCCGCTGCTGTCCGAGGTTTTCGCGCTGGTCAACGAGCGTCGCGCCCACCAGGTCATGCTCAACGTCGAGACCAAGGTCGAGGCGGGCGCGCCGGAGCAGACCGCGCCGCGTGAACACTTCGTCCAGGTGGTCGCGGCGGCGGTGCGCGACGCCAAGCTGCTCGACCAGGTCACCATCCAGTCGTTCGACTGGGGCGCACTCATGCGCATGCGCGAGGTGCAGCCCGAGCTGCCGATCGTCGCGCTTACCAACGGCCAGCAGTTCCTGCAGGCGGGGATGCCGGGCGCATCGCCCTGGCTCGGCGGCATCGACATCGACGACTTCGGCGGCAACCTCGTCGCGGCCGTCGCCTCCTTCGACGCCGACGCCCTCTCACCGGTCCACGGCAACCCGCAGAACGGGAAGGTCGGCGATGCGGGCTACGCGCCGTACACGACTGCCTCGATGGTGCAGGACGCGCACGCCGCCGGGATGCGGGTCATCGTCTGGACTGTGAACGACGTCCCGACCATGCAGTCGCTGATCGACCTCGGCGTGGACGGGATCATCACCGACTACCCCGACCGGCTGCGTGCGTTGATGGTCGACAACGGCTTCAAGCTGCCCAAGGCGTACGCGGCTCGCTGAGCGCCCGGTGGCGCCAGTTTTCCACAGATTCGGCTGCGCCTCTTGCGGGGCCGACCGGTGTGTGCTGTGCGAATCATGCTGCGCCGTCGAATATTTGGTTGCTGTGGCGCTTGCCTTCCGTGACGATCCTGGTACTCTCGAACATACGGGCGAACAGCTGGTGTGGTCAGTGGAGGTGGGTTCGGGTGGCGGTGATCGTGGACTTCCCGCGGCCTGCCGCGCCGTTGTCTGGTCCGGCCGCGCTGGTGGTCGATGCGGTGCGAGCGGTGGCCGGGCAGGACCCGCTGGACCTGCCCGATGCGCAGGCGGTCGCGGAGTGCTCGGTGCTG
>JAHWJP010000090.1 GCA_019348355.1 Actinomycetota bacterium
GTCGAGAAGCCGAGCTTGTCGAGGTAGGGCGTCAGGCCGGCCCGCTCGTAGTAGTCGGTGACTACCTTCGACCCGGGCGCGAGTGTCGTCTTGACCCACGGCTTGCCCGAAAGCCCTCTCTCTACGGCACTTCTCGCCAGCAGCCCGGCAGCCACCATGACGTGCGGGTTGCTGGTGTTCGTGCAGGAGGTGATCGCTGCGATCGCGACGTGGCCGTGGTCGATCTCGACCTGCTCGCCGCCGGCGAGCGTCGCGGCGACAGGGTTGCGACGGCGTTCGTGCTCGGCGTCGCCCGCCCCGTTGTGCGGTGCCGGCTGGTCGGCCTCGTCCTCGTGCGTGGCGACGCCCGGGTCGGAGGCCGGGAAGGACTCGGCGCTGACCTCGTCGACGCCCCTGCCGAGCGCCGGTTCCGGGGCGGTCGCGGGCGCGTAGTCCGCCAGCGCCGTACGGAACATCGCCTTGGCATCCGCCAGCGGCACCCGGTCCTGCGGCCGCTTGGGGCCGGCCAGCGACGGCACGACCGTCGACAGGTCCAGCTCGACCCGCTCGGAGTAGCGCGGCTCGGCGGCCGGGTCGTGCCACAGGCCCTGCGCCCTGGCGTAGGCCTCCACCAGGGCGACGGTCGGCTCCGGTCGGCCGGTGAGCCGCAGGTAGGTCAGCGTCTCGGCGTCGACCGGGAAGATGGCGCAGGTCGAGCCGTACTCCGGGCTCATGTTTCCGAGCGTCGCCCGGTCGGCCAGCGGCACGTTCGAGACGCCGGGGCCGTAGAACTCCACGAACTTGCCGACCACGCCGTGCTTACGCAACAGCTCGGTGACGGTCAGGACGAGGTCGGTCGCGGTCGCGCCGGCCGGCAACTCGCCGACCAGCTTGAAGCCGACGACCTTCGGGATGAGCATGGACACCGGCTGGCCGAGCATCGCCGCCTCGGCCTCGATGCCGCCGACACCCCACCCCAGCACCCCCAGGCCGTTGATCATCGTGGTGTGTGAGTCGGTTCCGACCAGCGTGTCTGGATAAGCGCTGACCGTCCCGTCCGCCGCGTCTCGGGTGAACACGACGGTCGCGAGCCGCTCGAGGTTGACCTGATGGACGATGCCGGTGTTGGGCGGCACGACGGCGAAGTCGTCGAACGCGATCTGGCCCCAGCGCAGGAACTCATAGCGCTCGCGGTTGCGGTCGTACTCCAGGGCGCCGTTGAGCTCGAGGGCATCGGGCCGGGCGAAGAAGTCGGCGATCACCGAGTGGTCGATCACCAGCTCCGCCGGCGCCAGCGGGTTGATCTTCTTCGCGTCACCACCGAGGTCGGTCATCGCCTCGCGCATGGCGGCCAGGTCGACGATGCAGGGGACCCCGGTGAAGTCCTGCATGAGCACCCGGGCGGGGGTGAAGGCGATCTCGGTGTCGGGCTCGACGGCCGGGTCCCAACCGGCCAATGCGCGGACGTGCTCGGCCGTGGTGTTCACGCCGTCCTCGGTGCGCAACAGGTTCTCCAGCAGGACCTTGAGGCTGTACGGCAGGTTCGCCGCCCCGTCGACCGCATCGAGCCGGAAAACCTCGTAGGAGCGGTCTCCCACCGTCAGCCGGCTATGTGCGCCGAAGCTGTCCTTGCTGGTCATCTGCTGCTCCTCGCGCTTGTTCGTCGTCGCAAGACGCTAGTCGCGGGCGCTGGGAACGACGGACCCGGCCGTGCCGAGATGCGAGCTGACGCAGCGACGCCGCCGTCCCGTGGGACGGCGGCGTCGGTGGTGTGTCGGGACGTGGTCAGTACACGCGGCGCCGGGTGCCGCCCACGGGCACCAGGTTCAGGATGAGACCGACCACCATGAGGATCAGGCCGATGGTGACCAGGATCTTGAGGCTGGCGACCAGCAGACCGATGATGAGCAGGATCAAACCGAGAATGATCATTGTTGCTCCAACCAAGACGGGTCCGGGTTGGCCGGGTGGCCGCCGTGACCGGCGACGTGCGCCTGACTGGTGTGTGCCCCTCCGGAAGCGCCTCACTCGTCGCTATCCGTAACGTCCGCTTCTGTCCCTATCAATCGGCCAGGGTGGCGAGATCGACCAGCTGGGCGGACAACCAGCGCTCCACGTCATTGCGGTGCACGATCATCGCGGCGTGCTCGCGCCGGTCCCGCCGCAGCTGCGGCGGCATGGTCAAGGCCTCGTGCAAAGCGTCGGCCTGCTGGGCCACGTCGAAGGGGTGCAGCGTCACCGCGAAGCGGCCCAGCTCGTCGTGGGCACCCGTCGCCTCCGACAGGGCCAGCACCATGTCGCGCTCGTTCAGCACGACCGCCTCCTTCGCCACCAGGTTCATCCCGTCGGCGACGGCGTTGACGACCAGGACGTCGCATCGCCGATAGGCCGCAGTGGCCAGCGCCATGTCGGAGGCGAAGCGCACGTCGATCGGCTGCCAGGTCCCGGTCCCGTGCCGGGCGTTGACCGACGACGCGGCCGACCCGATGGCGGCGAGGTAGTCGGTGTACTCCTGCACGTCCTGCCGACTGGGCTGCAGCAGGGCCAGGAACACGACGCGACTCTGCAGCTCGGGGTGCTCGTCCAGCATCAGGCCGAAGGCCTGGAACCCCCGCACGATGTTCTTGCTCGGGTCGGTCCGGTCGACCCGTAGGACCAGCTGCCCCTCACCGAGGAAGTGGTCGAGGGCGACCAGGTGCTCGTCGGAGGCATCGGTGTGGGCCGTCGCTTCGAGCGCCGGGATGTCGATGCTGATCGGGTAGACCCGCACACGGACGGTGCGACCCGCCACCGAGACCGCGAGCAGTCTCATGTCCACCGGCAGCTGGAGGATCTCCTGGCAGCACAGCAGGAAGGCTCGCGCGTCGGCCCGGGTGTGGAACGCGACGACGTCGCAGCCGAGCAGTCCGGTCAGCAGCCGGTCGCGCATGTCCGGTGGCAGCACCCGCCAGCCGTCCGGGCCGGGCCAGGGGATGTGCACGAAGTGGCTCACGAGTGCATCCGGGCAGCGCTGCCGGACGATGTCGCCGACGAGATAGAAGTGGTAGTCGTGCAACAGGACGACGGCCCGCCCGCCCACCTTCTGCACCTGCTCGACGACGGCCTCGGCGGCCAGCTCGTTGGCGACGACGTAGCCGTCCTCGAACGCGGTTCGCTCCTCCCGCCCGAGCGAGGGGCTCAGCGAGAGGTTGTAGAGCCGGTGCTGCACGAACCACAACAGGGGATTGGCGATGACCCCGTAGAACGGGTCGTGCACCCCGGGCGCCACCTCGACCAGGCGCAGCGACAGGCGTCGACCCGGCTCGTCCGCGCCCTCGGCGAGCAGGCGCGGCTCCGGGTCCAGACCGACATGAACTGGGGCGCCGACACTCTCGCGAGCCACCTCTGCGTCCTCGCCGCCGGAGGCGACACACACCCATACGGCCTCGTCCAGGTGGGCAGCCAGGCCGGACAGCGCTGTGACCAGGCCTCCCGCCCCTCGGCTGGCCGTCCGCTCGCCGGTCTCGGGGTCGCGGTCGAACGACACCGGGCCGCGGTGGGAGAGCAGGACCACGGGCAGGTCGAGCTCCATCGAGGCGAGCGGATCAGCGGCCGGGCTCTCGGAGGGCACGCCGCATTCTTGCGCATGTCGGTCAGGATGGGCTCATGCCGACCCTTCGACTGTCCCAGGACCCTGACGCCGACGCGCTGCTGAGCGAGGACCCGCTGGCGCTGCTGCTCGGGATGGCGCTGGACCAGCAGATCCCGATGGAGAAGGCTTTTCGGGGGCCGTACGTCCTGCGTTCGCGCATCGGCAAGGAGCTGGACGCGGCGGACCTTGCCGCCCGGGAGGACCTCGCCGAGCTGTTCGCGCAGCCGCCCGCGGTGCATCGGTTCCCCGGCTCGATGGCGGGCCGGGTGGCGGAGCTCTGCGGGGCGCTGGTCGAGCGCTACGACGGCCGGGCCGAGGCGGTCTGGGCGGACGTACCGGACGGCGAAGAACTGCTCACCCGGCTGAAGGCGCTGCCCGGCTTCGGCACCCAGAAGGCGCAGATCTTCCTTGCCCTGCTCGGCAAGCAGCTCGACGTGCGGCCGGACGGGTGGCGTGAGGCGGCCGGGGTCTACGGCGAGGACGGGGCGCTGCGCTCGGTGGCGGACGTGACCGGGCCGGAGTCGCTGTCGCAGGTGCGGGCGTACAAGCAGTCCGTGAAGGCCGCGGCGCGGAAGAGGACCTGAACCGTCACCGCTCCGCGTCGATCACCCGTCCGGGCTCGATCTGCCGGTGCAGGGGCGGCTCGGCGCCGCGCAGGGCGGTCTTGTGCTTGCGTCGCACCGTGGGGCCGGCGTTGGCCATGACCACCCCGAACCACGGCAGCGCGATGGCGCCGAAGAGGAGCATCGCCTTGTAGACCACCGGAACCGGCAGGGCGGTTGCGAGGATCACGCAGACGATGCGCACGCTCTGGGTGAGAACGTATCGGCGCTGCCGTAGGGCGATGTCCTCGGAGTGGCTCAGGCCCGCAGACGTCACGACGGCGACGTCGGTGGACCGGTCGTGTCGCACGAGCGCCTCCCAGCGGGTGGCGCCCGGGCCAGCCGGGCACGGGCGCCTACCGTCCATTCTGCTCCTTTGCGGGCCGGTGCGCCCGGTGGGGTCAGCGGTCGAGTGCGAGCTTGACCAGCGAGCCGGCCAGGCCGAGCTGGACGAAGGCGAGCACCGCGTGCAGACCGCCGAGCAGTGGCAGGTCGGCGCCGGAGCGGCCCAGCTGCAGCAGGACGAGGCCGAACACCACCAGAGCGCCGGTCATGGGCTCGATCCTGCGGCCGGGACGGGCGATCACGGCGAGCACCAGCAGCAGCAAAGCCAGCGGCACGGTGAGCAGATAGCCCAGGGTACGATGCGGCTCGAGGTCACTGCTCGCGATCGCGACCTCGTCGCCGAAGACGCCGAGGCCGGCCAGGAAGATCTGCACGACGACGGCGAGGGCGAACAGCGCGATCAGCACCTTGTAGAGCGCGAAGACCCCGGCTCGCGGGCCGGACAGCGTGGACGTGTCGGTCATGATGGGAGTGTGACGCAGGAGCGCGGCCCGCGGGTGGCGTGGCAGGGCTCGCTGTTCGACGGTGTGGACACCAGCGGCGAGCGGCTGTCCTTCGCCGCTATGCGCCGCGACCCGCTGGATGACCGCTCCTGGCTCGACGTCGCGCCCGGGTGGGTGCCCGACCACGCGGAGCTGTTCGACCGGCTGCTCGAGATCGCGCCCTGGCAGCAGCGAACCCGCCGGATGTGGGACGAGGACGTGCTCGAGCCGCGGTTGGTCGCCTCGTGGGCGACTGGTGATCAGCTGCCGCCCGAAGTGCTCGACCTGACGTCGGTGCTGTCCGCCCGCTACGGCGTCGCATTCGACTCGTGTCTGATCAACCTCTATCGGGACGGCTCCGACGCGGTGGCCTGGCATGCCGACACGGTGCGCAAGGTGTTGCGCGACCCGCTGGTCGCGACCGTCTCGCTGGGCGCCCGCCGGTCGTTCCAGCTGCGCCCGGCCGGCGGCGGCCGGGTGGCGCGACGCTATGCCCCCGGCGAGGGCGACCTGCTCGTCATGGGCGGGGCCTGCCAGCACGACTGGCACCACGCCGTGCCGCGTGAGCGGTCGGCCTCCGGCGCCCGGATGAGCATCACGCTGCGCCATTCCCGGCCGGCTGGGCGAGGACCGGGGGCGCCCCCGCCGCCTTCATGATCAACGCCGTACTCCCGTCGGTTCCCGGGCGGCGGCACCGGACGAACTCCGGCGTTGATCACCCCAGGGGTGTGGCGGTGCTCAGCGCAGGCGCTACAGGTTGCCCTTGGCCGGGTCGCCGAGCCCGAGCGAGGTCGCGAAGGTCAGGCTCGGCGGCGCCGCCAGCATTCCCGGCGTACCGGCGACGGTGAACAGGTCAGCCACGTGCGCGCTCTGCAGGTGGGCGTCGAGGTCGGCCTGGGAGCTCCAGCGCTCGACCAGGATGAGGTGGTTCGGGTCGGCGTTGTCGCGGTGCAGGGCGTAGCTGATGCAGCCCTGCTCCGCATGTGTCTTGGCGACGCACAACTCGACCGCGGCGATGACCTCCTCGGCCTTGCCGTCAGCTGTGACGACGTCCACGACGCCGATGACCTCTGCCATGTGCAACTCCGATCGTCAGGGCCCCTCCGACGGACGGCGCCAGATACTGCCTACAGCCCGCGCGGCTCCGGCAGCAACTCGGGGAAGCGCGGCTCGCGCCGCTCGGCCCTCGCGGTCATCGCCTCGGTCAGGTCGGCCGGCTGGAACATCCCGGCCTGCCAGGTCGCGACCTGCTCGAGTGCGTCGTCGACCGGGTGGTCGCGGGCGTAGTTCATCGCGACCTTGGTCCCCCAGATCGCCAGCGGTGACTTCACCGCGATCTCGCGGGCGGTCTCCAGCACCCCGGTGACCAGCGCGTCGTGGTCGGCGTAGACCCGCTGCACCAAGCCGGCCTCGTACGCCCGAGCGGCCGGGACGCGTCGCCCGGTGTAGGCCATCTCGCGGGCGAATCCGTCGCCGACGAGCCGGCCGAGCCGTTGCAGGGTGCCGACGTCGGCGGTCATTCCGAGATTCACCTCCTGCACGCAGAAGAACGCCTCGGCGCTGGCGTAACGCAGGTCGCAGGCCGTCACGAGGTCGACCGCACCGCCGATGACCCCGCCCTGCACGGCCGCAAGAACCGGGACGCGCGCCTTCTCGAGGGCGGTGAAGGTCCACTGCAGCACCCGGACGTGCGATCGGGTACGCGCGTGCGCGCGCCCCGGCTCATCGCCCTGCGCGCCGAGCGCGGCGAACACCGACAGGTCCATTCCGGCGCTGAAGTGCTTGCCGGTGCTGGTGATCACGACCACCCGGGCGCTCGCCTCGTCGCTGATCGAGGTGACGATCTCGGGCAGCTCCCGCCAGAAGTCGGGGGTCATCGTGTTGAGTTCTTCCGGCCGGGACAAGCGGACGTGGGCGACCCGGTCGGCGATGTCGACGTCGAAGCAGCGGTAGCTCATGTCCGACACTGTGCCAGCGGCGGCCAGGGTGTCGCGGGCTCGGCGCGCGGCCGCTGCCGCTACGGTCGGGCCGATGGCCGCGCCCGTGTTGGAGATGTCCGGGGTCGCGCTGGTCCGCGACGGAGCCGCCATCCTCGCCGACCTGACCTGGACCGTGCGCGAGGGGGAGCGCTGGGTCGTCCTCGGCCCGAACGGCGCCGGCAAGACCACGCTGCTGCAGATCGCCGGCGCCTCGCTGTTCCCCACCCGCGGCACCGTGACGCTGCTGGGCGAGCGCTTCGGAGCGACCGACCTCGGCGAGCTGCGCACCCGGGTGGGGCTGTCCAGCTCCTCACTCGGCGAGCGGGTTCCGCCGCAGGAGAAGGCCCTCGATGTCGTGCTCACCGCGTCGTACGGCGTGATCGGACGGTGGTCGGAGCGCTACGACGGTGCGGATGTTTCCCGGGCGGAGGTGCTGCTGGCGCGGGTCGGCCTGCGCAGCTTCGCCGGCCGGTGCTTCGGCACGCTGTCCGAGGGCGAGCGCAAGCGGGTCCTGCTGGCCCGCGCGCTGATGACCGACCCCGAATTGCTGCTGCTGGACGAGCCGGCGGCCGGGCTGGACCTGGGCGCCCGGGAGGCCTTGCTGCGGCTGCTGAGCCGGCTCGCGCAGGAGGTCGGCGGCCCCCCGATCGTGCTGGTCACCCATCACGTGGAGGAGGTCCCCGTGGGCGCCACCCACGCACTGCTGCTCTCGCGGGGGCGTTGCGTCGCCGCCGGTCCGGTGCACGAGGTACTGACCGGGCCGTTGCTGACCCGTGCCTTCGGCCTGCCGCTGGAGGTCGAGAGTCGCGACGGCCGCTACACCGCCCGAGCAACCGCCTACTGAGCCGGCAGGACCGCCAGGTCGGCGACGACGGCCTGATGATCGCTGCCCGGCACCTCGGCCTCGGCGACATCGAGCACGACCAGCTGCACCCCGGCCCGGTCCCGGACGAGCACGTGGTCCAGCTGGAGCACCGGGAAGGAGGCCGGCCAGGTGCGAGCCAGGCCCCGGCCGCGTTCGTCGTGCGCGTCCCGCAGCCCGGTGTCCAGCAGGGCCCGGAACAACGCGTGGTCGCGGTCGGCGTTGAGGTCGCCGGCGACCACCGCCGGCAGCTCCAACGCCCGCGACTCCGCGGCGAGGTCACGCAGCGACCGGCGCCACAGCGGTTCCCAGACCGAGATCGGTGGCAGCGGGTGCGCCGCGAGAAGCCTCACGTCGGTCCCGGACACGCTCACGGTCGCCCGAGGCAGCCTGCGCCCGGCGGCGGACCGGATGTCGATGTCCCGAAGCGGCAGCCGGCTGAACAAGCCCACCGTCTCGGCTCGGTCGCTCGACTGCGTCACGGCGAAGGGCAGGTCGGCCAGCAGGCCGGAGGCCCGCAACCCGGCCAGGCCTCGAGCGTCGAGTTCCGGGACGACGAGCACGTCCGGGCGCAGGGCCCGTAGCGCACGACCGGCCAGCTCGGGGGTGGGGTTGCGCACGTAGAGGTTCGCCGTCACCACCCGCAGCTCAGGGGCGCCTGCTGCATGCCGGTCGGCCGCTCCGAGGGCTGGGGCGATGATCAGCAGGTGGGCGAGGACCAGAGCCCCTCCCACGGTGGCCAGCAGCCGCCGGCGGAGCAGGGCGCCGACGACCACCACCCCGTACGCAGGAAGCAAGGTCAGCGGCAGCGCACCCACGAGCAAGACGAGCACCGTGCCACGCTCGATCCCGAGCATTCGGATGGCGACGGTGGTGAGCAGAGCGGCGGCGATCAGCCAGGTGAGCGTGACCAGCAGGCGCAGCGCCGAGGATCCCCGAGACGTCGTTCGACGGCCGGTCAGGCCTGCAGCGCGGCCGTCTCGTCGACCCAGTCGACCGCCTTGTCGCGCAGCTTTTCCTGGTAGGCCTTCGCGTGGTGGCCGCAGAAGAGCAGCTCACCGGAGACGAGCACGACGCGCACGAAGGCTTGCGCACCGCAACGGTCGCACCGGTCGGCGGCGGTCAGGGTGGGAGCGGCGGGAGTCACGGTCGCGTTCATGCCTCACACAACACCACATTCTCGCCGCACGTTCCCGTTGAAGGCAGGATGCGGGGGTGTTGTCTTCCAATCGCAACCTGCCCGACACGCCCGGCCCAGGTCCGCTCGACGGGCTGCTCGTCGTTGACTTCAGCCGGGTGCTGGCCGGGCCCTTCGCCGCGATGATGCTGGCGGACCTCGGCGCTCGGGTGATCAAGGTGGAGCGGCCCGGTGCCGGCGACGACTCGCGGGGGTACGGCCCCTTCCTCGACGGCCGGTCGCTCTATTTCGCCCGGGTCAACCGGGGCAAGGAGTCGATCGCCCTGAATCTTCGGGACCCTGGCGACCTGGTCCTGGCCCGGTCACTCGCCGCACGGGCGGACGTGCTGGTCGAGAACTACCGGCCCGGCGTCATGGAGCGGCTCGGGTTCGGGCCGGCGGCGCTGCTGGCCGCGAGCCCCCGGCTCGTCTACTGCTCGATCAGCGGCTTCGGGCACAGTGGGCCGTGGTCGCAGCGCCCGGCCTACGACGCGGTCGTGCAGGGGATGAGCGGGATCATGGCCATCACGGGAGTCGAGGGCGGCGCCCGGGTCAAGCCGGGCGTGCCGGTCGCCGACCTTGCGGCCGGGCTGTACGCCTTCGGCGGCATCACCAGCGCTCTGCTCGGGCGGGCAAGCACCGGGCGCGGCACCCACCTCGACATCGCGATGTACGACGCGACCGTCAGCCTGCTCGAAGGGGCGGCGCTGTCCTTCCTCGCGACCGGCACCGATCCCGGGCCGATCGGCAACGCGCACTTCAGCATCGCGCCCTTCGACACCTTCCGGTGTCGGGACCGCGAGATCACCATCTGCGCCGCGAACGACGAGCTGTTCGCGGTGCTGGTGACCGCGCTGGGGCTGCCGGGGCTGGCCGTCGACGCGCGCTTCGCCGGCAACGCCGCGCGGCACGCCGCCCGGGACGAGCTCAAGGCCGAGCTGGAGGTCGTCCTGCTGACCGCGGACGCGGAGCTCTGGCTCGACCGGCTGGACCTGGCCGGCGTGCCGTGCGGCCCGATCTGCAGCGTTGCCGAGGCGGTGGGCAGCGAGCAGGCGCGGGCGCGACGAATGGTCATCGACGCCGGCGGGCTGCCCGGGCCGGGCAACCCGGTCAAGGCGTCCGGCTACGCCGACCCTGCGGTGCGGCGGCCCGCTCCGGAGCTCGACCAGCAAGGCTCGGCTCTGCGCGCGGAGTTCGGACCGTCACCCCGGTCTGCGGGCCCTGCCTGATCCTCTGACGAGGGAGAGGCGCGACACGCCGGGCCCACCCGCCAGATGATCAGAAAGGACGCAGGGACAGCCAACGGACCTTCTCCACAGGCTTTTTGGCTCTCCGAAACTGTCGGAGGCCGCTTCTACAGTTGCTGTCATGGCGGTCGGTCAGGGGGTGTTGCGGGCGGTGCTG
>JAHWJP010000017.1:0-7755 GCA_019348355.1 Actinomycetota bacterium
GCCATGCGCTTCTCGGTCGGCCACCGCACGTTCGTCGCCCAGCCGGCCTTCTCGAACAGCTCGATGACGGCGGCGGAGGTGTCGATCTGGCGCTTCTCCACCCCGTGCCGGGCGCACTTGGGGTCGGCGTGGTGCAGGTTGTGCCAGCTCTCCCCGAACGACACGATCGCGAGCCAGCTGACGTTGCTCGCCTGGTCCATCGTCTTGTACGGCCGCTCGCCGATGACGTGGCACAGGCTGTTGACCGACCAGGTCACGTGGTGGACGACGAGGATGCGGACCAGCCCACCCCAGATGTACGCGGTGAAGGCGCCCATGGCGGTGCCCGTCAACGCGTAGCCCATCAGGGTCGGGGCCAGGAGGCTCGACAGCGCGATAACCGGAAACAGCTTGTTGATCTTTCTCAGGTCGGGGTCGGCGATGAGGTCCGGCGCCCAGCGGCGCGCGGAGGTCTGCTCGCGGTCGAACAGCCAGCCGGTGTGGGCCCAGAGCAGGCCCTTGAACAGCGCCCGCGGGCTGTCGCCGAAGCGCCACGGTGAGTGCGGGTCGCCCTCGTCGTCGCTGAACGCGTGGTGCTTGCGGTGGTCGGCGACCCAACGGATGACCGGACCCTCGAGCGCCAGCGAGCCGGCGATGGCCAAGGCGATCTTCAGCGGGCGGTTGGTCTGAAACGACTGGTGGGTGAACAGGCGGTGGAAGCCGACCGTCACGCCGAACCCGCTGATCAGATAGAACAAAAAGGCGATGCCGACGTCGGTCCCGCTGATGCCGCCGAACATCGCGGCCAGGACGACCCCGACGATCAGGCCGACCACGGGCAGCCCGACCACCACGTAGACCAGCGCCTGCTCCCAGCCGGGACGGCGCTTGGTGCTCGTGCCGTAATCCTGCGCCTCAGCGGCGTCCGGACTCCCCGGGGCGACCGGGTCGGCCGTCGGGCGTGCGTCGGTGACCGTCAACGCGACTCCTTCGAAAGTGGGAGTGGGGATCGACATTGATATTGCCGGCGCATTGGCGCAGATGCTTGCCCCAAGATCGCAGAACCGCAGGGACCTTCTTGTCATCTCGTGACAGGATCACCTCTCATGCGCGCCGCTACCCCCTCTCCTGCCCTGCTGCTCCCGCCCGACGTCACCGAGCGCCTGCGCGCCGAGCTGCCCGGCCTCGCCGACGAGATGCTCGCGGTCATCGGCGCCGAGGTCCCGGCCTACGCGCGCCCGCTCGAAGGCGAGTTCGGGCGCGGCATCCGGCGCGGGGTGCAGGAGGCATTGCAACGCTTCCTCGAGCTCGCCGGCGGGCTGGAGCGGCCGGACGAGCCCGGCCGGGCCGCCGCCAGCCGAGAACTCTACGTCGCCCTCGGCCGCGGCGAGGCGCGGGTCGGCCGGCCGCTCGACGCCCTGCTCTCGGCCTACCGGGTCGGGGCGCGGGTCACCTGGAGCCGCCTCGCCGAGCTGGGCCTGCGCGAAGGGCTGGCGCCCGACCTGCTCGTCCAGCTGGCCGCCGCCGTCTTCGCCTACATCGACGAGATCTCCTCGGCCAGCGCCGCCGGTCACGCTGCGGAGCAGTCGCAGCTGGTCGGCGAGCGGGAGCGGCGCCACGAGGCGCTGGCCCGGCTGCTGCTCGGCGAGGCACCGGCGGGGCTGGTCGACGAGGCCGTGACCGTCGCCGGCTGGACGCCCTCGGTGACCCTGACGCCGGTCCTGCTCGCCGACCCCGACGCGCGGCGGTTAGCCGCCCGCTGGGACGAGCGCAGCCTGCTGCTGCCCGGCGAGGGCGCCGGCCCCGGCCGCGCCCTCGTGCTGCTGCCGGACGTCGACGGGCCCGGGCGCGCCGAGCGGCTGAGCTCTGTGCTGGCGGCAACCGGCCCGTCCGTCCTCGGTCCGGTGCGACCGTGGCGGGAGTCGAGCGCCGCGGCGGCGCTGGTGCTGCGGGCGGCGGCCCTGCAGAGCGCGGACCTGCTGCCGGGCGGCCGGCCGCTTCGGGTCGAGCAGCACCTCGCGGCGCTCGTGGTGCACGCCGATCCGCTGGCGCTGGCCGAGCTCGGCACGGTGCGGCTGGCTCCGCTCGAGGCGCTGACCGAGCTGGCGCGCGAGCGGATGACCTCGACACTGCGCTCGTGGCTGGCCCACCACGGCGACCGTCAGCAGGTGGCCGCGGAGCTCGGCATCCATCCGCAGACGGTGCGCTACCGGGTGGGCCAGCTGCGCGAGCTGTTCGGCGAGCAGCTCGAAGATCCGTGCCGGCGGCTGGAGCTCGCCCTGGTCACGGGTGCCGGGCTGGAGCGGGGGTAGGGGGCCGCGCGAACATGCAACGGCAACCCACTCTGAAGGAGCGCCCATGAGCGAGCAGCCTGCGACCGACGCCGGCACCACCCGCCCCGCCGGTGAGGGGGTCGACGACGACGCCCTGGCCGAGCAGGTCAGCGAGCAGACCGACAGCAACCTCGAGGTCGAGGGCGCGTTCGAGCGCGAAGCGGACGGCGCCGCCTCCGAGACCGAGGCCGCCAAGGCAAGCGGCGACGAATTGCGGTAGCGGCGCATCGATAACCTCGTGCCGTGACGACGAGCACAGCGCTGCCGCGCCGGGAGCAGCTCCTGGAGGCGGCCGCCCAGCTGTTCGCCGAGCGCGGCTACCACGACGTCGGCATCGACGACATCGGGGCGGCCGCCGGGATCAGCGGGCCGGGCGTCTACCGGCACTTCGCCGGCAAGCAGGCGCTGCTCGGCGAGCTGTGCGACCGCGGGATGACCCGCATGCTCACCGGCGCCCGCCGGATCCCGGCGAGCCACGACAGTGCCTCGTCCGCGCTGGAGGCGCTGGTTGACCTGCACGTGCAGTTCGCCGTGCAGGAGCGGGCACTGATCGCCGTCTGGACCCGCGAGACCCGCGCGCTGCCTGACGGCGTGCGCCGCTCCCTGCGCCGCAGGATGAAGGCGTACGAGGACGTGTGGGCCTCGGTGCTGGCGCCCTTGCGAGACGATCTCGAGCCAGCAGAAGTACGCGGCGTCGCCGTCCTGGCCCTGGCGTTGCTCAACGGCAGTGCGGTCAGCTCGCTCGCGGTTCCACCCGAGGTCCGGGCCCGGCTGCTGCGGCGGATGGCCCTGGCCGCGCTGCTCGCCCGCCGTACTCCTCGACGCTCCTGAGAGGGTCCTCGTCGGCCACCATGAGAGCAAGCTGTCGAGGCCAGTCTGTCCTACACGCCCAGCGACCGGCCGATGATCTCCTTCATCACCTCGGTCGTCCCGCCGTAGATGGTCTGCACCCGGCAGTCCGTATAGGCCTTCGCCACCGGGTATTCGAGCATGTAGCCATAGCCGCCGTGCAGCTGCACGCACTGGTCGACCACCCGCTTCTGCAGCTCGGTGGTCCACCATTTGGCCATCGCCGCGTCCTGCACGGTGAAGCGACCGGCGTTGTGCTCGAGCACGGCCTTGTCGACGTGGTGGCGGGCGATCTCGATCTCGGTGGCCATCTCGGCGAGCACGAAGCGGTTGTGCTGGAAGCTGCCGATCGGCTTGCCGAAGGCGGCGCGCCCCTTGCAGTAGTCCAGCGTCAGGTCGAAGATCCGTTGCGCCGCAGCGACCGCAACGACGGCGATCGACAGTCGCTCCTGCGGCAGCCTGTCCATGAGGTGCCCGAAGCCGGCGCCCTGCGTGCCGACGACATTGCCTGCGGGCAGGCGTACCTCGTGAAAGAAGAGCTCCGCCGTGTCCTGCGCTTTCATACCCACCTTGACCAGGTTGCGTCCCCGCTCGAACCCGGGCATGCCCCGCTCCACGGCGAGCAGCGAGAAGCCGTGCGCCCCAGCCTCCGGATCGGTCCGGGCGACGACGAGCACCAGGTCGGCGGTGATGCCGTTGGTGACGAACGTCTTCGACCCGGACAGGATCCAGTCGCTGCCGTCCCGTCGGGCGTGTGTCCGCAGCCCCTGCAGGTCCGACCCGGCGCCCGGCTCGGTCATCGCGATGGCCGTGACCAGTTCGCCGGTGACGAACGGCGGCAACCAGCGCGACTTCTGCTCGGGTGTCGTCAGGTCGAGCAGGTACGGCGCGATGACGTCGTTGTGCAGGGTGAAGCCCAAGCCGCTGGCGCCGACCCGGGCGATCTCCTCGGTGAGCACACAGTTGAAGCGGAAGTCCTTCCGACCTCCGCCGCCGTGTTCCTCCGGCACGTCGGTGCCGAGCAGCCCCTGTTTGCCGGCCTCGACCCACACCGACCGGTCGACGATGCCGACCGCCTCCCAGTCGGCGTGGTACGGCGCGACCCGGTTGTCCATGAAGCTACGGACGGCGTCGCGGAACGCTTCGTGGTCGGCCTCGTACAGGGTGCGCTGCATGGTCGGATGCTAACGGCGGTTCACGTTCTCGCCTCGAGGCAGCCGTCGCCGCCGGACCAACCCGCCGTATGCCCGCCGTCTCGACGAGCCAGGCGTCGTCGTACGGTGGAGGCGTTCCGCAAGGAGAACGAAGGGGGCCCGTGAGCGGCTGGCGGAAGTGCGATTCGTGCCGGAAGGTACGCCCAGGAGAAGAATTCGACGGTACGGCGACCACCTGCCAGGTCTGTCTCACGGTGCCGCAGGCGGTGCGCAAGAAGGCGGCCCCGGTGAAGCGCACCCAGGCGGCGCCGCGCCGGCAACCCGACCCACCGGCCGCGGCGGCGCCGGGTCCACGTCGCCCACTGCTCGGATCGGTCGGCAGCGGTGACCTCGAGGTCCGTGAACGCCGAGCCCGGCGCACCGCCCAGGAGGCGCTGGCCGAAGCGCATCCGGAGGAGTTCGAGCTGCTCCTGCGGGACGCCAGGCAGGCCGAGGGGTTGCGCCCCAACAGCGCCGCGCCACCGCTCCCACCGGCCAGCGCCTGAACGGAGGCTGCTAGTGTGGCGGCCTGCACAACTGCGCGCCGCTAGCTCAATTGGCAGAGCAGCGGACTCTTAATCCGCGGGTTCGGGGTTCGAGTCCCTGGCGGCGCACCCATGTGACCTGTGACTTGCTCCTCTGAGCCGGGCCGCCGGGACGTGCCGCCCAGGTCGCGTCGTCGCCGTTCTCGGTGCCATCAGCGCCCGATTCGCGGTCGACTTTGGCACCGAGCTCGGTGGCGCGAGCAGCCTGAGAGACATCCTCAGTGCAGCAGCACGGCGTGGCTGTCGCCGGCCCACTCCAGCATCAGCAGGGTGGCGTCGTCCTGAAGGGCCCCTTGTTGGTGATCGAGGACGGCGACGATGAGGCGGCGGAGCGTCTCGGGCGGCGGCTGCTGGTGGGACTCCTCCCGGACGAGCAGGTCGATGAGCCGGTCGGTGCCAAAGAACTCACCGGCCTCGGAACGGGCCTCGATGACGCCGTCGCTGAACAGAAGAATGCGGTCGCCGGGCTGCAGCGACGCCGTGACGATCGTGTCCTCGCGGTCGCCGAACCCCAACGGGACGCCGGGTTCGACGTCGAGCTCGCCGAGCGAGCGGCCCTCGCGGACCAGCAGCGGCGCGGGGTGGGCGGCACACAGGGTGCGCAGGGTGCCGCTCGTGAGATCGAGCTCTGCCAGCACGGCGGTCACGAAACTTTCGGGGCCGAACTGCGCGCTGAGGACCGCGTCGACGGCCTTCGCGGTCAGGACGAGATCCATGCCGGCGCGGCGGGCGTTGCGGTAGGCGGCGAGGGCGACGCTGGCCAGCAGGGTCGCCGCGAGGCCATGGCCCATCCCGTCGAAGACCGCGAGGCGCAGGATGTCGCCGTCGATGCTGTAGTCGAAGGCGTCGCCGCCGACCGCGTTCCACGGCTCCAGCTGGGCGGTGACGACGAAACGGTCGGCGGCGAAGGTCAACGGCGGCAGCTGCCTCCACAGCATCTCGGCGGCCACCCCCATCGGCAGCGCTCGGCGGACGCGCTCGAAGGTGTCGGTGTACTGGCCCTTGCTCACGACGAGCTCGGCGATCAGCGCGGCGAGCGGCAGGAACGGCTCGCGCAGCAGCCCGGCATCCCCGCCATTGGTCAGCACCTCCAGCACGCCGAGGCGTTCGGTCCCGTCGAGCAGCGGGACCCACAACCGGCCCCCGTCGGCGCTGGCGATGACTTCGGTGTTGCGGTACGACCGTCCGGCGAGGGTGCCGTCCAGGCCGTGGCAGTCGGCGTCGAGCAGCTCATCGATCAGCGGGACGAGCGCGCGCTGGTCGCGGGCGATCAGGTAGATCCGGCAGCCACTGGCTCCGAGCGAGTGCGCGGCCTCGTCGACCAGTCTCGGCAGATCCTCCGGGCGCATGAGGTGCGACCGACGAAGCAGTCGGGCGACAACGCCCTCCGTCCGGTCGTCATGCGGCACGACCGGTCTCCTTTCGGGGCAGCTGGCGCGTACGGGTCAGCGACGTCAGGTTAGCGGCGACCCGAGACCTTCGCCCCCGTCGACGGGGACCGGCTCGATCCAGGCGAGGTACATGGTGCGCCCACGGGCCATCGGGGCCTGCTGCACCAGGAAGCTGGCGGGCACCTCGGTGCCGTCCGCGCGCAGCACGGGCAGGACGAGCGGTATGTCGAGCACGTGCGCCTCACCGGTGGTGAGGTGCCGGGTGTAACCGCTCACGTGGGCTTCGCGCAGCCGAGGCGGGATGAGGGTGACGACGCGGCGTCCGACGAGGTCGTCCACGTCCCAGCCGACGAAGTCCGCAAGCGGTCGGCTGACCGCGACGATGCGGTTGGCGTCGTCCGCAGCGACGACGCCCCGGTCGGAGTCGCGGACGACCCCGATGTCCCAGCCGCCGAGGTCCGGCTCGCTGTCGCGGTCGTGCACATCGACGGTGAACCGGTCCTGATCAGCGCCCGGCCACGGTGACGACGGAACGCCGTCGAGCTGGGCGGTGATCTGCTCGCACGCCCAGTCGCGGACTGCGATGATCTCCGGCAGGGCGGGTCGGGCGAGCAACCGGCCCTGCCCGGCGAGTCCCTCCGCCGCGTCGAGGGTGTCCTGCATCGCACCGAAGGCGGGCCCGAGATCCGCGGAGATCTCCAGCTGCAGGTCGAGCGGTTCGGGGACGTCGGCCAGCGGGCTCGGGTGTCCCTCCGGCAGGACCCGCCGAGCGGTGCCGGCTCGCTGGGCGTGCTCGATTGCGGCGAGCACGGCGTTCGACACGACGAACCGGGCTCGGTCGGTAGCCGGGACGTCGACCTCGAGTCCGGGGTGTTCGGCGAGGTAGAGCACGAGCTCACGAAGCAGTGCGTCGTGATGTTGGCGGGCAGCGAGCCACAGCGTCGGCGGCAACCCGAGCAGGCAGGCCGTCGTGGTGCCGAGCGTGGTCGAGGGAACATCGCCGGTCACGCCGTCGAGATCCCACTCGGCGTCGTCCCACGCGGCCAGCAATGCCTCGTCGCTCTGCTCCTCGAGCACGCCGCCGATCGTGAACCACACGGTCTTGCCGTCGGGTCCGACATCGCTGATGCCATGGTCACGGGTGAGCGCAGCGACCAGCGCCATCCCGCGTCCGGTCGTCGCCTGCTCGTTGTAGTCGCGTTGGACCGGCAGGACCGGACTGAAGTCCCGGACCTCGACCCGCACATGGTCCGGCTCGACATCGACGGTCACTTCGATGGCGGTGTGGGCGTGCAGGATGGCGTTCGTGACCACCTCGCTGCACGCGAGCTCGGCGGCGTCGGTCCACTGCGACTGGCCGGCCTCGAGAAGGGCGGTCCGGACGATCTGCCGGGCCATCCTGGTGCTGGTCGACTCACAGGCGAGCGTGGTCGTGAGCCGGCCTCCGCTGACCGGCATGCCGGCG